>CAYGRI010000060.1:0-19221 GCA_964352155.1 uncultured Maritimibacter sp. | reverse complement strand
CTTCTGGACGATGTTCGTTGGGGCGAACATCACTTTCTTCCCGCAGCACTTCCTGGGCCGTCAGGGCATGCCGCGCCGCTACATCGACTATCCGGAGCAATTCGCCTTCTGGAACTTCGTGTCGTCGCTGGGCGCGTTCCTGTCCTTCGCCTCGTTCCTGTTCTTCATCTGGATCGTCTACCACACGCTGACCCGGGGCGAGAAGATCACGGCCAAGAACCCCTGGAACGAATATGCCGACACGCTGGAATGGACCCTGCCGACCCCGCCGCCGGAGCATACGTTCGAGCAACTTCCGAAGCAGGAAGACTGGGACCGGCCGCATGGCGTCTATCCCCGGGTCGACGCGCTGCACGACGAGGGTTTGAGCAAAGAGACCTGAGCGGGCCCCGTACCGCCCGTTCCTCGGATCAGAAGGCCTCGGCATCGCGCCGGGGCCTTTTGCATTCCGACCCAGCGGCCTGACCATCAGAGCCGGTCGCGGTCAGGTCATCTTGCCTGCGCCCCAAGGTGGCCCGAGCCCCGCAAACAGCGTTCGGGGGGCGGCATTGCGTCAAGCAAGAGTATCTCTGCCGCCCCCCCTGCCCCGCGACATTCAGGACCTACCACCTGTCGTGGAATCGCCCTAGGTTCCCGGCATGCCTTATGAATGGACGACAGATCCCCAGACCGATGGCGCCGAGGAATGGCACCTGATCCTGTGGCCGCACCGCTCCCTCCCGCCCGAGGGGTTCGCGGTTTTCGTGGGCATCACCTTTCTGCTGCTGCTGATCCCTCTTTTCTCTGTCCTGGGCACGCCGATCCTTTGGGGGCTGTTGCCGTTTGCCATGGGCACGCTGGCGCTGACATGGGCCTTGATCCGGCGCAACTACCGGGACGGCACCCTGCGCGAGGATCTGTCGCTGGGCCCGGACCGGATCGAGCTGATCCGCCAGAATCCGCGCGGGCCGGAACAAAGCTGGGAGGCGAACCCCTATTGGGTCAAGGTGGTGATCCATGAAAAGGGCGGGCCGGTGGAGAACTACGTGACCCTCGCCGGTGCCGGACGAGAGGTGGAGATCGGCGCCTTCCTGAGCCCGGACGAGCGCAAGGCCCTGTATTCCGACCTGACCGACCGCCTCGCCGGGGTCGGTGCCATGCCGAGCTGACGCCATGTTGGGCCTGTGGATCGCCGTTATCATCCTCGCGCTGGCCGCTCTGGCCATCTGGATCCATCATCTGTTCGAGGGCGAATGGCTGCCCGGGGATCTGTTGCGCGAGTGGCGCCTGTCCCGTCTTTCGCTAGAGGCACTGGACCGCCGCTGGCAGGAGGCCGAGGCGCGCTCTGACCTGGTGGTGACGCTGACCACGACGCCCAGCCGCATCGGACTGCTTGCGCCGACCCTGAAGAGCCTTTTGGACCAGACCCGCCTGCCCGCGCGGATCGTGCTGAACGTGCCGACCTTCAGCCTGCGCGAACAGGTGCCTTATGACATCCCCGATTGGCTGCAAGGGCTGGAGGCGGTCTATCTTCGCCTCACCGATGACCTTGGGCCGGGCACCAAGCTGATCCCCACCGTGGCCGCAGAGCTGCCGGACACGCCGCTGGTGGTGGTGGACGATGACCGGATCTATCCCCATTGGCTGCTAGAGCGGTTCGAGGATATGGCCAGCAGCGATCCCGACCGGGCGCTGACCATGGCGGGCTGGATTGCGCCCGCGGATCTGACGGATCGGATGACGACGATTCGCTCGAACCTGTTCATGGAACCGCCGGCGCCGGTGCGCGCCTCCCGCCTCCGGGTTCGCCGGCAGGTCGTTGGGTTTCAGGGGGTCATGGGCTATCTGGTGCGGCCGCGGTTTTTCGATGCCAAGGCGCTGGCGGATTTCAGCAATCAGCCGGAGGCGTTGCGCTTTGTGGATGATGTGCGCTCCAGCGCGATGTGCCGGGCGGAAATCTGGGTGATCCCGGCGCCCTCGCTGAGTTTTGTGCCAAGGTCGCAGGCGGCCTTGCTGCAAAAGACCCGCCTGGGTCTGGTCAATCGCGTGCCCGGTGAGAGTCACAACCGCAACAACACCATCGCGCTGCAGTTCTTTGCGGATCGCTGGCGGGTGGGTGGTGCCGACTAGAGCGGCGAGGCTAGGTGGGGCGGCACTGTTGCTTTGCGGGGCGTTGGCTTGTGCGAGGCGGCGGGGTTGGATGGGGCTCTGCCCCGCGCCTTCGGCGCCCCCCGGAGTATTTCTGGCCAGAAAAAGCGGCATCCGATGGGCTTGGTGGGGAGCGCTGGGGCGGTTGGCGGGCGCGTGTGGGTGTCACTTGCAGGCGGCGCCCCGGGCGCCGGTGCTGTGCACGGGCTGGCCTGGGGCGCGGGCTGATGTTTCGGGCTGGCTGTGCGCCGCGGGTGTCAGACCACCTTGTCCAGCGCCGATTCCAGTCGCGCCACGCTGGCATCGACGTCGCGCAGTTTGTCCAGGCCGAACAGACCCAGCCGGAACGCCCGGTAGTCCGGCCCTTCGTCACACATGAGCGGGACGCCTGCCGCGATCTGGACACCGTTGGCGGCGAAGGATTTGCCGGTCGCGATGTCCGGATCGGAGGTGTAGCTGACCACGACGCCGGGGGCCTGGTAGCCTTCGGCCGCGACGGAGCGGATGCCGCGCTGTTCCAGCGCGGCGCGCACGCGGCGACCCTGGTCCCATTGCGCTTCGGCCGCGGCCTCGAACCCCATCGCCTGGGTCTCCGCTACGCGGTCCCGGAACACGCGCAGCGCATCGGTGGGCATGGTCGCGTGATAGGCATGGCCGCCGGATTCGTAGGCTTGCATGATTGACAGCCATCTGCCCAGGTCGACCGCAAAGGAGGTCGAGGTGGTGGCCTTGCTGCGGACGATCGCCTCGTCCCGCAGCATCACGATCCCGGCCGACGGCGCGGCGGACCACCCCTTTTGCGGCGCCGAGATCAGCACGTCGACGCCTGTCGCTGCCATGTCCACCCAGACGCAGCCAGAGGCGATGCAATCCAGAACGAAGAGCCCGCCGACGCCGTGAACGGCCGCAGCCACCCGCGTCAGGTAGTCATTTGGCAGGATCATGCCCGACGAGGTTTCCACATGCGGAGCGAAGACCACATCGGGCCGGGTCTCGGCGATCTTGGCCTCGACCTCTTCGATGGGGGCCGGGGCAAAGGGGGCATCGGATGCGTTTCCAACCCGGCGCGCCTTCATCACCGTCTCTGCGGCGGGGATGCTGCCGGCCTCGAAGATCTGCGTCCAGCGGTAGGAGAACCAGCCGTTGCGGATCACCAGCGCCCGTTTGCCGGTTGCGAACTGGCGCGCGACGGCTTCCATGGCATAGGTTCCGCCCCCGGGGATCAGCGCCAGCCCGTCGGCCTTGTAGACATCTCGCAGCAGGCCGGACAGGTCGCGCATCACGGTCTGGAAGGCGCTGCTCATGTGATTCAGCGACCGGTCGGTGAAGACGACGGAGTATTCAAGCAATCCGTCGGGATCGACGGTATCGAGCAAAGCGGACATGGCGCGTGCCTCCCTGGTTGGTGCCCTCTCCATAGCGTCGGTTCGCGACAGATGCAAAGCTGGCGGCCCGAGACGGCAAGGCCGCGCCCGGAGACGGCGGAGTGAGGCGGTGAATTGTCCGGCAAGGCCGGGCGACCGTGTTCCCGGGGCGGCTTCAGGCCTTGCCGCGCGTTTCACGTGGCGAACGCCTGGAGATCCGGACGTGCCGTCAGGGGTGCGGGCTTTGACTGGCTGCGAACGGTCGCGGCCATGCGTGCCTGCCCTGCCGCGACCGGACTTTGCGGGTTCGTAGGCAGTCAAAGCAAAGCCCGGCGCGGATTACCCCTCCGGCAGCCGCCCGATGCGCAGGCGGCCGACGACCCGGGACAGAATGCGCGGCCGCATCCCCCGGGGTTGCTCCGCCGGTCCGCGCCCCATGGCAGCAGCCCGCTGCAAGCGGCGGATGACCATGCCGGCAAGCCCGGCCGCAGGCAAGGTGATGGCAATGGTCACAAGCGCATCGACCACCTGCTTGGATCGAAGCTCCTGCGACGTCAGATCCCCGCCCGCCCCGTGAACCCACAGGTTGCCCAACAGCGCCAGAACCACGGAAATGCCCGTCACACAGGCGACAAAGCCCCAGACATCGTATCGGTTGCGAAAATGCATGTCACCCTCCCGGCGCCCCCGATTGTCTAAAGCACGGCGGACTTGAGATCACCTTAACAATCGGGCCGTATACCTCTGGACAGTTTCAGGTATGCCCCTACCTTGCAGACGGAAAACTGGCGGAGCGAAGAATGAAAGACACGACTTTGGAAACACGACTTAAGCTGGAGGATTCCCGGCTACAGGCCGTCTACGACAATGCCATGACAAACTTGGCCAAGTCAGAACGGCGCGCGTCCGGCGAGGCGCTGGGCTTTGTCTACATCGCGGTGGAACTGGGCGACGATGGCGGCCAGTGGAACCGCATGGGATCCTACGCGCTCAAGTTTCTGATCGTGATGCTGGGCGTGATCCCCAATCTTCTGATGATAAGCGTTCTGCTCTGACATCCACTGACGGGACGGCGGGTGGGGCGACGCTCCGCAGGAGCGAGCGTCACCCCGCCGTCAGCCTCCCGAAAGGTCCCCGCCAAGCGGGCCCTGCCGCCGTTCCTCGCACAAAAGCACATTGGCCTCGATACCGCCCACCCCCGGCAGCGCCATGATCCGGCGCCGCAGGATACGCTCGAAATCGGCCAGATCCCGCGCCACAACGCGCAGCCGGTAGTCATACAATCCCAGCACATGCTGCACCGTCTGCACCTCCGGGATGGCAGAGACGGCCCGCTCGAACTCATCCAGGCTCATCCGCCCCTTGGTGGCAAGCTTGACCCCCAGAAACACCGTCACACCAAACCCCAGCCGCTCCCGGTCCAGATCCAGCCGCCGCCCCGCAATCACCCCGGCCTCTGTCAGCCGCTGCACGCGCCGCCAGGCGGCCGGCTGGCTCAACCCCACCTTTCGCCCAAGCGCCCCGGCCGATTGCCGCGCGTCGCGCCCCAGCTCGCGCAGGATCGCCAGATCGATGGCATCGGGCGTGGTCATACCGGCAATCGCTCTTCGGCCTTCACAGTGGCCACATGCATCAGCGCCTCGATATCCGCGATATGGGGCAGCGTCAGAATCCGGTCCCGGTAGATCCGCTGATAATCCGCCATGTCCCGCGCGATGATCCCCAGGCGGACATCGACCTTGCCCAGAAAGGTCTGGATCTCGATCACCTCCGGCACCGCCTGCGCCGCCGCGATGAACGCGTCGAACGCATTGCGCTGGGTCTTGTCCAGGGTGAAACGCAACGACACCTCCACCGCATAGCCCAGCGCCCGCCAGTCAATTACCGCCCGGGTGGCCCGGATCACCCCGGCCCCGCGCAACTTGTCCAGCCGCCGCGTCGTCTGCGACACCGACAGCCCTACCAGCGCCGCCAGGTCGGGCACCGCCATCAGCGGGTCCTCTTGCAAGCGACGCAGCAAGCGCCGATCCTCATCGTCTAGCATGATCTTCCCGAAATTTGATAATATGACGAATGCATACGACGAAAAGACCGCAGGAACCACTGCTAACTACTCTCGCGCAGGACCGCGATCCGCGCTACCACCGGCGCCAGAACAAACCGGAGGAAAGATCATGCGCGTCTATTATGACCGTGACTGCGATATCAACCTGATCAAGGACAAGAAGGTCGCCATCCTTGGCTACGGCTCCCAGGGGCATGCCCATGCGCTGAACCTGCGCGATTCGGGCGCCCGCAACATCGCCGTGGCCCTGCGCGACGGCTCGCCCTCTGCCAAGAAAGCCGAGGGCGAAGGCCTGCAGGTCATGGGCATCTCCGAGGCCGCCGCCTGGTGTGACGTGCTGATGTTCACCATGCCCGACGAGCTTCAGGCCGACACCTGGACCAACCACGTCAAGGATCACATCAAGCCCGGCGCGGCCATCGCCTTTGCCCACGGGTTGAACATCCATTTCGGCCTGATCGAGGCGCCCAAGGACATCGACGTGATCATGATGGCCCCCAAGGGCCCCGGCCACACGGTGCGCGGTGAATATGTCAAGGGCGGCGGCGTGCCCTGCCTTGTGGCCGTAAACAACGACGCTTCGGGCAAGGCGCTGGAAATCGGCCTGTCCTATTGCTCAGCCATCGGCGGCGGGCGCTCGGGCATCATCGAGACCGACTTCAAAGAGGAATGCGAAACCGACCTGTTCGGCGAGCAAGCGGTTCTGTGCGGCGGCCTGGTGGAGCTGATCCGGATGGGCTTCGAGACGCTGGTCGAGGCCGGCTATGCCCCGGAGATGGCCTATTTCGAGTGTCTGCACGAGGTAAAGCTGATCGTGGACCTGATCTACGAAGGCGGCATCGCCAACATGAACTACTCGATCTCGAACACCGCCGAGTTCGGCGAATATGTCAGCGGCCCCCGCATCCTGCCTTACGCCGAGACCAAGGCCCGGATGAAGGCGGTTCTGGACGACATCCAGCAAGGCCGTTTCGTGCGCGACTGGATGACCGAATGCAAGGTCGGCCAGCCCTCGTTCAAGGCGATCCGCCGTAACAACGACGCCCATCAGATCGAAGCGGTCGGCGAGACCCTGCGCGGCATGATGCCCTGGATCTCGGCCGGCAAGATGGTCGACAAAGCCAAGAACTGATCGGCGATCCCCATGACTTCCAAAGCCCCGGCCCCGCGCCGGGGCTTTTTCTGTATCGTGCGGGTGGGTTTCCTTCGCTATGCTCACCCCCAGACGCCATTGCCCGAGGACACCATGTTGAAACTCAGTCTTTTTGCCCTTTGCCTTGTCGCGCCCCCCGTCCTGGCCGACACCCTGCCCGAGAGCATCATTGGCGGCTGGGGCTTTTCCGAAGCCGCCTGTGCCACCGGCCCGGGTGCCGAAGGTTATCTGGAAATCACCGCCACCGAGATACGGTTCTTTGAATCGACCGGCCGCCTGCAGAGCACCGAGAGAACGGAAGAGCCCGGAATCATTGCCAAATTCACCCTGACCGGCGAAGGCGAGACCTGGACGCTCACCACATATCTCGAAGCCATCGACGACGGCGAAACGCTGATGCGGGTGGATCTGGGCGAAGAGCCGCGCGCCATTCCGCTTGCCCTGAAGTCCTGCGACTGACCCAAGGAGGATCCCATGACCTTTGAACGCAAAACCCTTCCGGCCCAGCCCTACCTTTATGTCATTTGCGAGTCCGCGATGGAGGGCGCGGCGATTGCCGAGGCCATGGGCGCCGGCTTCGGCCAGGTCATGGGCTTTGTCGGCCAGAACGGGATCACACCCGCCAGTATGCCCATGTCCGTCTATACAGAGATGCCATCCTCCGGCCGGATGACCTTCCAATGCGGCGTCATGGTTTCTGCCGAGGATGCGGCCAAGGCGACGGGGCCCATCCTGGCCGGGGAACTGCCAGCGGGCAGTGCGATGTTCGCGCTGCACACCGGCCCCTACGACCGCCTGTCACAAACCCACAACGCCCTGTGGGATCACATGAAGGCAGAAGGCCTCGAAGCGGCCATGCCCGTTTGGGAAGTCTACGTCGACGATCCCGGCAGCACCGCCCCCGACGCGCTGCGCACCGAGATCTTCCGCGCCATCGCCCCTTAGGCGGCGTCTGCAGCCTCCACCTCGGCTACGATCGACTCCACCACCTGACCCAGCAGGGCCTCATCCTCGCATTCCGCCATGACGCGGATCAGCGGCTCCGTGCCCGACTTGCGGATCAGCAACCGCCCGGTACCCGTCAGCCGTGCCTCGGCATCGGAGATCGCGGATTGCACATTTGCGAGATTCAAGGGCTCTGATCCCGCAGAATAACGCACATTCTTTAACAATTGCGGCACTCGGTTAAAACTGGTCGTCAGGGCAGAGGCGCGCTGGTCGGTCTCTGTCATCGCGGCCAGAAACTGCAGTCCGGCGATCAACCCATCGCCCGTCGTCGAATAATCCGTCATCACGATATGCCCCGATTGCTCGCCGCCCAGGTTCCAGCCCCCTGCCCGCATCCGCTCCACCACATAGCGATCCCCGACCGGCGTGCGTTCCAGGTGAATCTGCCGCCCCGCCAGATAGCGCTCGAGCCCCAGGTTCGACATCACCGTCGCCACCAATGTGTTCCCGACCAGCCGCTGCTCATCGGCCCAGCGCGATGCGAAAAGCGCCATGATCTGGTCGCCATCCGCAACGGCGCCGGTCTCATCCAGGATCATCACCCGGTCCGCATCGCCGTCCAGACAGATCCCCACATCCGCCCCCTCCAGCCGGATGGTCTCCGCCGCCAGCGCGGTGTTGGTGGAGCCGCAGCCTTCGTTGATGTTGGTCCCATCTGGCGAGGTCCCGATAGAGATCACCTCGGCCCCCAATTCCCAAAGCACCTCGGGCGCGGCCCGGTAGGCGGCGCCATGGGCACAATCGACCACCACCTTCAGCCCGTTCAGCCTGCGGCCCGAGGGAAAGGTGGTCTTGGCATATTCCATGTAACGGCCACGCCCGTCATCGATCCGCCGCGCCCGTCCGATGTTCTGCGGCTGCGCATATTCCACGCTGCCCGCCATGATCCGCTCGATCTCTTCCTCGGCCTCGTCCGACAGTTTGAACCCGTCCGGGCCAAACAGCTTGATCCCATTGTCAAAGTGCGGATTGTGCGAGGCAGAGATCATGATACCCACATCTGCCCGCATGGAATGTGTCAAAAGTCCAACTGCGGGCGTTGGCACCGGCCCCAGCAAGAGCACGTTCATACCCGTTGAGGTCAGCCCGGCGGTCAGCGCATTCTCCAGCATATAGCCTGACAGCCGGGTGTCCTTCCCGATCACGACCCGGTGCCGCCCGCCGCCGTCCCGCCGGAAATACCGGCCCGCCGCGGCCCCAAGCTTCAAGGCCACATCCGCCGTCATGGGATAGGAATTTGCCCGCCCGCGCACCCCATCCGTGCCGAAAATCTCTCTGCTCATGCTCTCAGCCCTTTGCCTGTGATCGCTTCGTGCAACCGAAGCGCCTGTTTTGTTTCCGCCATATCATGCACGCGCAGGATCTGAACGCCCTGCGACACAGCCTCCAGCGCCACCGCGATCGAGCCCGGGGCACGCGCCCGCGCCTCCACCGCGCCGCCGATCGCTCCGATGAACCGTTTGCGCGAGGCGCCCAGCAGCAGCACACAGCCCAGACCATGAAACAGGCCGATCCCCCGGATCAATGCCAGATTATGCGCCGCCGTCTTGCCAAACCCAATACCCGGATCAACGATCACATGCGCACGGGGAATGCCCTGGGTCTCCGCCGCCACGAGTCTTTTTTCCAGAAAATCGTACACATCCAGCAGCACATTGTCGTAGCTGGGGTCCTTTTGCATGGTCGCGGGGTCGCCCCGCGCATGCATCAGGCAGATCGGCGCGGCAGATTCGGCCGCCAGCGCCGCCATCCTTGGGTCGAACGTCAGGGCGGAAACGTCGTTCAGCATCCGCGCCCCCGCCGCCAAAGCAGCCCGCCCGACGGCGGCCTTGCGCGTATCGATCGAGATGGGCACGGACAGCTCTGACGCCAGCGTCTCGATGATCGGAACCGTGCGCGCCGCTTCCTCGTCCGCGGCCACTTCGGCGGCTCCGGGGCGCGTGGATTCGCCCCCGATATCAAGCAGATCCGCCCCGTCGTCGCACAGACGCCTGGCCTGTCGCAGCGCCGCATCCGGTGCCAGAAACAGTCCCCCATCCGAGAAACTGTCCGGCGTCACATTCAGGATTCCCATCAAGCGGGGGCGATCCCATGTCAGCCCAGCCAACGGTGCGCGCGGCGCAGTCAGACGATCCAGAACTTCGCGTGGCACGTCCTGGGCCGCGACGATCTCTGGCGGGTCCTGTCTGGACAATCGCTCGGCCCGGTCGAACCAGCAGCCCCCCCCGGCAAGGGTCTGGGCCCCGTCGGGCCGTGCGGGATCCTGCATCAGGATTGGCCGGAAATATATGCTCATATCCGGGGTTTCGGGCGCAAAGTGGTAAATGGCAAGCGCTACCCAGCGCGGCGCGCCACGGGGTCGGCGGATTCCGGCGCGGGGGTCCCCACGGTCACGAACTCGCGCGCCTCGATCAGGCGGGCGAACCACAGGGCCAGCGCCGTCGTGTCCTGCAGGTCGGTTCCCGGCCCCTCGACCGCGTCCAGTACGATCTTGGAGGGCGCCCAGACACAGATTTGACCGTGCTTCATCGCCCAATCCAGCTCTGTCCGGGTGCCGACGACCACACAGCGGCGGTCCCGCCCGGCCAGGACCCAGGCGTTCTGTTCGATCGCCAGCAGGTCGATCCGCCGTTGCGCCAGCCGCGCCTCTGCCTGTGGCAAGGGGCTGTCCGGCCGATCCAGGCAAAAGATCAAGGGCACACCCGAGTCGGAAAACCCATCAATGATTTCTGATATTTGAGCGGAGGCAACCGTCGCATTCGACAGATAGACGACGGTCGCATGGGGCACCGCCTCGCCTTCCGGAACGGCGCGGGCGCTGGCACGGCGTGCGCGCACGATCTCGACCCCCAGCGCCCCCGGCCCGCGATCCAGTTTCTCGATCCGCACAAAGGCGCGGCGCGCCCGCGGTTCCAGCAGGATCCGGTCGGCGATCCGTTCCGCCAGCGTTTCAAGCAGGTTCAGACGTTCCGCCGCCAGCTCCTGCGCGATCGCCTCTGTCACCTTGTCATAGCTGAGAATACGGTCGACATCGTCCTCCACCGGCGCGCCGGGCGGCGTTACTTCAACAACAATATTGAAACAAACGCGCTGGGTGATTCCACGCTCTGCCTGGAAGGCGCCAATCTCGACCTCGACGATATGGTCGCGGACCGAGATTCGATCCGGCATGGCAGGATCGCCCGTGGTTGCCGACCGCGCCTCGGGATGCGCGAAAGCCTCGTAAATCTCGTCCGCCATAGCCCCTCTCCGCCATATGTGAAGAGGACCTAACGACTCCGCCAACGCAAGGCGAGCCGGAAATCCGCGCGACGCGGCATTCCCGGCTCAAAACCCTGGCAAGCCAGACCTGGTCAGAGAGGCATCTTGTAGAAATGGTGCACACCGATGGTCGTGGTGCGTGGGAAAACACGCGCCCAGCGCGGGTTCACGGCCTTGGTGTGATAATGTGTGGCCCCGTTGGTCAGCACCCGGTCCGCTCCGCTGAGCATGATCCAGGCGATCTTTCCCAGCCGGGAATAGGTCGCCTTTTCATGGATCACCTCGTCGCGGCCATCGCAGGTGTAGGTGAACTGGCAGCGAAACCGCTTGCCGGTCCCCTGACGGATCACGCTGCAGACAGAGGAGGGAAATTCCGCGCGATCCACCCGGTTCAGGATGACTTCGGCGACGGCGAACTGGCCTTGCACCGTCTCGCCCCGCGCTTCGAAATACAGCGCCTCGGTCAGGCAGCGCCATTGGGCATCGCCGGCGACGGTGGGTTGACTGTCCAGCCAACTGTTGGTGAATTCAACGCCCTTGGGACGGGCCTTTTCAAACCGCGCCTGGGGCAGTTTCGACAGGCGTTGCAGCCGGATCGCCTTGACCTGGCCGAGCGCTGTCTTTTCGCGGCTCAGAAGATCCAGAAGTCTGTTACTAACAATGACACCGGGGTCGTTCGAAAAGCTGAATACCTCCCCTGAATGAGCCATCGTGCTCGTTCCGGTCGCGGCGACCAAGATGGCCGCCTTCATCAGACGCCTAATCCACATTCTATGTCCCCCAGGTACACCCGTTAACCGGATGAAAACCATTGTTAAGGTGGCTTAACCGATAAACGGTCGTTGAGTCGAGTCTGCCACGCCGCACTGCAGAAGGCCCCGATAGGAGCGCAAGCGCAAATTGTGCACGCGGCTCTTTTTTGCGGAACCTAAGTGTCTTTTATTTTCATATGATTAACGGCTATCTGTTCGATCTTGGCCGTGTCAGTGCAAGCTGCGCCGCCGCCAACCGGACGACTGGCACGCGGAAGGGGGAGCAGGAGACGTAGTCGAATCCCGCGTCCCGGCAGAAGGATATCGATTCGGCGTTCCCCGCATGTTCGCCGCAGATCGACAGCACGATGTCCGGCGCTGTTCCCCGGGCCCGCTCTGCGCCCATTTGCAACAATTCGCCGACGCCATCCTTGTCCAACAAGTGAAAAGGATCCTCTCGAAACACGCCCTGGTTGACATATTCCGACATAAAGCGCCCCGCATCGTCCCGCGACAGGCCATAGGTCATCTGGGTCAGGTCATTGGTGCCAAAGCTGAGAAAGGCCGCGTGCTGCGCGATCTCATGGGCCCTCAGACAGGCCCGTGGGGTTTCCGCCATGACGCCCAGGCGATAGTCGAAGCTCGCGCCGGTCTGATTGCGCACCGCGGCGGCCACAGCGTCGATCCGGGTCTTGACCAGCTCGACCTCGCGGTTGGCAGAGACCAGCGGGATCATGATCTCTGGCACCACCGGCTCGCCACGGCGGCTGGCCTCCACCGTCGCCTCGAAAATGGCGCGCGCCTGCATGTCGTAGATCTCTGGCACGGTGATGCCCAGACGCACCCCGCGCATCCCCAGCATCGGGTTGAATTCCGACAATTGTTCGACCCGCCGCTCGACCTTTGCGATCGGCAGGGCCAGCGATTCTGCAAGACCTCGCATGGCATCCCGGTCACTGGGCAGGAATTCATGCAAAGGTGGGTCGAGCAGACGGATGCATACCGGCTGTCCCTGCATGATCTCGAACAATTCCACGAAATCGCGCCGCTGCATCGGCAGCAACTGGTCCAGCGTCGCCTGCCGGTCCTCTGCGCTGTCGGCAAAGATCATCTCGCGCATGACCG
The DNA here is from genome assembly GCA_964352155.1 of uncultured Maritimibacter sp. Lineage (GTDB taxonomy): Bacteria > Pseudomonadota > Alphaproteobacteria > Rhodobacterales > Rhodobacteraceae > Psychromarinibacter. The sequence goes on along the minus strand of CAYGRI010000060.1, from coordinate 6,366 downwards.
TCAGGCGTTCTTCTTCAAAGAACATATGCTCGGTGCGGCACAGGCCGATCCCCTGCGCCTCGAAGGAGCGTGCAAGACGGGCTTCGGACGGGGTGTCGGCATTGGCGCGGATGCCGATGTCACGCACCGCATCCGCCCAGGAGAGCAGCGACCGGAAGGCATCGTCCAGCGACGGCTCCAGCATGTCGATCGCGCCAGCAATGACTTCGCCGGTGCCACCATCCAGCGTGATCTCTTCGCCTTCCTTGAAAACGCGGCCTTTCGCCGTGGTCAGGGTCTTGGTCCGGCGGCTGATCGTAACGTCGGACGCTCCGACGACACAGGGCAGGCCGAGCCCCCGGGCGATCACCGCCGCATGGCTGGTCATGCCGCCCCGCTCCGTCAGGATCCCGGCCGAGGCATGCATGCCGCGAATGTCCTCGGGCGTGGTTTCGCGGCGCACGAGAATGCAGGGTTCGTCCTGCGCCTCGCTCGCCTGGGCAGCGGCCGAGGTAAAGACGAGCTTGCCCCGGGCGGCGCCCGCGCTGGCGCCGATGCCCCGCGCCACCACATCCTTGCGCGCAGAGGGGGCGATCTGGCGGTGCAGCACCTCTGTCAGCGCACGCGGCGCAATCCGCAGCAGCGCGTCAGCTTTTGGGATGATCCCCTCCTCGGCCAAAGACACCGCGATCCGCACCGCGGCCCGGCTGGACCGCTGGACCCGCGTGGCGTCGAGGATCTGAAGCGTGCCGGCCTCGATGACGAACTCCAGCTGCAACTCTTCGCGGAGTTTCTCGCGCGTCAGTTTGCCGTGGCGCAGCAAGGCGTCGAAACACTCCGGGCAGAGATCTTCGAGCGATTTGCCGCGCTTGTCCCGCGTGAGGTACAGGGCGCCCTTGCCCTTGGTCAGGGCATCGCGCCCCTGGCTTTGGCTGGAATAGCGGCCGGTCACCTGCGGCCGGCCGGTCTCGGCATTGACGAACTGGATGACGCCGGCGCCGGATTCCTTTGGCCCGACCCCAAGCGCCATCTTCTGCACCACCAGCCCGAGCCCCGCATCCGCCGGCGCCCCCTTGGCTTGCCGGAGCAGCCGCGCGGTCGTCCCCTCCCAGGCGCGGGCCATCGAGCGGAGCACTTCGCGCAGCTGCGTCGCGGGGTCCTGCGGAAAGGGTTCATCTGTCTCCGCCCGGTATTCCGAGAGCGCGCGCCGCAGCGCCGCGGCATCCGAAATATCAGACATATCGAACATATCTGGATCCAGACGAGCCACATTTACGGCGTATGCTTGTATGAAACGAAGATAAAGGGATGTGGCGGCTGCTTGGCCATGGGTCTTGCACAATTCGGCGTGCCGGGAGTCATTCATGCCGATGTTCAGGATCGCGCCCGGCCCGCCCCAGTCAGGATCTTCGCTGGAGGGACGCACGGACACCACCGGGTCGGACCCGAATTCGTTCAGGATCGCATGGACATCTGGCATGTGCCCTGCGGTCACGCCTCGCACCGTCTCGAAACTGATTGCGACGGTGGTGGGCACCGGAAGGTTCATCCGGATCAGGCGCTGCAGGCATTTTGCCCGCCCGCCATGGGTCGACACCGACAGCGGCGCCGAGCCGGAGATGCGGACAAAGGGTTTCAGGGTGACGACTTTCTGCACTGCAGCACCTCCGCGGGCTTGGGCGATCTTACGCGTCTGGCGCCCTCGGACAAGGCCAATCGCCCGGTGTCGCGGGAACGCCAATGGGGCTCTGCCCCGCGCCTTCGGCGCCCCCCGGAGTATTTCTCGCCAGAAGAAGCGGCTAACCGTCCAGACGGGTCAGATCGGCGACCGCGAGGCAGGTGGTGCGGATCCGGCTGAGCAGATTGAGCCGGTTGCGGCGCAGGATCTGGTTGTCGCTGTTGATTTGGACCGCCTCGAAAAAGGCGTCGATCGGGGCACGGAGGCTGGCCATATGGGCCATGGCGGCGGCGAAATCCTCTGCCTCCATCGCGGGGGCGATCTGTGCATTGGCGGCGTCGAGCGCGTCGAACAAGGCGGTTTCGGTCGGGTCCTCGGCGAATTTGCGGTCGGCTCCGTAGCTGTATTCGACGCCGTCCTTCTCCTCGGCCTGGGTGAGGATGTTGTTGGCCCGTTTGAAGCCCGCGACGAGGTTGGCGCCGTCGTCTGTCTTCAGGAAAGCGCCCAGCGCGCGGGCGCGGTTGACCACGAGGGTGAGGTCGTCACTGCCGGGCATAACGAGGCAGGCGTCGATGACGTCGTGGCGGAGACCCTCGTCGCGGAGGTGGACCTTGAGGCGGTCGTGGAGGAATACAACTACATCAGAAACAAGCCCACCATATGTTCCAGCGATCAAATTAAATTGGGAATCTTGAGATCCTAGAAAGTCCGACCTTGGAAGGTCCATCTCCAACGCATCTGCTGTGCAAACAATATATGTTTCGTTGCGTCTCCAATGGATCGGATCAAATTCTCGCAGCTCGATTGGTGTCCACCACCTCTCCTCGTTCGTCTCGAGCGACCAAGGGGAAAAAGGAGTCGAGCGATACGCCTCTTCCCTTTCTCGATGATTTTCCGAATGCTCGACGTAAGCCAGAAGAAATTTGCCTTCCCCGTCCGAAAGATCCGTGACTGCAGAAATAAAGCTAGTCCCCACCACCTCAGTTAGATCAAGTCTCAGACCGCTCGACAGCAGCAACCGAATAACCCCCAGCGCGGCCCGCCGCAGCGCATAGGGATCTTTGGACCCCGTCGGTTTCTCGTCGATGGCCCAGAAGCCGGTCAGCATGTCGATCTTGTCGGCCAGCGCCACGGCGACCGAGACCGGCTCGGACGGCACTTCGTCGGAGGGGCCGAGGGGCTTGTAATGCAGTTCGCAGGCCTCGGGCACGCCGTCGTCGTGGCCTGCACGGATCGCATAATAGCGGCCCATGATGCCCTGCAATTCGGGGAATTCATAGACCATTTCCGACATCAGGTCCGCTTTGCAGATCCGGGCGGCCTCCTCTGCCAGATCCGGCTTGGCGCCCACCAGCGGTGCGATTTCGCGCGCCAGGGTGGCGATCCGGGTGACCCGTTCCGCTTGCGTGCCCAGCTTGGCGTGGAAGGTCACCGAGGCCAGCCCCTGCGCAAGACCCGACATGCCGTTGCGGTCGATATTGCGCAGGTCGTTTTCCCAGAAGAACTTGGCATCCGACAGGCGCGCCGACAGGACCTTTTGGTTTCCCGCGAGGATTGTCGCCCCTTCATCCACCGTCTCGATATTCGCCACCGTCACGAATTTCTCGATCCGGCGCGTCGCAGGGTTGCGCACGGAAAAGAACTTCTGATGCTCTTTCATCGAGGTTTGCAGCACTTCGGGCGGCAGATCGAGGAAGTCGGCACCAATCTCGCCCATCAGCACGACCGGCCATTCCACCAGCCCCGCCACCTCGGCCAGAAGGCCAGGGTCTTCGACCACCTCCAGCCCCTGGGCAAAGGCCATCTGGGCGGCGTCGTTGCGGATATGCTCGGCCCGATCCTCTGCGCGCAGCAGCACATGGGCACGCTTCAGCTTCGCCTCGTAATCCTCAAAGGAGGACACGGCAAACCGGCCCTGGCCCATGAAGCGGTGCCCCTCGGTCGTGTCGCCGGCCGGGATCCCGTCGATGTCCAGCGGCACCACTGCGGCTCCCGCCTCGTCCGTCAGCAGGCACAGGATGGATTGCAGCGGCCGCACCCAGCGCAGGGAGCCCGCGCCCCAACGCATGGACTTCGGCCAGGGGAAACCGCGCACGGTGGCCTCCAACACCTCGGCCACGATCTCGGCGGCGGGGCGGCCGGGGCGTTCGATCACCGCGAAATACACCTGGCCCTTCTTGTCGTCGCGCGCTTGCAACTGGTCGCGTGTCAGGCCGGTGGAACGCAGGAACCCCTCCAGCGCTTTGTCAGGCGCATCGACGCGGGGGCCCTTACGCTCTTCGCGGGTCGTGGGGCTGGAGGCCAGCAAGCCTTCGACCGTCAGCGTCAGGCGGCGCGGCGTGGAGAAGGCGCCGGCATGGGCATAGGTCAGCCCGGCCGCGACCAGACCGTCGGTGACCAGGCGTTTGAGGTCATCGGCGGCGCGGGTCTGCATCCGCGCAGGGATTTCTTCGGAGAAGAGTTCGATCAAAAGGTCCGGCATGTCAGTCCCGATAGGTCTCGTTCAGCTGGTGCCAGGCAAAGGCGCGCCCGTCATCAAAGACAGCGACGACGCGGTCAACCCCGGTATGGATCTCTTTTTCGCCCAGAAAGGCAATTGCCTCGCCGGTTTCCAGCGCCGTGCCGACGCGGGCCGCGTCGAAACAATCGAACCAATCGGGCGCGATCAACGGTTCGGCGCTGTCGTAGACGACGAATTCCTCGGTCAGCGCAGCAATCGAGGAGGTTGTCCGGAAACAGGCGCGAAAGCGCAGGGGCGAGCTGTCGGAATCGATCGCCTCCATCTCGGAGGTCAGGATCGGCTCGGGCGCCTGGGTGACGAGGCCGGTCAGACGAATCTCGACCTCCTCGGCGGCGAGGGTTTCATAGAAGGCGTAGACCTGCAGATAGTAGATCGACACGCCGGTGATGAGGGCGATGACCAAAATGAAGCTCCCGATCAGTTTTCCTGACATCTTCTACCGCCGAATTCCAAAGGTGACCTTTCGGCCCGAGACCGAGTGACTGACACTGAACCCCTGCGCCTGCAAGATCGCGGCGCAGGAGTCCGCGTTTTCCTGTCCCATGCGCCGCGGGCCGCTGTCCAGCGCGATCCGGCGGGTGCGCCGAAGCGTCTCGGTCGCGCCTCGCAGCACCTCGGCCTCTGCCCCGCGGGCGGCGCATTTCAGAAAGGCGATGCCATTGGGCCCGAATCCATTGGCGAGATCGTCGAGCCGGTGGGCCTGCACGGTGACACGGGGGGTATCCGGCGCCGCGTCCTGCCGGAAGATCGACACGCCGCCGCCCCCCGGGGCGGGTTGCACGTTCATCGCGCGCGGTTCTTTCCACACCAGCGCGTGGAGGGCAGTGATCCTGCCCTCGCCCGCCACGTTCTGAGCCAGGCACATGTGGCGCAGCGGGTCGCCTTCGATGGCCAGCACAGTGACGCCCAGGCCTGCGAGGCCCAGCGCGATCTCTCCGACGCCCGCGCCGATGTCGATCACGCAGTCGTCGCGGCGCAGGCGGATCCGGTCGCCGATGCCATAGGGCTGATAAAGGTCGGCCAGCCGACGGTCCCAGCCAAAGCGGTGGTGCAGCCATGCTTTGGCCGATGGGACGGCCAGGTCGCGCCGGTCGGCGCGCAGGATGTAGAAACCCGATTGCGGGCGCAGGGCCACGGGTTTCCAACCGGGCATCCCCAGCCGGGCCAGCCCGTTGTGCAAGCGGCGCCGGACCTTGTGCGACAGGGGCAGATCCAGCGCGGACATGGCGCTAGGCGATGTCCATGCCAAAGCACAGCAGGTTGCCATCGGGATCGCGCAAGGTCAGTTCGCGCATCCCGTAGACCGCGTTGACCGGGCCGTCGCAGGGATAACCGCGGGTCCGGATCCCCCTGGCCAGAGCATCGACCGCATCGGTGTGGAAATAGGCACGCCAGCCATTGCTGAGCTCGGCATCGGGTCCATGCCAGGCGTCGACGAAGACGGTCGCGGCCTCCTTGCGGAAAATGCCGAAACGGGGCGGGTCGCCGCCCTCTTCGGCGACGGCAAAGCCCATCATGTCGGTCCAGAAGGCCTTGGCCCGGGGATAATCCGCCGCGCGCAGGACGGGGAAGGCGGACGAAAGGGTCACGCGGTGTATCCCCCCGAGGTCGTGCGCACAAAGGCATCAGCGCATTGCTTTGCCAGCGTCCGCACCCGCCCGATGTAGCCCTGCCGTTCGGTGACAGAGATCACGCCGCGCGCATCCAGCAGGTTGAACAGATGCGAGGCCTTGATGCATTGGTCATAGGCCGGATGCGCCATGACAATGCGCTTGCCGGTCTTGGGGTCTTCATCGGGTTCGGCCAGGATGCGGGCGCATTCCGCCTCGGCCTCTTCGAACTGCCGGAGCAGGATTTCGGTGTTGGCCACATCGAAATTCCAGCGCGAATATTCCTCTTCGGTCTGGCGGAAGACATCGCCATAGGTCAGCGGGCTTGGCGACTGGGGATGGTTGAACGGCATGTCCATCACATGATCCACTCCCAGCACATACATCGCCAGACGCTCCAGCCCGTAGGTCAGCTCCCCCGAGACCGGGTGGCAATCATGGCCGCCGACCTGCTGGAAATAGGTGAACTGACTGACCTCCATCCCGTCGCACCAGACTTCCCAGCCCAGCCCCCAGGCGCCCAGCGTCGGGCTTTCCCAGTCATCCTCGACAAAGCGGATGTCATGCAGCCCCATATC
>CAYGRI010000059.1:0-19237 GCA_964352155.1 uncultured Maritimibacter sp. | reverse complement strand
ATTCCCCACATGCCCGGCCGTTTCTTTCTCTCCACTCCGCTCGACGCGATTGCCCCCCATTTCGGCGCCGACACAGCCGGGCTAACCCCCGACGCCCCCCGCCAAAACATCGCGCCGGGGCAAGAGATCCTCGTTTGCCGCCCCGACAGAACCCTCGCCCGGATGCGCTGGGGCCTGATCCCGGTGGGCCGCGTCAACGCCCGCGGCAGGCCGGTGCTGGAAACCATCGTCAACGCCAGATCAGAGACTGTCTTTGCCAAATCCGCCTTCCAGGGCGTGACAAGAGCGCTGGTGCCCGCCGATGGCTGGTACGAATGGACCGGCAACAAGGGCCGCAAGACCCCCTGGCGGATCACCCCGACATCCGGCGGCCTGCTGGCCTTTGCCGCAATCTGCGATACGTGGACGGGTCCAGGCGGGATCACACTGGCCCAGATCGCAACCGTCACCTGCGCCCCCTCCGCCGATGTGCGCGACGTCCATGATCGCATGGGCGTCCTGCTGACACCCGACCAGTTCGACACCTGGCTGACCGGAGAAACAGAGGCCGCCGTCCAGCTCATGCAGCCCTTCCCCGATGGCAGCCTGCGGGTGGAGCCCGCCACGAATGTAGATTGGGAGGGCGCCTGACCTCTTTCCTTTCCCCGCGCCAGGGGGCAAAAGCAAGCGAATGGAAACCTCCCTCGCCTTCTGGATCGCTGCCGCCTTCGCGTCGCTCTGCGTGGGCATGTCCAAAGGCGGCCTGCCGATCATCGCTCAACTGGCCGTGCCGACGATGACCCTTTTCATGCCCGGTGGCTCCCCCGCCCTGGCGGCCGGGCTGATCCTGCCCGTCTACATCATCAGCGACCAATACGGCGTCTGGCTGTACCGGCGGGAATTCTCGGCCCGCAACCTCAAGATCCTGATTCCCGCCGGGATGCTGGGCACGTTCCTGGGCTTTCTCACCGTCTCCAGCGTCTCCAGCGAGGCGGTCAAGCTCACCGTCGGCCTTGTCGGGTTCTACTACCTCGGCGACAAGCAGCTGCGCCGCCGCCGCGCCAACGCAAAGCCGCGCCCCGCCGATGTGCCGCGCGGGGTCTTCTGGGGCATGGTCGCGGGCTGCACCAGCTATCTGACCCATGCGGGCGGTCCGCCGTTTCAAGCCTACACCCTGCCACAGCAGATGCCCAAGATGACCTTCGCAGGCACCTCCACGATCTTCTTCACGGTCATCAACATGACCAAGCTTCCGCCCTATATCGTCGCCGGCCAGCTCACCTGGGACAGCGTGGTCGCCATTCTATGGCTGTCGCCGGTTGCGGTGTTTGGCGCCTGGGCGGGCTACCGGTTGACAAAGATCCTGCCGGAAAAGCTGTTCTTCGCCTTCGTGGAAATCGCCCTGCTGTTTTTGTCCTTCAAGCTGGTGTACGACGGCCTCACCGGCCTGCTGGGCTGATCCCCTCGGCGCCCGAGCCAGGCCCCGATACCCCTTGCCGCCGCCGGTCCGCCGGTTATGCTCGATCATCCGCACGCAACAACGGAGACGCCCGATGAAAATGAGTTCCGAACGCGAGATTGCCGCCCCGCCCGAAACCGTCTGGGCCGCCCTGCTCAGCGCCGATGTTCTGAAAGCCTGCGTCCCCGGTTGCCAGGAAATGACCGGATCGCCCGAAGAGGGGTTCGAGGCGACAGTGGTCCAGAAGGTCGGCCCCGTGAAGGCCACGTTCAAGGGCCAGGTCACCCTGACAGAGATGGTCGAACCCACCAGCCTGACCCTGTCGGGCGAAGGCAAGGGCGGCCCTGCGGGCTTTGCCAAGGGTGGTGCCAATGTGCGCCTGCAACCCAGCGAGACCGGCACCCTGCTGTCCTATGACGTCGAGGCGAATGTGGGCGGCAAGCTGGCCCAGCTTGGCAGCCGGATTATCGACGGCTTTGCCCGCAAGATGGCCGACCAGTTCTTTGACCGCTTCCAGACCGCCGTCGAAGGCCCCTCCGACGAGGCCGAGGCCGAAGAGGGCACCGAGGGCGAAAAGAAAGGCTGGTTCAAGCGTTTGCGGGGGTAAAGCCGCACCGCCCGGCACCATCGGACATGCAAAGGCCGCAACGCCCTTGATCGGTGGGCGGTTTCCCCTGATCCTCTGAAAGGGAACCGGGGGAACCACCGCGCCATGCGCTTCATTTTTGCCGATTGCAGTCTCGACACCGACAGCTACGTTTTCACGCGCAACGGTCAGCCGCAATCGCTGGAACCGCAGGTCTTTGACCTGCTGAGCCTGCTGGTCGAGAACGCGGGCCGCCTGATCACCCGCGACGAGCTGATCGAGCGTGTGTGGGACGGGCGCATCGTGTCCGAAGCGACGATCTCTTCCCGGATCAACGCCGCCCGCAACGCGGTGGGCGACAGCGGCAAGGTGCAGGCCGTCATTCGCACCATCCCCCGCCGCGGGATCGAATTCGTCGCCAGAGTAGACAGGCCCGGCGATGGTCCCGCGCCGCCTGCCGCCACCAGCCCGCAGACGATCCGCTACGCCACCTCGGCGGATGGCACGATGATCGCTTGGGCGACCTCGGGCGACGGGACGCCGTTGCTGTATGCCGCAAGCCACGTCACCCATCTGGAGCTGGACTGGGCCAGCCCCCTGCGGCGCCCGCTCTTGGACGCCCTGGGCGCAGATCACCGCCTGATCCGCTTTGACATCCGCGGCACGGGCCTGTCCGACAACGGCGCCGAAGACACGATCGACTCTCATGTGGCCGATCTGGCCGCCGTGGCGGATGCGGCGGGTCTGGACCGGTTCCCGATCCTCGCCAATCTGAACTCCGCCTGCGCCGCCATCCGCTTTGCCGCGCAAAATCCCGAGCGGGTCAGCCATCTGGTGATCCAGCAAGGCTATGCGCGCGGACGTGCCCTGCGCGGCACCAACCCCAGCGCGCCGCAAGCCGATCCCTTCGTGCTGCTGCTTCAGGGCGGCGGCTGGGGCGATCCGGACAGCGGTTTCATGCGCGCCTGGCTGTCTATGGCGGCCCCCGGGCTTGACACAAAGGAGCTGAACGCGCTGATCCGACTTGTGGGCGGGGTCTGCACCATTGAACAGGCCATCGAAAGCCGCCGCGTGATCGACCGTTTCGACGTGCGCGCCGATCTCGCACAGGTCCTCACGCCGACGCTGGTGATGCACAATCGCAATTGCAGCCTGCACCCGATATCCGAAGGCCGGATGCTGGCCGCCGGCATCCCCGGCGCCGAATTCCTCGTGCTCGACAGCGCCAACACGCTTTGTCACCCCAAGGATCCGACCTTCGCGCAGCAGATCCGCGCGATCCTCGACTTTGTCGCGCCGGACCGTGCCAACTGACCCGCCGCTCGCAAGGATTTGCCGTTGACCAAAGCGCATACCCTGCTGGCCACGTCCGCCGCCGCACAAGGCCCTTTCGCCAGCTATGACCGTGCCTCGGAGCCGGGGCTGAACGACCCCCGCGACCTGACCATCCGCCCCGGCGACCGCCTGTACCGTGCCGACGCCGACACCAAAAGCATCGCCCGTTCCAGCGTCGTGGTGAACGGACCGGCGGCCCGCTTGCCCGTGCCGCCGAAACCGGGCAAACCGGTCCCAATGCGGGAGAGGCACATATGGACCTAATCGAGACACTGACCGAAACACTGGGCGCCGCCCATGTCATGACCGGTGGCGACATGGCGCCCTATTGCTCTGATTGGGTCAACAAATATCCCAGCGATCCCGTCGCCGTCGTGCGCCCCGCCAACACGGCGGAGGTCTCTGCCGTGCTCAAACTCGCCGCCACCCATGGCGTGCCCGTCGTCCCAGCCGGTGGCCGCACCGGGCTGAACGGCGGCGCTCAGGCACGGGGCGAGCTGCTGTTGTCGCTGGAACGCCTCAACAAGATCCGCGAGATCCGGCCGGAAACCCGCATCGCCATTGTCGAGGCCGGGGTGATCCTGTCGCAATTGCACGATGCCGCCGATGCGCAGAACCTTGTGTTCCCGCTGACCTTCGGCGCCAAGGGCTCTGCGATGATCGGCGGGGTGCTGTCGACCAATGCGGGCGGCTCCAACGTGGTCCGCTATGGCAACACCCGCGTCCTGTGCCTGGGGCTGGAGGTCGTGATGGCCGACGGACGCGTCATGGATCTGATGAGCGCGCTGCACAAGGACAACACCGGCTATGCCCTCAAGGATCTGTTCATCGGGGCAGAGGGGACGCTGGGCATCATCACCGCCGCCGTGATGAAGCTGGTCCCCAAGCCCTCCGCCTATGCCACCGCCATGGTCGCGGTACCCGGCCTGCCCGAGGCGCTGACCCTGCTGAACCGCCTGCAAAGCGCCACCGGCGGCGGGGTCGAGGCCTTTGAATACATGCCGCGCAAGTATATCGAGGCCCATGCCCGCGTCTTCCCGCAGGCCCGCCCGCCGTTTGAACAGACCTATGACACCAACATCATGGTCGAGATTGCGGCGATGACACCCGCCGACGGCGTTCCGGACGACACCGGCGCGATCCCGGTTGTCCGTCATCTCGAAACCGTGCTGGGCGAGTTCCTGGAAAGCGGCTCGATTCTGGATGCGGTCGTGGCGCAGAACGAGGCGCAGCGGCGCGGTATGTGGGAACGCCGCGAACAGGCCGCCGAGGTCACGTTCAGCCGCCAGCCGGTGCTCAATTGCGATGTCGCCCTGCCGCTGGAACGGGTCGCGACCTTTGTCGAGCAGATGGACGCGGCGGTCGAAGAGCTCGATCCCGGGGCCGACTCGGGCTATGTCGCGCATCTGGGCGACGGCAATGTGCACTACACCATGTTCCCGAAATCCCAGGACCCGACCCGCCACAGCGCGATGGTCGAACGGCTCGAAGATGTGGTGCTGTCGCTGGGCGGCACGTTCTCGGCCGAACATGGGATCGGGCTGTCCAAGAAACCCTCCATGGCGCGGCGCAAGAACCCGGTAGCGCTGGATGCGATGCGGGCAATCAAGGCGGCGCTGGATCCCAACGGCCTCCTGAACCCGGGCAAAGTGTTGCCGGATTGACAGAAATCCCGGGCCGCGCGCAGTCTTTGTTTGCCGCCTGGAAACAGTCGTGGAAAACTCCGCCCAAGGAGTCTTCGCCGCCCATGACGACACGCGCCGACATAGAGGATATGATCTCTCGCATCGCCCTGCGCGACCGGGATGCGTTTGCGCGGCTGTATGCGGCGACCTCGGCGAAACTATTCGGCATCTGCCTGCGTGTGTTGAACAATCGGGCCGAAGCGGAAGAGGCCTTGCAGGAGGTATATGTCAGGATCTGGCACAAGGCCGATGTCTATCGTGCCGGTGGCTATTCGCCGATGACATGGCTGATCACCATGGCGCGGAACATCGCCATCGACAAGCTGCGCGCCCGCCGCGCCCCGGCGCAGGACATCGACGAGGCGCGCGACATCGCCGCGCCGGGTCCGACGCCAGAAGCCGCCGCGGTGGCCGCATCGGAGCGGCGGCGCATTGCGGCCTGTCTCGAAGAGCTCGATTCCGATCGGGCAAGCGCCGTGCGCGGTGCCTATCTGGACGGCGAAAGCTATCAGGATCTGGCGAACCGCTATCAGGTCCCGTTGAACACAATGCGAACCTGGCTGCGCCGCAGCCTGCTGAAGTTGAAAGAGTGCCTGAGCAGATGACCCCCGGACCGGATTACAGCGAAGAGGATATCGCCCTTGCCGGCGAATATGCCCTTGACCTGCTGCCCGCCGCCGAGCGTCAGGCGTTCGAGGCGCGGCTGGCTGACGAACCGCAACTGCGGCTCCTGGTCTTGCAGTGGGACGAAGGCTTTGTGCCGCTGACCGATGCGGTGCCCCCGGTCGATCCCCCCGCGATGGTCCGGGCACGGATCGAGGCGCGGCTGTTTCCCGAGGAACGCCGCGGCTGGTTCCGGCCCTGGATGGGGGCGCTTGGCGGCGCGTTGGCCGCCGCCCTCGTTGTCGTCGCCGTTTTCCTCATCACCCCCGAAGGCCCCAGTTTCCCGACCCATCGTGCTGACGTTGCGGCCAGCGACGGATCGCTTCGCATCTCGGCCGAGATGAATGCTGACACAGGAACGATCACCGTGACCCGGCTGGCCGGCGGTCCCGCGCCCAACCGGGCGCTGGATCTGTGGCTGATCGCCGATGGCGACCCCCTGCCCAGAAGGCTGGGAATGCTCAGCGACGCGGAGACCACCGAACTCACCCTCGCGGTCGATCTGCGCGACCGGCTGACCGGCGCAGTTCTGGCGATCAGCGACGAACCCCCCGGCGGATCCCCCACCGGCTCCCCCACCGGGACGATCCTCGCGGTGGGCGGCGTCACCCCCCAGACCTGACACCCCGGCATGGTGCCGGCAGACATGCACGATTTTTTTCGTGCTGCGTGATACTTCGTGGCCAGTCCTTGCGTGACTTCCGCGATAGGGGCATTGCGCCCGTAACATACCGGCCGGTACACCCTTGTGCCGGCCGGCCAGAGCCTCGCGGCGGGATCGTCCCATCTTCGCGCTGCGGGGCCCGTTTTTGCAGGAAACCGACCCGAAAACACACAAATCCTCGGCAAAGCCAACTCGCACGCTATATCGCCGGGGGAAACGTCGGATTAATATCGGCTTTGCCAGGCCGAAGTGAAAAAAGGGAGACATCATGAAAACACACACCAAGGCTATGCTCACCGCAGCGACGCTTGCGCTGACAGCCTCACACTCTATCGCCGCGACCCAGATCGGCGGGAAAGACACGCTTCCCGGCGGCACGATCGTCGAGAACGCCGTGAACTCGCCGATCCACAAGACGCTTGTCGCCGCCGTCCTCGCCGCCGAACTGGCAGAGACGCTGTCCGGCGACGGCCCGTTCACCGTTCTGGCCCCCACCGATTTTGCCTTCGCCGCCTTGCCGGAAGGCACGGTCGAGACGCTGGTGATGCCGGAAAACAAGGACTTGCTGACCAAGATCCTGACCTGCCACGTCATCGGGACCGAGGCGATGTACGGCGCGATCCGTGGCCTGATCACCGGCAATGACGGCAGCGTCATGCTCGAAACTCTGGGCGGCTGCATGCTGGAGGCCAAGATGGACGGCCACGCCATCACCGTGACGGACGAGAACGGCACGGTGTCGCGAGTTCTGGTGCCCGATGTCATGTCCTCGAACGGCGTCATCCATGTGATCAACGGCGTGATCCTGCCCGCCTCGGCGGAAGAAGGCGACGACAGCGCCATGGAGATGGACGAATCGGCGGACGAGTCGGCCATGGATGGCGACATGTCCGAAGAGACCGCGATAGACGAAGACACAACGTCCGAGGATATGGCCCAAGGCGACATGTCCAACACCTCGGCCGAAGACATGGGCCAGGGCGACGACGCGGGCACCGACAGCGAAACCGCGATGGCGGACGAGAACACCAACCCGATGGTGGGCGGCGCCGCGATGTTCGCGGACAGGACCATCGTCGACAACGCGGTGAACTCGGCCGATCACACGATCCTGGTGGATGCGCTGATCACCGCCGAACTGGTGGATACCCTGTCGGGCGACGGCCCTTTCACGGTCTTTGCCCCCGTCGATGCCGCGTTCGAGGCGCTGCCAGAGGGCACCGTGACCACCCTTCTACTGGAAGAGAACCGCGACCAGCTGACCGAGATCCTGACTTGCCATGTGGTGGGTGCCGATGTGATGTCGACTGCGCTGCTTGGCCTGATCGAGGCGGGTGACGGATCTGCCACGGTGGAAACCCTGGGCGGCTGCGCGCTTCAGGCGAGCGTCGAGGACGGGATGGTCAAGATCACCGATGGACAGGGCGGTGTGGCCACGGTCACGATCGCCGATGTCGTCCAGTCCAACGGGGTCATCCACGTGATCGACCGCGTGCTCTTGCCGGCGATGTAACGTCACCGGCCTTTTGGCGATGGCTCGGCCCCGATGCGCGACGTTGGGGCCGTTTCAAGCGGGTCTGTTCAGGCACTGCCCGCCAATTGGCTTTGACCGGGTGTGCCCCCCGCGATTGGCTGGTCCTAGGCCAGAACCAGCCGCTGCGGGCCTTTGCCGGTCACCCGCCGCACCTCGCCCTCGACCTCCATGTTCAGCTTGACAGTGGTGGTGTGCCAGCCGACCGAGCCGAGCCGCGCCAGCGTGTCATCCGACAGGCGCGCACGCACCGCACCGGGCAGGGAACCAAAGGTCACGCCCTCAGGCCCCGCCGCCTCGATCGCGTGCAGAATCGCGCGGCGCACCACGTCGTATTTCCAAGTTGGAATATTCACCACCCCGGGCTTGTTATCCGCCGGGGTTCGGCAGGCCGTATTCGGTTCTTCAGGCATTTCCACTCTCGTCCAGGTAATCGCACAACCGCTTTTGAAGATGCGCGATCCCGTCGGGCAAGTCCATAAACACCCGCGCCGGAAACCATCGAAGCGCCTGCCCCTCGGACCCAAGCCGCAGGCCCGGAACGGCGGAAATCCGCGCGACAAAGAACCAGTGTTCGCCATATTGCCGCCGGTGACACAAGGATGCCGGATCAAGGCGCAGCCCGGTCTCCTCGAAGGTTTCCCGCAGGGCGCAGGTCACCGGGTCCTCGCCGTCCTCGCGCCCGCCGCCGGGCAGGTCCCAGCAGGCCGGATAGGGAATCGAAGGCAGATCGTCGCGCAGCATGGACAGCACCCGGCCACGGTGCAGAATGGCCAGTTTTGCGCCGTCAAAGTCCTGGGGCACGTCAATCCTCGTTGATGTCTCTGTTCCAGATCTTCACCTGGCCCTTGCGAACACCCAACACCCGGCGCAACACGATCCAGGCGATCAGCGAGACCAGCGCGAAAAATACCATCAACAAACCCGGCGATCCGGCCAGCCAAACCGCAACCGGTCCGCCAAATGCCAGGGCCAGCCCCGTCGCCGCCGCGCCTAGGGCAAAGCCCAGAAAGATGTAGCCCGGCGCCAGCACTTCGAGGATGCCCAGAAGCAACGCGCCGGTCAACCAGACCCACCATTCTGTCCACATCACCCCGGCCGCCCCTTGAGCATCCGGAACGCATCGCCAAAGGCTTCCATCGCATTCGCGGGAACAACAATGGTATGTTGGCCCTGACCACTGCCCAGCGCCGTCAACGCCTCAACCTGTTTCAGCGCGACCTGATATTGCGCCGCTTCCAGCCCGTGATCCGAAATCGCCTTGGCCACAACGCTGGTCGCATAGGCCTCGGCATCCGCCGAAATGCGTCGCGCCTTCGCCGCCTGCTCTGCCGCATACAGTTCGGCATCGGCGTTCAGCTCGGTCGCGCGCTTGGTACCTTCGGCCCGCGTCACCTGGGCGCGCCGCTCACGCTCTGCATTGAGCTGCTGGAGCATCGCGTCCCGCGTCGCCTGATCCAGATTCACATCCAGAATCTCGGCCCGCGTCACCTCGATCCCCCAATTGTCGACCGCATCTTCGACGAAACCCTTGATCGTCGCGATCAGGGCAGAGCGGTTGGATTGCACCTCGTCCAGGTCCATCTTGCCAATCTCGGCCCGGACGATCCCCGCGACGGTCGTTTCAATCGCCGCATCCACGTCGCGAATCCGGTACACCGTTTTCTCCGGCTCGATGATCCGATAGAAGACCGAGGTTTCCACCTGCACCAGCACGTTGTCTTTGGTGATCGCGTCCTGGCTATGGGTCGGCAGCTGCCGTTCAAGAATAGAGATCTTGTGCCGCACCTTGTCGAGAAACGGAATGATGAAGTTGATCCCCGGCCCCAGCACCGACCGCAGGCGCCCGAACCGCTCCACCACATATTTCTCGGATTGCGGGACGATCCGCACGCCAAGCCAAATGCACAACAGCAGAAACGCCGCCAGAAACACCAGCGGCGCCGCCTCTGCCCCGATCTGCATCAAAATGTCTTCCAGCATCGCGCACCTCCGCCCGCATCAAACCGCATGCATCCCTAACGCAAGCTTAATCCGCGTGCGAGGATTTCTGTCCCCACCCGCGGAAAAGGGAAACGCCACCACGCCCCGGCCCCTGCGCTCACGACGATGGCGCGGGTGCGCCGATGGCAAGGCACGCGCCAAGGATCGGCGTATGTCAGATAGTTGACAGGAGAATGAAGGACTTCGCCATCCCCACAAGGCGTCACGCCGAACAGGAGCGGCTTTGGGAAGAAGACAGGATCCGAGGGCCCGGCTGACCGCCGCTGGGCCAATTTGGACGGCACAAAGACAATTCTCCGATTTCCGGCACGCGCTGTTCCGGCTTACTCTGGCGGGATGGAGATCGTTCTCGTCACCACGGTTATCGCGTCGCTCTTTCTTGTGATCGGCGTGGCAGAGCCGCTCGCGGCGCGGCTGAAGCTGCCCTACAGCGTTATTCTCGCCATTCTGGGCGTGATGATCGGGGCGGGAGCGATCCTCTTGCTGCGGACAGAGCTGACCGACGCGCTGAACCCGGTGGCGGAAGCGATTGTCGGGCTGCCGATACGGTCCAACGTCTTTCTTTATGTCTTCCTGCCAACGCTGCTGTTCCAGGCGACGCTGGGCATGAACCTGCGCCGGATGCTGGACGATTGGGTGCCGATCCTGGTGCTGGCCGTGGTGGCCGTTGTCGTGGCAACGCTGAGCGTCGGCTATGCCCTGTTCTGGGCCAGCCCCTTGCCCCTGGCCGCCTGCCTGCTGATCGGTGCAATCGTGTCCACGACCGACCCGTCGGCGGTTGTCAGCATCTTCCGGTCGATCTCTGCCCCCCGCCGTCTGGCGCGGATCATCGAGGGCGAAAGCCTGTTGAACGATGCCGCCGCCATCGCGCTGTTCGGCCTGTTCATGGGCTTTGTCATGCTGGGCCTGCCGGACCCGAACCTTGGCGACGCCCTGGCGCGCTTTCCGCTTCTGATCGCGGGCGGCGCGTTCACCGGGTGGCTGGCCGCGCGGGTCGCCGTCTGGGTCATGGCCCTGTTCTCGCGGCATGAGCTGGCCCAGATCTCGATCTCTGTCTCGCTGCCCTACCTGGCCTATATCATCGCGGAACAAAGCATCGGCGCCTCGGGCGTGATCGCCGTTGTGGCCGCAGGGCTGACGCTGAACCTGACCGCGCCGGGCCGTCTGCCGCCGCAAGTCTGGGCAAACCTGCGCGAGATCTGGGACGTGCTGGCGCATTGGGCCGGGGCGCTGATCTTTATCCTCGCCGCGCTTTTGATCCCGCGGCTGCTGGAAGAGGTCCGGATCGAGGATTTTATGCTGGTCGGCGTTGTGATCCTGTCCGCCGTGGCCGCCCGGGCGTTGATCCTGTTCGGGCTGTTGCCGCTGTTGACGCGATTGCGGCTGTCGCCCAGCGTGGACCGACCCTACCGCGTCGCGATCCTGTGGGGTGGCCTGCGGGGCGCGGTCACCCTCGCCCTTGCGCTGGCGGTTACCGAAAGCTTCCGGGTGCCCGACGGAATTCAGCGCGTGGTCGGTATTCTCGCCACCGGTTTCACCCTGTTCACGCTGATCGTGCAAGGCGCTACGTTGCGGGCTGTGATCGGATGGCTGGGCCTGGACCGATTGTCGCCGATTGACGAGGCACTGTCGCGGCAGGTGATCGCGGTTGCGCTGCAAACCGTGCGCGAGGATGTGGCGCAAACCACCGAAAAGTACGAACTAGATCACGACGTTGTCCGGTCCGAGGCCAAGCGCTTTGGCGACCGGCTGGGGGCGGCGGTCAAATCCGCCGAGGACAGCGCCGACATTCTGGATCGCGACCGCATCACGCTGGGGCTGCTCGCCCTTGCGGGACATGAACGCGACACCATCCTTGCCCAGGTGCGCCAGCGCACGATCTCCTCCCGGATGGCCGACAAGGTGGTGTCTGATGCGGACCGGCTGATCGAGGCCACCCGCTCGCAGGGGCGCAGCGGCTATCAACGCGCGGCCCGGCGCAGCGTCGCCTATGGCCGGACGTTTCGCCTGGCGCTGCTGCTGCACAATCGCCTTGGCCTGTCGCTGCCGCTGGTGCTGCTGACCGCCGACCGGCTGGAGGCGCTGCTGTCCCAGCGCCTGATCCTGCGCGATCTTGGCAACTTCATCGACAGGCGCATCCGCCGGATCCACGGCCGCCGCGTGGCGGATCTGCTGCACGAACTTCTTACCCGCCGGGCAGAGGCGGTCGAGACCGCGCTGGAAGGTCTGCGCCTGCAATATCCAGACCATGCCGAAGAGCTGGAGCGGCGCTTTATCCGGCGCACCTCGCTGCGGCTGGAAGAGCGGGAATACACCGCCATGAGCGAGGACGGGCTGATCGGGGCCGAAGTCTACACCGCGCTGATGCAGGAACTGGCCACCCGCCGCGCCGCCGCCGAGGAGCGCCCGCGCCTTGATATCACACTCCGCGGCCCCGACCTCGTCCGTCAATTCCCGCTGTTCGCGGACCTTGACGATACTGTGCTGAAGCGTCTTGGCCCCGCGCTGCAAACCTACCACGTCAATGCCGGTGACATGATCATCCGCAAGACCAGCCCCGCAAAGAGCGTCTATTTCATCGCCTCCGGCGCGGTGGAGTTGGGAAGTTCTGGCCAAAGCTGGCGGCTGGGGCGCGGCGAAATGTTCGGGCAGATGGCGGTTTTGTTGCGCAAGCCTCGGCGGGTGGAGGTTCGCGCCATCGCCCCGTCCACCCTGCTGGTGCTGAACGAAGCGGGGTTCAGGCGGCTGCTGAGGCGCAGCCCGGCGCTGCGGGACGCCGTTCGCGCCAGTGCTCCGAAGCGCGGGATCGACCCCGAAGGCCTGTTCGCGGACGAGGACTCGCATTGGCCCCGGAACCAATCGGAGCCTTGAGGAGATCGACGATTCTGCGCGGGCCACCGGTGATGCCCAGCGTCACGTCGCCCCCGCCGAGCCGGTCCAGAGACCGCCGCGACCGGGCCAGCGCCGGGATGGTGGTAGCGCTGATGTTGGCGCGAAGCAGGATCGGCGCCGCGCCCGGCATCCCAGAGGGGGCGCAAGCAGAGCAACCCGGACGCGCGCAAGAGGTGCCCCGTTCCGACTTGCCATCCAATCACAAGGCTTCTGCATTGCGCGAGAATGTCGTATGATTCGGCACGATTTCCTCTGCCCTGATCCAATTTACCGTTCCATGTTGCCATCAGCATGGAAAACCGAATTTACACCCCGCCTCGGGCCGCCATCTGATAGTGAAGAACACCCGGCGCGGCAGTCTGTGACGCTCATTCAGGACAAAGCTCTTGGCCGATACACGCCCTCGCAAGCTCTCTCTTTGGTGGATCGCCGCGGGCGTTTGCCTGTTCTTCTTCGTGGCGTCCCAGGCGATGTCCTGGTTTTCGATGCTCCAGCGCGATTTCGGCATCCCCATCCAGGGAAAACCGCATCTGACCAGCCATGACGGCTGGCGCAGCGAAACCCAGGTGCTGTTGCGCGACACAACCACCTTCTGGCGCGACATTCTTGCCAAAGACGGCCTGGCCTACTCGCCCCCCAAGCTTGTTGCACCGTTAGAAGGCCCCCGCGACGCATGTGGTGGCCCGATACGGACAGAGTCGACGGCCTATTGCCCCGAGCTGGGACAGATAGAATTTAACCGGATCAGGTTCAACAGCATCTCACGCCAGTCGAAAGCGGGCATGAACCATCTGGCCGTGGCCTATGTCTTTGCGCATCTCGTGGGCCATCATGTGCAAACCCAGTTGGGCGCCGGCCTGGCGCCGGAAGATCTTGACCCGCCCGCGTCGCGCAGACGGCTGGAGTTGCAGGCCGAATGTCTCGCCGGGTTCTGGCTGCGCCATGGAACGGCGGAGTACGGAGAGATCGCGCCAAGGCAACTGGACGCCATGATGTCGAGACTGCACATGGGCCCCGACCCGGCAGACGTGCCCGTCCCGGGCGTTTTGGTCGATTTCGGAGAGACGCCCAAAGAGGCCCGGTTGGAGTGGCTGAAGCGTGGGTTCCGCGCGGATGACCTTTCGGTGTGTCATCCGTTCAAGCCTGCGAACTAGCAGCGGCGGGTTCGTGTCGTTTGCCCCTTTGCGATTGCGGTACAGGGGGCCGGCAGACGTCGATTGAGCACATCAGGCCCTAGCCATCCGCCCCTGCATCGCCGCCCGGGCTGAGGCCAATCGCCTCGCGCGCCAAGGCGACAAAGACCGCCCGATCCGCGACGTTCAGCTTCTCCAGGATCTCATCTTGCAAATCGCGGACAACGGGCCGCATTTGGGTCAGCGCGGCTTGCCCCGTCTCGCTCAGGCAAACCTCTCGGGCACGGCGGTCGCGCTGGCTGACCACGCGGGTGACATAGCCTTTGTGTTCCAACCGGTCGATCACGCCGCCAATCGTGGCCCGGTCATATGCAATCAGCGCGGCGATCTGTGCCTGCTCGCTGCCCGGATGGGCCGCCAGCGCTTCCATCGCGACATATTGGACCGAGGTCAGATCAAACCCGGCCTGCTTCGCCCGCGCCACGAACAGTTGCGTCGACATCTGGTGCAGCCGCCGGATGAGATGGCCCGGCATGTGGTGACTGTCCATCCGATCCCTCCAACATGGTGCCCCGACCGTCCGCGGTGCGTTCCGCTTAAGGGATCCCCGGACAACGGGCAAGATAGAATGCATACATACCTTTTTGCTTGCGCGATTTAATAAGACGTCTTATCAATTTTCTGGACGCAACCTTCCAGACGGGCGGATCAGAGACATGCAATTCCACAGAGATGGCTTTCACCCCGGCGACCCTGACGTTTTCCCCGCCGCGGACGGCATTGACGCGCCGCAACAGCCCCTGCCATCGCAAGTGGATGTCCTGATCGTCGGCTGTGGTCCGGCGGGCCTGACGCTGGCCGCGCAACTGGCGGCGTTTCCCCAGATCACCACCCGGATTGTCGAGATGAAACCCGGCCCGATGCAAAAAGGGCAGGCGGACGGTGTCTCTTGCCGGTCGATGGAGATGTTCCAGGCCTTTGGCTTTGCCGAGAAGGTAAAGCGCGAAGCCTGCTGGGTGAACGAGACCAGCTTTTGGAACCCAAACCCCGAGACCCCGGACCAGATCCATCGCACCGGGCGCATCCAGGATGTCGAGGACGACCTGTCCGAAATGCCGCATGTCATCCTGAACCAGGCCCGCGTGCATGACCGGTATCTTGAACTGATGCGGAACGCGCCCACCCGGCTGGTCCCGGACTACGCCCGCAAGCTGGTGGACCTTGCGATTGACAAGTCAGCGCCGGACTACCCCGTGCAGGTCACGCTCGAACGGTTGGATCCGGGCCATGAGGGCACGACAGAACGGCTGCGCGCCCGATATGTCGTGGGCTGCGACGGGGCGCGCAGCGGTGTGCGCAAGGCGATCGGGCGGGTGTTGAAGGGCGACAAGGCCAATCAGGCCTGGGGGGTCATGGATGTCCTTGCCCAGACGGACTTCCCCGACATCCGCATGAAAGCGCTGGTGAAATCCGCCAACGTCGGCAGCATCATTTTCATCCCCCGGGAAGGCGGGCACATGGTGCGGGTCTATATCGAGATGGACGCACTGGCCGAGGGGCAGCGTCTCTCGACCCGGGACATGAGTGTCGACACCCTGATCCAGGCGACCAACCGGGTTCTGCACCCCTATTCGCTGGACGTGAAAGAGGTGGCGTGGTGGTCGATCTATGAGGTTGGCCACAGCCTGACCGACAAATTCGACGATGTCCCCGCCGAAGCTGTCGACCACCAGACGCCCCTGGTGTTCATCGCGGGCGATGCTTGCCACACGCATTCGGCCAAGGCCGGGCAAGGCATGAATGTATCAATGGGCGACACGTTCAATCTGGGGTGGAAGCTGATCTCGGTTCTGCTGGGGCGCTGCGACCCGACGCTTCTGCATAGCTATTCCGCCGAACGGCAGTCGGTGGCACAGGATCTGATTGATTTCGATCACGAATGGTCCCGTCTCATCGGCGCCCCGCCCGAGGCGGACACGGCGCCAGAGGAGACGCCGAAGTTCCAGCAATACTTTATCGAACACGGCCGCTACACGGCGGGTTTGTCGGTGAAATATCGCCCCTCGGTCCTGACCGGCGCGCCCGACTGGCAAAGCCTTGCCACTGGGTTCGAGGTCGGAGCCCGCTTCCACTCCGCCCCGGTGATCCGACTGGCCGATGCCAAGCCGATGCAGTTGGGCCATACGGTTCGCGCCGATGCCCGCTGGCGGCTGTTTGCCTTTGCGGGGGCCTCGGATCGCGCCACCCCGGGGTCCGCCATGGCGCGGCTTTGCGCGTTTTTGCAAAGCGATCCGAAATCGCCCGTGCAACGGGTCACGCCAGACGGAGCGGACAGCGACGCCGTGATCGACACCATCGCCATTTTCCAGCAATACCACCGCGATCTGGATCTGATGGCGATGCCGGCGCTGCTATTGCCACGGGTCGGCCGCCTGGGTCTGACCGATTACGAAAAGATCTACTGCGCGGACAAGCGGGCCGGGGATATCTATGACATGCGGTGCATCGATCGCGAGCAAGGTTGTCTGGTGATCCTGCGCCCGGACCAGCATGTCGCCCAGATCCTGCCGCTTGAGGCCCATGACGACCTGGCCGCATTCTTCGACGGGTTCATGCTCTGCCCCACACCCCTTTCCGAGCCGATCCAACGGACAAAAAGCGCCCTCGCGGACGGAACGGCTACGTAGCGCGGGGCGTATCACGCGCCTTCGGAACCGCGGCGGCAGGCGATGGTCACCGGACCCGACCGGAAACGGGGGCATCCTGTTCTTGTGTTGCAGGGCGCCTCTTCATCGCGGGGCCGTGGTTCCAGAGGCGCGGCGCCATTCCCGATCACGATGTTTTCTCTTGTGATGCCGTCTTTGGGGCGACTACCCTGCGTCGCAACACAGGCGCGCAGCACGACCCCATTCGTTTGGGACATAGTCCAAACACCGACGACACAACCCAACGCCCCGCCAGGACAGATCAAACCGCAGCCCCATGCCCGCTCTTTGCCGAGATTGTCTGCACCCCTTCGCAACCGGCCGGCGATGCCCCGTCTGCCGGTCGCCGCGCGTCGTCTCTCATCCCGAACTCTTTGACCTGTCCATCGCTCATATGGATTGCGACGCCTTCTATGCCTCGGTCGAGAAGCGCGACAATCCCGCACTGCGCGACCGCCCCGTGATCATCGGCGGCGGACGGCGCGGAGTCGTCTCCACCGCGTGCTACATCGCCCGGATCAAGGGAGTCCGGTCCGCCATGCCGATGTTTCAGGCCCTCAGACTGTGCCCCGAGGCAGAGGTCGTACGCCCGCGCATGTCGCTTTATGCCGAGATCTCGGGCAAGATCCGCGCGATGATGGAGGATCTGACCCCCGCCATCGAACCCCTGTCCCTGGACGAGGCGTTTCTGGATCTCACCGGAACACGGCGGCTTCATGGGGCGCCGCCCGCCGTCATGCTCGCCCGGTTGACCCGCCGGATGGAGGAGGAGCTGGGCATCACCGGCTCTATCGGGCTGTCGCACAATAAGTTCCTGGCCAAAGTCGCCTCTGACCTCGACAAACCGCGCGGGTTCGCCCTGATCGGCGCCGCCGAGACAGAGGCGTTCCTGAACGACCGCCCCGTCCGGCTGATCTGGGGCATTGGCCCCGCCGCCCAGGCCTCGCTGGATGCCGCCGGGATCCGCACCTTCGCCGATCTGAAACGCTGGGAGCTGCGCGACCTTCACGCCCGGTTCGGCAGCACCGGCGACCGCCTTTGGCACCTCGCCCGCGGTCAGGATGCCCGCCGCGTCACCCGCAACGCGCCCGTCAAGTCGATCTCGAACGAGACCACGTTCCATGAGGACACCGCCGACCCGGACATCCTGGACGGTCACATCTGGCGCCTGGCCGAGAAAGTCGCGGATCGCGCCAAGGCCAGGGATCAGGCGGGCCAGGTGGTGACGCTCAAGCTGAAACAGGCGAACCACCGCACCCTGACGCGGCAATCCCAGCTGACCGATCCGACGCAGATCGCAGACCGCATCTACCGCACCGCGCGGGATCTGTTTGCGACGGTCCGGGACAAGGGGCCGTTTCGTCTGATCGGCGTCGGCCTGAGCCATCTGTCAGACGCCGCGATGGCCGACCGCTCTGGCGATCTGCTGGATCCCGGCGCCGCCCGGCGGGCAGAGGCGGAACGCGCCACGGATGCGATCCGCGCCCGATTCGGGCCCGATGCCATCGTCAAGGGACGGTCGCTGCGCTAGCAGGCTACTCGGCCGCGAGCGGAAGCTCCTGCCGCCCCATCTTGGCAAGGTCCGCAACGACGCCACGGATCACATCGCGGAACGCGTCGAAATGCGCATTCGGGCGCACCATCTGCTCGTCCATGTACAGGCTGCGATCAATTTCTACCTGGACGACATGGTGCCCCCTGGAGGGGCGACCGTAATGCTGCGCGGTATAGGCGCCCGCGAACGGGCAATTGCGGGCCACGCGCAGCCCCGCCGACCGGAAGGCCGCCTCGATCCGGTCCACCACATGACCGCCCGCGGCGGCGCCAAAGCGGTCGCCCAGAACGATCTCTGGCTGAGGGCCGTCGCTGGTTCGGACGGAATCGATCGCCTCATGGGGCATGGAATGGCAATCAATCAGAATCGCCTCGCCAAAGGTCGCCCAGCTTTCCTCCATCAGTTCCTGAAGTTGCGCGTGATAGGGCTGCCAAAACGTCTCCAGCCGGGTCTTGGCTTCGTCCCGCGTCAGCTTTCCCCGATAGATAGAGCGCCCATTGGCCACGACCCGGGGAATCACCCCAAGGCCAGACGTGACGCGCGGATTGTGGGTCGACCTGCGCACCCCCTCGATCAAGGCGGGATCCAGCTCATCGGCGCTGCGGTTCAGGTCGATGAACGCACGCGGCGCCGTCGCTGCCAGCAAAGGCGCGCCAAATTCCGGCGCGCAGGAAAACAGCACATCGACAAAGGCATCTTCCGAAGACCGAATCGCCCGTTCGTTCAGAACCGTTCGTCGCAGCAAAGACATCGGATAATCTCGCCCGCTATGCGGCGAAGCAAAGACGACAGGGGTCTCACGGATGTCCGGCAGATCAAGCCTAAAGGGCGTTTTTGTCACGCTGCTCTCCTCATCCCGGGAATATAGCCGCAAAGCGTTCGGTTCCAAAAGCCCTTGAACAGCGCGCGGCGGTCTTTTATAGGCTTTCCACCGACGCAGCCGCGCCGCCCCCTGTCAGACACACGGCAGGGCCGACAGGCTGAGGAATGACCGGGCGGTTAGCTCAGCGGTAGAGCACTACGTTGACATCGTAGGGGTCACTGGT
>CAYGRI010000058.1:0-19387 GCA_964352155.1 uncultured Maritimibacter sp. | reverse complement strand
ATTACATGCTCGATCTGGGCTGGGGCCCGTATCAGAACGACCATGAGGACGCCAACGGCCAGTTCGAGATGAACTGGGAGTTCGACGACGCGCTGGCCACCGCCGACAAGCATTCCTTCTTTAAGTTCATGACCAAATCCGTTGCTGAAAAGCACGGGCTGCGCGCCACCTTCATGCCCAAGCCGATCGAGGGTCTGACGGGCAATGGATGTCACGCCCATGTCTCGGTCTGGGACGCGCCGGGGGCTGCGGCGACGATCAATGTCTTTGCCGGTGCCGGCGAGGGCCAGACGGGCGAGGTTGGCCTGTCCGAGCAGGGCAAACACTTCCTTGGCGGGATCATGAAACATGCCACCGCGATGGCGGCGATCACCAACCCGACGGTGAACAGCTACAAGCGGATCAATGCGCCGGTGACGCTGTCGGGGGCGACCTGGGCGCCTAACACCGTGACCTGGACAGGCAACAACCGCACCCATATGGTCCGCGTTCCGGGGCCGGGGCGGTTCGAACTGCGCCTGCCCGATGGCGCGGCGAACCCCTATCTGCTGCAGGCGGTCATCATCGCGGCGGGGCTGTCGGGGCTGGCGGCCAAGGCCGATCCGGGCAAGCGCCACGACATCGACATGTATGCCGAGGGCCACAGGGTGCGCGGCGCGCCGAAACTGCCGCTGAACCTGCTGGACGCGCTGCGCGCCTTCGATCGCGACAAGGGGCTAAAGGATGCCCTGGGCGAGGCGTTCAGCACCGCCTTCGTCAAGTTGAAGATGCAGGAGTGGAATTCCTACGTCTCGCATTTCTCGGCCTGGGAGCGAGAGCATACGCTGGACATCTGATACCCCGGCGCGATGCAATAAACAGACGTGTCGTAACGCCCGGCCACCTCTTGGCATCCCCGAATGCCGCCCTGACCGACCTTAATGGGGGCATCCGCGCCCCTCAGGGCGTAGTGTTCAAGGGAGGCACGAATGAAGACTTCGAAACTCGGCAGCGCGTCCGCCGCTGCATTGATGCTGGCGGCCGGGGCTGCGATGGGGGCCGGGCACGGCGACCCGGTCAAGATCGGCGTTCTCGTCACGCTGGAAGGCACTTACACCGTTCTGGGCGAGGATGGGGTGCGCGGCGTCACCACCGCGCTGACAGAGGCCGGAGACATGGCAGGCGGTCGCCCGGTCGAGGTGATCATCGGGTCCACCGACACGACACCGGACACCGCCGTGCGCGCCGCGCGCAAGTTGGTGGAGCAGGACGGGGTCGATATCATCATCGGGCCGCTGTCCGGGTCCGAAGGGATCGCGCTGCGGGATTATTCCAAGACCCAGCCCGGGGTGACCTTCATCAACGGGATCTCGGGCGCGATGGAAACGACCTATGTCGATCCGTCCGACAACTTCTTTCGCTTCAACACCGACGGGGCGCAATGGTCGGCCGGTCTGGGCGACTATATCTACAACGAAAAGGGCTATGAGGTCATCGCCACCGTGGGCGAGGATTACTCGTTCATCTACACGCAGGTCTTCGGTCTGGTGACCGAGTTCTGCGCGGCCGGTGGCGAGGTCAGCGAACGGTTCTGGGTGCCGCTGGGGACCAAGGACTTTGGCTCGATCATTGCGGCGCTGCCCGATGACGTGGACGCGATCTATCTGGGGCTGGGCGGCGGCGACGCCATTAACTTCCTCAACCAGTACCAGCAGGCGGGCGGCGATGCGAACCTGATCGGCGGCACGATCATGGTGGACCAGTCGATCCTGCAATCCAAAGGCGCGGCCAAGGACCGGCTGATCGGTACGCCCTCGTCCGGGATGATGGCGGATGCGTCCGAGGATCCGGCCTGGCTGGAATTCGTCTCGCTTTACCAGAACACCTTCCCCGAGGGCGAACGCTTCCCCTCGCCGTCATTGTTCGCGCTGGGCTACTACAATTCCACGTCCGCGATGCTGCAATGCATGGACACGGTGGGTGGCGACCTGAGCGACGGGCAGGCGGGGTTCCGCGATTGCCTGTCGAACCTGACGCTGGAGGCCCCGAACGGCACCATCACGCTGGATGGCAACCGGCAGGCAGTGGGCGCCAACTTTGTCACCGAGGTGGTGGAGCTGGAAGACGGATCGCTGGCAACCAAGGTCGTGAAAGTGGTCGATAGCGTGAACCAGACGCTGGGGATCGACAAGGCGGCGTTCGATGCCATCGGTCTTCCGGCGCGTGACACGCCGGCGTGCAAGACCTCCTACTAACGGGGGGGTTCCCTGACATCCGCGGGCGGTCTGCCCGCGGATAGCAAGACTCCGGCGGACGGGGGGGCGCCCTTCTTGTCCGCCGCTGCACCGCTTGTTGTCCGGGAAGCAACGCGCGCATGACCCTCATCACGTTCCAGTCGCGCATCCACTTTGCCAGTCATGTGCTGGAGGAAGCGCTGCGCGCCGAAATCGAGGAGAACGGCCCCGGCCCGGTGCTGGTGCTGTTCGACGCCGCCGAGGCGGACAGCGAATTCGCCGCGCGGGTGTTTGCCGGGTTCCCGGATGGAAGCGATCTGACCTGCCTTGCCATCCGGTCGGGCCGCAGCATGGAGCGGATCGCCGAAGACGCTTTGCTGGCGATCGACCCCGAAGACTGCCGTGCGGTGGTCGCCTTCGGCTCTGCCCGGGCCATCGCCCATGCGCGGCAATGCCGTCATTCCATCGCCTTTGCCCGCTACGGGGCCCGCCGCGCCAGGGCCCGCCAGCGGCTGCGCGAACGCGATTTCCTGCCGGAGTTCTACGCGATCCCCGGGGTCGACGGCTTGCCCGATTCCCATGCGGCGACCGGGCTGGCGGGGGTGCGGGCGGCCCCTCCCAGCGTGATCATCTGCGACCCGTCCCTGACCCTGTTCCCCGACGAGATCGAGGCGGCGCGCGCCTTTGCCACCGCGTTGGGCCGGTGCCTGTCGGCCCTGGGCTGCGACCGGTTCAACCCTTTGGCCGACGGGCTTGCGGTTGAGGGGCTGCGCCTGCTGGTCACCGCACGCGCAACCAATGACGACGGCGCGGACGGTTTGCGGCGCAGCCGGGATTTCATGGCCGCTGCGCTGAACGGCGCCATTGCGCAGCAAAAAGGGGTGGGCGTGGTGCAGGCCTATGCTCAGGCGCTGGCCGACACGACCGGGCGCGAGGTGGATGGTGGCGCGCTGCAGCGCATCTTGCTGCCCCGGGTCCTGGACGCGCCCGATCACATGCCCTCCAAGCATGATGGTGTGATCCGCAACGTGCTGAACGTCCCCGACAGCGATCCGCTAGGCAGCGGGATCGAGGCGCTGCTGGCGCCGCTGCCCCTGGCCGATGCCCTGCACAAGCTGGGCCTCAGCTGGGACGAAGTCTGCGATGCCGCCGACAGTGTCGCCGCCAGCGGCACCGTGCCGCTTCGGTCGGTGCGGCGTTTGGAACATGTGCTGGAAGATATCTACTAGCAGGCAGCGGCGGCGGCGATCATGGAGACCGCCGACATACCGATTCGTCTCTTTCTGGCATCCAAAGCTTGCATCGAATCGCGCCTCTGCGCCCTATCAAGAGGCTCAACCAAGAATAATGACGCCAAAGGCGCAACCTGGGAGGAAGAACATGAGCAAGGCTCTTGCCGTCAGCCACGGTGAGTTCGGCCGTGCTGCCATCTATGAACTCAATCGCCCGATCACGACCCATGCGCATCGCGAGGGGCATCTGATCTTTCGCATCTCTGGCGGGCCGGCCAATGTGCGCATCGGTCAATCGCGGGTCGCGCTGGCGGATGATATCGCCGCCGCCGTGAGCCCCTGGGAGCCGCATTCGTTTCACCCCGAAGGCGCGCCCTTCCTGACGCTGACATTGTACATCAAGCCGATGTGGTTCCTGGAAAACACCGGGTCGTCGGATTTTGCCCTGAACTTCGGCGCGCGCCGGGTGCCGCTGACCCCCGACACACAGCAACTTGTGCGCCGGCTGACGGCGATGATGCTGTCTGACAGTGTGGACATCGGGGTGGAGCCACTGCTGATCCAGCTCGCCTCGCGCACCTACGAGGCGTCCTGGGTGGGCCATGACCGCCCCTGCCTGTCGGCGCATACCCGGGGCTTCAGCGATTTTCGCGTGCGCCGGTCGCAGCAATTGATGCGCAGCTATCTGAACGATTACAATGGGCTGGATGCGCTGGCGTCCGAGGTTGGATTGTCGCGGCCACATTTCTTCAAGCTGTTCAAGCGGCAAACCGGCGTGACGCCGAATGTCTATTTCAACACGCTGCGGTCGGAACGCGCGATCGAGGATCTGACCACCACCGGCAAGACGGTCACCGATATCGGACATGATCTGGGCTTTGCCTCGCAGGCCTCGTTCACGCGCTTTTTCACGCTGAATGTCGGCATCGCGCCCACCGATTACCGCCGTGTGGCGCAAGTCCACTAAGGCCACCACGGTCTACTGCGGGGGCGGCGACCTGGGATCGTCGTGGAAATGGCCGCGGCGGTCCTGTTGGTTTGAACGCGCCGCAGATCCCTGACAGCACGCCGATTTACCGACCCACAGACAACGGTTGAGACTTTTCGATACGGTCGTTTCCGCCTTGGTTGGCTACCGTGATGCCAAGAGCGCCGGGAGGGGCGCGATCTGGGAGGGACGCATGCCGGATCCATCGACGGGTTTCGCGACCGGGCGAGACGGCCAGCGGCGCGTGGCGGCATGAGGCAATACACACGCGCGCATCCGGTGTGGTCGGCCATTCTGGCGCTGGCAGCGCTGATCCTGTTGTATCTGATCTTTGCCATCTGGCCCGAGTGGCTGGTGGATCTGATCGGCCGCAAAAAGCTGTTCCTGAATGCCTTGTTCAACGGGATCACCCTGGGCGGGCTGTATTTTCTGGTGGCCTCGGGGTTCACCCTGATCTTCGGGCTGATGCGCAACGTGAACCTGGCGCATGGCTCGCTGTATCTGCTGGGTGGCTATGTGGGGTATTTCGTTGCCGACGCGACGGGCGTCTGGCTGCTGGCCTTTCCGGCCGCGTTTCTTGTGGTCGCGGCGCTCGGTGTGGTGTTGCAGATCTTTGTCTTCCGCCGGATGGAGGGGCAGGACTTGCGCCAGACCCTTGTGACCATCGGCATCGCGATTGTGCTGGCCGATCTGATGCTGTGGGGCTTTGGCGGCGACTTTTACAATATCAACCCGCCCGCCTGGCTGTCCGGCCCGATTGAAACGGGGCTGATCACCGGGCAACGGGTGCGAAATTCCGGCGAGGTTGTCACCAGCTATCTCAAATATCCTATGGTGCGGATCGTGATTTTTGCCGCTTCCGTGGTGATCGGGGTGGCCATGTGGCTGCTGCTGAACAAGACGCGGATCGGGATGCTGGTGCGCGCGGGCGTCGACGACCGCGACATGCTCAGCGCCACGGGCGCGCGGATTCAGCTGATCTTTGTCGGTGTCTTCGCCTTTGGCGCCGGGCTGGCGGGGTTGGCGGGCGTTGTCGGCGCGACCTTCCAGTCGGCGGCACCGGGAGAGGATACGCGCTTTCTGCTCGCCTCGCTGGTGGTGGTGATCGTGGGCGGCATGGGCTCTATCCCCGGGGCGGCTCTGGGCGCCTTGCTGATCGGCTGCGCCGAGCAGTTCGGGTCGATCTACATGCCCACCTATGCGGTTGTGCTGACCTTCCTGATCATGGTCGCCGTGCTGGCCTTCCGCCCGCAGGGCCTGCTGGGGCGGAGCTGAGATGGCCCTGCAGGAGATCCCCGGGGCGCGGCCCAAACCGCGAGTCGATGACCGGATGTGGGTGGAGAAAGTCCCGCCGGCCTATTGGATCGGGGGGATCCTGCTGCTGATCGTGCCGACCTTCGTGTCGGATTTCGTGATGTTCCAGATCTTTGGCTGGACCTTCATTCTGGGGATGATCGCGACCTCGCTGATGTTTCTGGGCGGCTACGGGGGCATGGTCAGCCTGGCGCAGATGACCTTTGCAGGCGTCGCGGGCTATATGGTCGCGATCTTTGGCGACAGTGCCATCGACACGATCAGCATGGGGTGGCCCTGGTATGTGACGATCCCGCTGGCGCTGCTGATCACCATGCTGTTCGCCACGCTGATCGGCTGGCTCGCCGTGCGGACAGAGGGGATCTATACGATCATGATCACCCTCGCCATCGCGGCGGCGTTCTTTTACTTCACCCGGCAGAATTACGATATTTTCAACGGGTTCCAGGGGTTCAACTCGGTCTTTCCGCCGCAGCTTTTCGGAGTCGACTGGCGCGGGCCGCAGGCGTTCTACTACCTCACGCTGTTCTGGGCGGCGGCGACGTATTTCTCGGTGCTCTATGTGTCGCGGACGCCGTTCGGGCTGGCGTTGCAGGGGGTCCGCGACAATCCACGGCGCATGGCCGCGCTGGGGTTCAACGTCACCGCGCACCGGGTGGCGGCCTATGCCCTGTCGGCGATTCCGGCAGGGCTTGGGGGGATTTTGCTGACCTGGCAATCGGCGCAGATCAGCCCCGGCACGATCTCTATCCAGCCGGCCATCGACATTCTGATCATCGCGGTCGTGGGCGGGCTCAAGCACCCTCTGGGCCCGTTCATCGGCGCGTTTCTCTATGTGATCCTTAAGACCTTCGCACTGGACGCTCTGGTCGCCGTGGGGCTGAGCGGGGAGCGGTTTCAACTGCTGATCGGGCTGGGATTTTTGGCGGTGGTGTTCTTTTCCGAAGACGGTCTGCTGGGGCTTTGGGAAAAGGCCAAGGCCAGCCGCAACCGTGATCCGCTGACCGGGGAGATGCGCAAATGAATGTGCGCGCGGCCACGGCGACAGAGACGGCGCTGGAATTGCGCGGGCTGGGCAAGCGGTTTGGCGCGCTGTCGGCCCTGGCAGAGATCGAGTTGATCGTGCGGCCCGGCGAGCGGCGCGCGGTGCTGGGGTCGAACGGGGCGGGGAAGACAACTCTGTTCAATTGCATCACCGGGGATTTCCCGCCGTCCGAAGGCTCCATCCGCTTCTTTGGCGAGGATGTGACGCGCTTTCCGCCGCAAGAGCGGATCCGCAGGGGGCTGCGGCGGACCTATCAGATCTCGTTGCTGTTCAACGGGTTGACGGTGATGGACAATGTCTACCTGTCCAGCCTTGGAGTGTCGCGGGGGCGGTTTTCGCTGATCCGGCCGCGCCGCGACGATGCGCTGGTGGCGGCGTCCGAGGATCTGGTGGCGATGGTGCATCTGCAGGATGTAAAGGACACGCCGGTCAGCGATCTGTCCTATGGCCAGCAGCGCCAGCTTGAGATTGCAATGGCCCTGTCCGGGGCGCCGCGCTTTATTCTGTTCGACGAACCCGCCGCCGGGCTGTCGCCGACGGAACGGCGCGAGCTGGTCGAGATCCTGACCGGGCTGCCCAGCCACATGGGCTATATCATCATCGAGCATGACATGGACGTGGCTTTGCGCGTGTCCGACTTCGTCTCGATGATGCACAACGGGCGGATCTTCAAGGAAGGCAAGCCCGCCGAGATCGAGGAAGATCCCGAAGTGCAGGCGCTGTATCTTGGGGGGGCGGAGCATTGACCGCGATCCTCGATGTGCGCGACCTGAACGTCTACTACGGCCAGTCCCATGCGCTGCAGGGGGTGGATCTGACGCTGGATCATGGCGTGCTGTCGGTCGTGGGCCGCAACGGCATGGGCAAGACGACGCTGTGCAACGCGATCATGGGGCTGGTGCCGGTGTCGTCGGGCTCCATCGTGTTGAACGGGCAAAGCCTGGCCGGGCGCGGCCCGTCTGAGATTGCGCGCATGGGCGTTGGATATGTCCCGCAGGGGCGGCGGCTGTGGCCCTCGCTGACGGTGGACGAACATCTCAAACTGGTGGCGAAGAAGGGCGGCAACTGGTCGATCGAGCGGGTCTATGCCACCTTCCCCCGCCTCGCCGAACGGCGCGACAACGGCGGCGCGCAATTGTCGGGGGGCGAGCAGCAGATGCTGGCCATCGGTCGCGCGCTGCTGCTGAACCCGCGCCTTCTGGTGATGGACGAGCCGACCGAGGGGCTGGCGCCGGTGATCGTCAACCAGGTGGCCGAGATGCTGGTCCGCCTGGGGCAGGAAGGCGATATCGACGTTCTGGTGATCGAGCAGAACATTGGCGTGGCCTGTTCCGTGGCCGACAAGGTCGCGATCATGGTCAACGGACGGGTGAACCGGGTGATGGACGCGGGCGCGCTGGCGGCCGACCGCGATTTGCAGCAGGCGTTGCTGGGCGTCGGGCGCCATGCCCATGACGAAACCGACGGTGGCGCGCCGGTGGAACGGCTACCCGAACCGGACGCGGCGCAGTTCACCCGGATCTACCTGTCGAACCCAAAGGTCCCCACGCGCTGGACGCCGCCGGTGCCGGTGGCGGTGCTGGTACGCTCGGCCCGGACCCAGACCGAGGTGCCGAAGATGGCCGAGGTGGTGCCGCTGTCGCAGGGTCGGGCGCTGGCGGGGCGCGGAATCGTCTATGTCTGCGGCACGCTGGACACCAAGGGGCAAGAGATCGGCTATATGGCCGATATCGTTCGCGCGCAGGGGCTTGCGGTGCAGGTCGTGGATCTGTCTACCAGCGGCGGGCGCAGCGGCGCCGATGTGCCGCCCCACGTCGTGGCCGCCGCCCATCCGCGCGGCTCTGGCGCCGTGTTCACCGGCGACCGGGGCAGCGCCGTCGCGGCGATGACGCTGGCGTTCGAACGCTGGATCGCGTCGCGCCATGACATCGCCGGGCTGTTGTCGGCGGGCGGGTCCGGCGGCACGGCGCTGGTCTCTCCGGCGTTCCGGGTGCCGCCGGTGGGCGTGCCGAAGCTGATCGTCTCGACCGTCGCCAGCGGCAATACGGAGCAATACGTGGGCCCGTCGGACATCACGATGATGTATTCGGTGGCCGATGTGCAGGGGATCAATTCGATTACCCGCGAGGTGCTGGCCAACGGCGCCGCGGCGCTGGCGGGCATGGTGCGGGCACGGCAGACCAAGCAGGCCACGCCCGACGACAGGCCCGCCGTGGGGATCACCATGTTCGGCGTCACCACGCCTTGCGTGCAGATGATCACCAAGGCGCTGGAGCCCGAGTACGACTGCCTTGTGTTCCACGCCACCGGCGTTGGCGGGCGGTCGATGGAAAAGCTGCTGGACTCGGGGTTGTTGACGGCGGTGCTGGACCTCACGACGACCGAGGTTTGCGACATGGTCGCGGGCGGCGTCTTTGCCGCGACCAAGGCGCGCTTCGATGCCTCGATCCGCGCGGGTCTGCCCTACATCGGTGCGGCGGGCGCGCTGGACATGGTGAATTTCAACGCGCCACAGACGGTGCCGGATCGCTACCGGGGGCGGCTGTTTTACGAACACAACCCGCAGATCACGCTGATGCGGACCAATGTGGACGAGAACATCCGGATTGCGCAGTTCATCGGCGACAAGCTGAACCGGATGACCGGGCCGGTGCGGTTCTTTCTGCCCGAGGGCGGCGTGAGCCTGTTGGATGCGCCTGGCCAGCCTTTCTGGGACCCAGAGGCCAACCGCGCCCTGTTCCGGACACTCGAAGACATTGTGCGCGCCACCGCCAACCGGCAGTTGATCCGCGTGCCCCACAACATCAATGACCCCGCCTTCGCCGAGCTGATCGTGCGGTGCTTCAGGTCGTTCCACCATGATAACGCCGCGACGCCTGCCCGTCGTTCCGCCGAAGGAGCCTGAGATGTATGATCGCACCACTCTGATGACCAAATTCCGCGAGATGCGCGACGCGGGCGTGCCGATCATCGGCGGCGGCGCCGGCACCGGCCTGTCGGCGAAATGCGAAGAGGCTGGCGGGATCGACCTGATCGTCATCTACAACTCGGGCCGCTACCGGATGGCCGGGCGCGGGTCTTTGGCCGGGCTGATGCCCTACGGCGACGCCAATGCCGTGGTGATGGAGATGGCCGGAGAGGTCCTGCCCGTGGTCAAGAAGACTCCGGTGCTGGCGGGGGTCTGTGCGACCGATCCCTTCCGGCTGATGGACAAGTTCCTGGATCAGGTGAAGGCTGCGGGCTTTTCAGGCGTGCAGAACTTTCCCACCGTGGGGCTGATCGACGGGGTGTTCCGGCAGAACCTGGAAGAAACCGGCATGGGCTTCGGCCACGAGATCGACATGATTGCCATGGCCCATGACAAGGACATGCTGACAACGCCTTACGTGTTCTCCGAGGCAGATGCCGCCGCGATGGCGCGGGCCGGGGCCGACATCATCGTCGTGCATCTGGGGCTGACCACCGGCGGGGCGATCGGCGCGGACACCGCCGTGACCTTGCAGGACGCGCCGGGCCTGACCGACCGTTGGGCCGCCGCCGCGCTGGAGGTCAATCCGGATGTCCTTGTCCTTGTCCATGGTGGGCCGGTGGCGATGCCCGAGGACGCCGATTTCGTGCTCAAGAACACCCGCCATTGCCACGGTTTCTACGGCGCCTCCTCGATGGAGCGGCTGCCAACAGAGATTGCGCTGACCGAACAGACCGCCGCCTTCAAGAAAATCGGGCGATAAGGGAGACCATTCATGACCGGACAAATCATCGGACAACTGATCCTTTGGCTGATCCTCGCCATTATCGTCATCTTTATCCTGTATTGGGTGATGAACTGGCTGTATCGCCGGTCGACCAAGGAAATCGCCTTTGTCCGCACCGGCTTTCTGGGCGAGCGGGTGGTGATCGACGGCGGTGCCTTCGTCTGGCCGATCATCCACGACATCACGCCGGTGAACATGAACTCGCTGGATCTGTCGGTGACGCGCGGGCGTGAGCAGGCGTTGATCACCGCCGACAACCTGCGCGTCGATGTGGATGCGGAATTCTACGTCCGGGTGCGGCAGACGAAGGCGGCGGTCAGCCTCGCCGCCTCGACCATGGGCCGCCGCACGCTGGAGCCGGAGCGGCTGACGCGGCTGTTGTCGGGCAAGTTCGTGTCCGCCCTGCGCACCGTCGCCGCCGAGATGACGCTGGAGGAATTGCACACCAAGCGCCAGGAGGTCACCGCGCGGGTGGCGGAACTGGCGCAAGAGGGGTTGGACAAGAACGGGCTGGAGCTGGAATCGGTTGCGATCACCGACATTGACCAGACGGACATCCAGTATTTCAACCCGTCCAACCGGTTTGACGCCATCGGTCTGACCTCTGTCATCGAGGCCATCGAGTCCCGCCGCAAGATGCGCAACGACATCGAACAGACGACGATGATCCAGATCCGCAACCGCAATCTGGAGGCGGAGAAAGAGACGCTGAACATCGACCGCGCGTCCGAGGAAGCCCGGCTGGAGCAGCAGCGCGACATCGAATTCCGCCGCGCCCAGCAGCGGGCGGAGCTGGCGCGTGAACGGTCCGAACGCGAGCGGGAGGGCGAAGAGGCGACTTTCCTCAGCCGCGAGGCCATCGAACGCGCCCGTATCAACAACGAGGAACAGATCGCCGAGGCCCGCATCGCCTCGGAACGCAAGATCCGGCAGCAGGAGATCGAGCGGCAGCAGGTGATCGAACAGGCTGAGATTGCCACCCGCGAAACCGTCGAAAAGGCGCGGATCAGTCAGGAACAGGCGCTGTCCGCCACGCGGATCAAGTCGGACCATGACACGCAATCGGCCGACATTGCGGCGAAGGAAGCGATTGAAAAGGCCCGGATCGCTCAGGAAAAGGCCATCGCCGAGGCCCGCATCGATAAGGACCGCGAGACGCAGTCGCTGGAGATCGCGCGCAAGCAAAGCGTTGACGAGGCGGACATCGCCTCTCGCGAGGTAGTGGAGAAGGCGCGGATTGCCCAGGAACGCGCGGTCACAGAGGCGCGGATCGCGCTGGAGCAATCGACGCGCGAGCGTGAGATCGCGCGCAACCTGGCGATTGACGAGGCCACGATTGCCGCGCGGGAGGCCGCCGAAAAGCTGCGGATCGCGCAGGAGCGGGTGGTGAACGCGGAACGCATCGACGCGGATCAGGCCACGCGGGCGCAAGAGATCGCCCGGCAAAAGGCGCTGGACGAAGCCGAGATCGCCAGCCAGCAAGCCACCGAGGCGGCAAAGATCGCCCGCGCCCGGGCGCTGGAAGCCGCCGAGATCGCGAAGCAAGAGGCGACAGAGGGCGCCCGGATCGCCAAGGAAAAGAAGGTCGCCGCCGAGCGCATTGCCTATGAGCAGGATCTGCGCGAGCGCGAGATTGCGCGCAACCGGACGGTGGATGTGGCGAATGTGGCCGCCTCCGAAGAGGTCAGCCAGGCCCGAATTGAACAGGAAAAGCGCACCCGCGCCGCCGAGATCGCCAAGGAGGCAGAAATCCGGTCCCGCGAGATCGAGAAGAACGAGGCGGTGGAGGCGGCTGAAATCTCCAGCCGTCGTCTGGTGGACCAGCAACGGATCGAGAAAGAGGCCGAGACCACCGGCGAAAAGATCGCCCGCGACCAGAAGATCCGCGAGCTGGAGATTGCCCGCAACCGCGCGATGGATGCCGCCCAGATCGCCGCCGACGAGGCCATTGAGGCGGCACGCGTCGCCAAGGCCCGCACCATCGACGCCGAGAAGATCGCCGCCGAACAGGTGCTGGACGCCCGCAAGCTGGAGCGCAAGAAGGTGCTGGAGCAGCTGGAGATTTCCCGCGTCCAGGCCCTGCGCGAGGCCGAGATCGCCAGCCAGGAAGAGATCGAGCGCGCCCGCATCGCCTCGGAACGCGGGCTGGACGATGCCCGGATCGGTCACCAGACCGACCGTCGCAAGCTGGAGATCGCCCGCGAGAGGGCCGTCGAGGAGGCGACGATGGAAAAGGCGATCGCGCTGTATCAGAAGTCGCTGGATGAAAGCGCCGCCGCCGTCGAGGCAGAGACCGCCCGTGCCCGCGCGATGGAGGCCGCCGAAAAGGCCAAGACCGCCGCCGAGACAGAGGCGGCCGGTCGCGCCAAGACCATCGACCAGATCAAGGCCGAGACAGAGGCGCAGCGCACCAGGCTGCTGGCCGAGGCCGACAAGATCCGCAAGGCGGTCGAGGCTGAGGCCGCCAAGCTGATCAACGAGGCCGAGAATGTGCTATCCGACGGCTCTCGGGCGTCGCTGTTCAAGCGCAAGATGCTGGAGCATGTCGAAGGCATCGTGGCCGCCAGCGTCAAGCCGCTGGAGAAGGTCAGCGATATCAAGATTATGCAGCTTGGCGGATCGGGTACGCAGGGGCTCGACTGGGCGGATGGCGGCTCTGGCGGAGGGGGCAACGGCGCCAGCCCCAGCCCGACGGACGAGGTTATGAACTCTGCCCTGCGCTACCGGGTGCAAGCGCCTTTCGTGGACAGTTTGATGAAAGAGATCGGCGTGGATGGCGGCAACATCGCGCGCTCGGACATCTTTCGCAACGCCAGCGACATGACCCGCGCGGCCTCTGAGGCGGCGCGCGCCCAGGCAGCCAAGAAGCCCTCTGAAGACAAGGGAACGGCGTGATGGCGCGGGTGTTTGTCTCGTCGGTGATTGGCGCCTCGGCCGAGCGGGTCTGGGATCGGGTCCGTGATTTCAATGGCTTGCCGAAATGGCACCCACGCATCCGCGACAGCCGGATCGAGGATGCGCTGCCTTCCGACAAGGTCGGCTGCATCCGCAATTTCAACCTGCAAAACGGCGACAACATCCGCGAGCAGCTTCTGGGCCTGTCGGATTACGACATGTTCTGCACCTATGGCATCCTCGACAGCCCGATGCCGTTGGAAGATTACATCGCCACCCTGCGCCTGACCCCGGTGACCGATGGCGAGCGGACCTTTGTCGAGTGGACGGCGGAATTCTCCTGCGCGCCCGAGGCAGAGCAGGATCTGGTCGCGGGGATCGGCGGCAACGTGTTTCAGGCCGGATTTGACGCCTTGAAACGGCATTTCGGCGGGTGACGGCGATGCCCAAGGTCTATCGCAGCACGATCATGGACGCGCCGATCGAGGCGGTCTGGGACATGGTGCGCGATTTCAACGGGCATGACCGCTGGCATCCGGTGGTGGCGGTCAGCGAGATCGAACGCGGCTTTCCGTCCGACAAGGTGGGATGCGTGCGGCGGTTCCGGCTGCAGGACGGGTCCGAGCTGCGCGAGCAATTGCTGACGCTGTCGGACATGGAAACCGCGTTCTCCTACTGCCTGCTCGACACGCCAATCCCCTTGTTCAACTACGTCGCCCATTGCCGTCTGACGCCGGTGACGGATGGGGACCGCACGTTCTGGGAATGGGAAAGCCGGTTCGACACGCCGAAGGGGCGCGAGGCGGAACTGGCGGAAACGGTGGGCGACGGGATCTATCTGGCGGGGTTCGAGGCGATCCGCGCGGCATTGGGGGCGGCATGACCACAGTACAGACCTATGCGACCATCGCCGAGGCGGCGCAGGCTCCGGGCGCGATCCTGGGCGGCGGAACGCTGCTGATGCGGGCCGTGAACTATGCGCCGCAGGAAGTCGAGGCGCTGGTGCGGGTCACGGACCCGGCGCTGCGCGAGGTGCGGGCCGAGGGAGAGCGGATCCGTATTGGCGCCGGGGTCACGATGGCGGGGGTGATCGCGCATCCCGATCTGGCCGCCCTGGCGCCGGCGGCGCGGGCGATTGGCGGGCCGGCCCTGCGCAACATGGCGACCGTGGGCGGCAATCTGTTCGCACCGCATCCCTATGGCGATCTGGCGGTCGGGCTGCTGGCGCTGGGCGCGCTTGTGCATCTTGCCGATGGGCGCGCGCTGGATCTGGCGGAGTTCTTGCGGCAACGCGATGCGGCCAGGCTGGTCGCCGCGGTGTCCGTGCCGCGGGTGCGGGCCGAGGCGCTGCGGTTTCGCAAGGTCAGCCGGACGCGGCCCAAGGGCGCCTCTGTCCTGTCCATTGCCGCCTATCTGGTGACCATGGGAAGCCGGGTGGATCACGCAACGATTGCCTTTGGCGCGATGGGGCCGACACCGCTGCGCGCGATGGGGGCGGAACGGGCGTTGCAGGGGGCGACGCTGGATGCCTCCGGCGTGGCGGCGGCCTGCGCGGCCTGTCTGCAAGGGCTGGCGCCGCCGGACGATGCCCTGGCTTCGGCCTGGTACCGGTCCGAAGTCGCGCCGGTGCACCTGCGCCGCCTGCTGCTGGGAGAAAGCTGATGCCGAAGAAACCCGTTTCCTTCACGCTGAACGACGCCGAAACCGGGCTGTTCGTCGAGGAAGGGCTGAACCTGCTGGAGGCTTTGCGGCGCGGGGCGGGGGACACGTCTCCGAAATATGGCTGCGGGCAGGGGACTTGCGGCGCCTGCACCGTGCTGATCGACGGCGAGCCGCATCTGTCCTGCCTGACCCTGGCCGAAACGGTCGCCGGACGGCGGTTGGAGACGACGGCGGGGCTGGCTCTGGGGCCGGAACTGCACCCTTTGCAGCGGGCTTTCATGGAAGGCTTCGCAGCGCAATGCGGGTTCTGCACGCCGGGGATGCTGATGGCGGCCAAGGCTTTGCTGGCGCGCAACCCCCGGCCCGGCCGCGACGAGGTGATCGAGGCGATTTCGGGCAACCTGTGCCGATGCACCGGCTATGCGCCCATCGTCGACGCCATTCTGGACGCGGCGGACCGGATGCGGGGGAGGGTGGCATGAGCGTCGAGTTCCGCAAGGACCTGTTCGCCGATGAACGCGACGACGATTTGAACGAGATCGGCAAGCCCAGTATCCGGCAGGATATCGAGGGACATGTGCGCGGCAGCACGGCCTATTACGACGATCACCTGTTCGACGGGCTGTTGCATATGCGGGCCGTGCGCTCTCCGCATCATCATGCGCGAATCCGGTCGGTGGATGCGAGCGTCGCGGAGCGGATGCCCGGGGTGCGCCGGGTGGTCTGGCCCCGGGATGTGCCGCACAACCTGAACACCTTGTTGTCGCTGATCAATTTCGGGCGCGATGACGAGCCACTGATCTCGGGCACGAAGGTGGCCTATGTGGGCGAGCCGGTGCTGTGTATCATCGCCGAGACAGAGGCGCAGGCCCGCGCCGCCTGTGCCGCCGTGCGGGTGGACTGGGAGGTGCTGCCGCATGTGCTGGATGTCGAAGAGGCCTTGGCCCCCGGCGCGCCGGTGGTGAACGAGGTCTATCCGAACAATTGCTTCGACTACGAACCCTATGACCATGTGAAGCTGCGGTTCGGCGATGTGCGGGCGGCCTTTGCCCAGGCTGATCATCTGGTCGAGGCGGAATATGAGATGTCGCCGATCGAGCAGGCGCCGATCGAGACCTGCGGCGCCATCGCGGTGCCAGAGACGAACAACCGGATCCTGTGCCATACCGGGACGCAGGCGCTGTTCTTTTCGCTGGGGACGACGGCGAAGCTGCTCGAGATGCCCTCGTCCCGGCTGCATTTCGTCGGCGGCACCGTGGGTGGCGGGTTTGGCGGCAAGGTGGACAGTCTGACAGAGCCGATGGCGGTTCTGGGCGCGCTGCTGACCGGGCGGCCGGTGAAGTTCCAGTGGGACCGCGCCGAAGAGATGCAGGTGGGCGCGCCGCGCGGGGCGGAGCGGTGGCGGATCAAGGATGGTGTCATGGCCGACGGGCGGATCGTGGCGCGGGAATTGACCGGGTTCTTCGATGCGGGCGCCTATACCCGGCTGTCCTCCTATGCCGGGACCAAGTGCACGGGGCATCTTCCGGGGCCCTATTCGATCCCCAATGTGGCGGCGAATACGTTTTGTGTGTTTACCAACCGGACACCGGCGACGGCGATGCGGGGGTTCGGGATTACGGGCGTCGATTTCGCCATCGAATGCCATATGGACCGGGTGGCCGAGGCGGCGGGGGTGGATCCGATCCATCTGCGGATCCTGAACAGCTATCGCGACGGAGACATGAAGGCGCATCGGCGGGTGGCGAAGAATTGCGCCCAGGTGGAATGCTGTCAGGTTGCCGCTGACAAGGCGGGCTGGCCCGTGTCGGCGGAAGATCGCGCGGCCTCGTCCTTGACCGGGACGAGCGTGGCGCGGCAGGCGATCCCCGAGACGGCCCTGGATGACGCGGGGCGCATCGGCGAGCGCCGCGCGGGGCGGGTCCAGGGGACGGCGCCTGCGCCGGGCACGCGGCGTTTGCCCGCCGGGGCGCATGGGCGGGATCACAAGGCGATGCCGGTGCAGCGGCCGGATATGGAGATCCTGGCAGAGCGCACAGGGCACCGGATGGACGAGGGCACGCAGGCGGCCCCAGCGCCTGCGGCGACTGCGCCCGCCCGCGTGCCCGACGGGCCGCGACCACCGGCTGGAACCAGCACTCCGGCGGCGCTTGCGGGTCCGGCGGCAGCGGCTTTGCCTGCGGCGTCGTATGGGGCGGTTTCTGCAGCGGCGCCTGTAACGGGCACAGCGTCCACCTCGCCATTGCCTCCCGCGGCGGTGCCGCCTGCCTCCCGCGCGTCGGAGCCGCCGCCTTACCAACCGGACAAACCGTTCCAGCAGGGGGTCAAGCGCCCTGGCGTGTCCCGGTTCCTGTCCGGGTCGAGGAGGCGCTGATGGCCGTTCACTCCGGGCGCGGGTTTGCCTGTATCAACTATCCCATAGGCATGAACCTTGGCGGCGATCCGGCACAGGCGCTGGTGCATTCGACGCCGGACGGCACGTTCATGGTGACGCTTTCGGCTATCGATCTTGGGCAGGGGATGAAATCGGTCACCCGCCAGATCGCCGCCGAGGCGTTGGGCGTGCCGATCGAGGATGTGTATGTC
Organism: uncultured Maritimibacter sp.; assembly: GCA_964352155.1. GTDB lineage: Bacteria > Pseudomonadota > Alphaproteobacteria > Rhodobacterales > Rhodobacteraceae > Psychromarinibacter. The sequence continues at coordinate 1,697 of CAYGRI010000058.1, read as the reverse complement.
GACACCGCCGACAGCGATACCGGGCCGCATGACATGGGGTCTTTCGCCTCGCGCGGGACACACCGGGTGGGCAATGCGGTGATCCGGGCCGCGTCTGAGGCGCGCGCACAGATGATGGAGGCCGCCGCCGAGGAACTGGAGGTCTCGGCGCAGGATCTGGACACGGACGGCCGGGGCAACATTCACGTCAAGGGGGCGCCCTCGCGGTCGATCACGGTGGCGGAGACGGCGATAGCCGCGCAGTTCAAGCAGGGGCGGACGCTGTCGGGGCGGGGGATCTTTCTGATCGAACCGTCGGGGGTGGACCCTGACACCGGAGAAATGAGCCCGGTGACGACCTATGCCCATGCCGCTCTGGTGGTGGATCTGACGGTAGATGACGAGACTGGCGAGGTCGAGGTCACCGGCATCAAATCCGCCTATGAGGTGGGCCGCGCGCTGAACCCCCGGCTGGTCGAGCAGCAGTTGATCGGCGGGGCCTGGATGGGGGTCAGTCATGCGTTGTACGAAACGACGGAGCCATATTACCCCGACCGGGCGCATGGGCCGGTGGATTTCAACGCCTATCTGATGCCGGGGCCGGGCGAGATCGTGCCGCATGACATCTCTGTCCTGGAGCGGCCCGCCACCGATGCGCCCTATGGCGGCAAGGGGCCGGGAGAGATGTGTGCCAATCCGGTACTGCCTGCGGTGGCAAATGCCGTCTATAACGCGGTGGGCGTGCGGGTCGACAAGCTGCCGATCACGCCAGAGAAGATCCTGCGCGGGTTGCGGGCCCGGGGCGGCGCGCGGCCGGGGCCGCGTCGGTAGATGGCCGTTCAGGCGCATATCGCGGGGATCGGCAGCCCCGAGGCGCTGGCCAGTGCGCTGACGGATGCGCAATACATCGCCTCGCCTGAACTCGCGACCTCGGCCTATCTGGCGCTGGCTTTGGGCAAGCCGCTGTTGCTGGAGGGTGCGCCGGGGGTCGGCAAGACCGAGGCGGCAAAGGCGCTGGGCGGTGTGCTGGGGCGGCAGGTGATCCGGCTGCAATGCTATGAAGGCATCGACGCAGCGGCGGCCTTGTATGAATGGAACTATCCCCGGCAGATGCTGGCGTTGCGGCAGGCAGAGGGGGGAACCAACCTTTACGCGCCCGACTTCCTGCTGGAGCGGCCCCTGCTGACCGCGCTGCGCAACCCTGCAACGACCCTGCTGCTGATCGACGAGATTGACCGCGCGGATCAGGAGTTCGAGGCCTTCCTGCTGGAGTTCCTGTCGGATTTCACGATCTCGATCCCAGAAACGGGGACGGAACGGGCGTTGCGCCCCCCGGTCGTGGTGCTGACGTCGAACCGCACGCGCGACCTGCATGAGGCGCTGAGGCGGCGCTGTGTCTATCACTGGATCGACTATCCCGACCCGGCGCTCGAGGCGCGGATCGTGCTCACCCGCGCGTCGGCCGTGGCCGAGGCGACGGCGGCGGCCGTGGTCGCCTCTGTCGGGTTGCTGCGGGGCGAGCCTTTGTCGAAACCGCCGGGGGTGGCCGAAACGGTGGAATGGGCAGAGGCGGCGACGCTGCTGAACGCCCAGGGCGCCCCCTGGCCGGATGCCTTTCGCCGGGCCATCGGGGTGGCGCTGAAGGATCAGGACGATCTGGCCTTTCTGGCGCCAAGGCTGGACGCTATGCTGCCGGGAGAAGCGGCAAAGGCAAAGAA
>CAYGRI010000057.1:0-19563 GCA_964352155.1 uncultured Maritimibacter sp. | reverse complement strand
TGGGTCAAGCCGATCACCTATCAGCACCAGTCCGGCGAAATCTGGCACAAGGAATTCGGGTTCTTCCAGAAGACGATCCTACGCGATTTTGACCCCGCCGTGGCGATGAAGGTGCTGGACGGGATCTTGGGCATTCAGGGCGCCCCGCTAGACAGCGTCATCCAGGAAGGGCTGGACCCCGATACCTATGTTTTCAGCCAATGCGCCGAAGCGTTGCGAGGCGTGCATGACAAGGCCAAGGTGTTCATGGGGCTCGGCATCGACGCGCCGCGTGTGCGGGCGGACCAGGCCAAATGTACACCGGACATTGCCTATAGATCCGTGATGGCGACCTACCGCGCGGGCGGGCACGGCGTGGTTCTGTCGCCCAACTACGCCTCGATGCATCTGACCAATCTGGACGGCGTTGCGAAGGCGCTGACAGAACTCGGCCTGAAGACATGAGCCGGCTGGACACGCTGATCTCCGGCGGGGAGGTTCTGCTGCCGGATGGCCCCCACCGCGTCGATCTGGGGCTGTTGGATGGTGTGATTGCCGGGATCTATGCGCCCGGAACCGCGCCGGACGCGACGCATGTCATCGATGCTACCGGAAAGAGCGTCCTGCCGGGTCTGGTCGACATCCACTTTCATGTCCGCGCGCCCGCCTACCCAGAGCGTGGCACGGTCCTGTCGGAAACGCGGGCCGCCGCCGCCGGGGGGGTGACCACCTTGTTCGAGATGCCAATCTCGAAACCCTGCTGCTCCACCCCCGAAGAGCTTGCCCGCAGGCGGGATCACTTCAAGGAAAATGCGGTGATCGACTTCGCGCTATATGCCGCGCCCGGCGACCTGACGGAAGCCACCCGGGACAGGATGCTGGACCTTGGGTGTATCGCGTTCAAGATCTTCACCACCCCGTCGCCCGCCGGCCGCGCCGACGAGTTCGAAGGCCTCGCCTTTCCCGACGAAGCCGATCAACTGCGCGCCCTCATGCTGCTCGCGGGCACCGGCCGCCCGGTCGTCGTGCATGCGGAAAGCGCCGCCTTGCTGGCCCATTACGAGGACCGCGCCAAAGCGCTTGACCCCGCAAAGGCGGCGACCCATGGGCTGTCCCGCCCCGCGATCTGCGAGGCGGTTGCGGTGGCGAAACTGCTGGCGATGAACATCACCGCCGGGACCAAGCTGCATATCGCCCATGTGACCAGCGCGGAAACGGTCGCGGTCCTGCGCGCCTTCGCCGGGACCTCGGATTTCACGGCCGAGACCTGCCCGCAATATCTGTTTGCCACCGAGCTGGATGTGGAGCGGGCGGGCGTCTATGCCAAGGTCAACCCGCCAATCCGCCATCAGACCGATCAGGACGCGCTTTGGCAGGCGATCGAAGATGGCGTGATCAACTACGTCACCACCGACCATGCGCCCTTCGCGCTGGCAGAGAAACAGGCGGCGGAGGGCGATTTTCCAGGGGCGCCTCCGGGTGTGCCCGGCATCGAATTTATCCTGCCCGCGATGCTGGATGCCGTGGCGCAGGGGCGGCTCAGCCTGAAGCGGGCGCATGATCTGCTCTGTGCCAACGGTGCGAAGCGATACGGACTGTACCCCCACAAGGGGGCCTTCCTGCCCGGCAGCGCGGCGGATGTCACGATTGTCGATTTGGCGGCGGAGACAATGCATAGGCTTGGCACGCTGCACAGCCACGCGCGCGACGTGGCGCATCTGTTCGCCGGGCGCCGCTTTCGGGGGCGGGTGATGCAAACGCTCCTTGCGGGCAACACGGTGTTTCTGGACGGAACGGTCACGGGCCCGCAAGGCGCCGGGCAATATCTGACGCCCCCGCCGCCAAACGAGAGCGCGTCGCGCTAGATCGAGCTCACCCGCCAGGACGACCGCGTTGTGCTTGGCAAACGCCGCCTTGCTCTGGCGGGTGAATATTTGCCTCTGACTGATCGCGATACGCTCTAGGCGCTGGACAGACGGCTGGTCTTAACCGTTTTCCTTCAGGCGCGGATCCAGGAAGTCCCGCAGCCAATCCCCAATGATGTTGAAGGCCAGCACGGTAAACACGATGGCAAGACCGGGAAACACCGCAAGCCACCACCGGTTCGACAACAGGTGATCCCGGCTTTCCGACAGCATGCTGCCCCATGTGGGCACAGATGGCGGCACGCCCAGTCCCAGAAACGAAAGGGCCGCCTCTGACAGGATCACGCCCGCGACGTTGAACGAGGCGATGACGGTCAGCGGCGCGATGATGTTCGGCAGAATCGTGCGAAACAGAATGGAAAAGGTGCTGTCGCCCATGGCGCGGGCGGCTTCGACATATTCCTTTTCGCGCAAACTGAGCGTCTGGGCCCGCACAATGCGCGCATAGGTGATCCACTGCCCGATCCCAAGCACAAGGATGATATTGACCAGCCCCGGCCCCAGCACCACCAGAAACATGATCGCCAGCAGGATAAAGGGAAACGCCAGCTGGATGTCGCCCAGCCGCATGATCACATCGTCGATCCACCCGCCGAAATAGCCCGACACCAGACCGGCAATCGTGCCCAGAGTGCCGCCAACGGCGATCGCCGCCACGCCCACCAGCAGCGACACCCGCGCGCCATACAGCAGCCGCGACAGCACATCCCGGCCCAGCTGGTCCGATCCTAGCCAATAGGTCAATTGCCCGGCCCCCGGCTCGCCGGGTTCCAGCAGGCGCATCATGATGTTCTGCCGGTTCGGATCGAAGGGCGCCAGCCACGGCCCGAAGATCGCGACGAAGGTCACGACGAACAAGATCAGCATCCCGATCAGCGCCCAGCGGCTGGCGACCATGCTTTGCATCGCGCGTCGAAACTCGCTGCGGCGGGTGACGGGGACGGCGTCTGCGGACGTCTTCAAAGCGGGCGTGGTGTCGGTCATGCGGCGCGCCCTCAGAGCTTCACGCGCGGATCCAGCCGCGCATAGATCAGATCCACGATCAGATTCAGCAGGATAAAGATCCCGGCCAGCAGGATGACAGAGGCCTGCACCACCGGAATGTCGCGCTGATTGATCGCGTTGTACACCAGCCGGCCGATGCCGGGATAGGAGAACACCGTCTCGATCACCACGACCCCGCCCAGCAGGAACCCGAACTCCAGCCCGATCATCGTGACGACCGGCAGCCAGGCGTTGCGCATCGCGTGATGGAAGACCACGCGCGTCTCCGAAATCCCCTTGGACCGCGCGGTGCGGACGTAGTCCTGCTGCAGCACCTCCAGCATCGAGGACCGGATCAACCGCGCATTCCGCGCCAGAGTGTAGGTGCCAACCGCGAAGGCCGGCATGATCATGTAGTAAAGCGACCGCGGCAGGTTGTTGAAGGCGGTGCCGAAATCCCCCTCGAACAAGGGCTCAAGAAAGGGGACGTGGCCGGAAATCGGGAACCAGCCAAGATACAGGCCAAAGAACAGGATCATCATGATCCCCATCCAGAAGTTCGGGATCGACTGCCCAAGCATCGCAAAGGTCATGATGCCGCCGTCGATGGGCTTACCCCGGTTCAGCGCCGCAAAGATCCCCAGCGGGATCGACAAGCCGATCGCAAGGATCAGGGAAAAGAACGTCAGTTCGATCGTCGCGGGCATCGCCACCATGACCACTGACATCGCGGGCTGGCGATAGCTGAGCGAATTGCCAAAATCGCCCTGCAGCGCATTCCAGACGTAGCTCAGGTACTGAATATGCAGCGGCCGGTCGAAGCCCAGCGCCTCGCGCGCCCTCTGAATCTCCTCGGTGCTCGCGTTCTCCGACACGAACAGAAAAGTCGGATCGCCGCCGATCTGCAGGGAAATGAAGCTGATCAGGGTCACACCGATCAGCACCACAATGCTTTGCAGCAGGCGTCTTACCAGAAATGTCCACATAGCGCGGCGCCCTCTACCAGATCCCGAGTGTCATTGGCGCGACCAACCGGGGGCGCGACCAGCCGGGACGCGGCGCCAATTTCCAAGGCGTCACGCCCAAACGATCATCGGTGGAGCACACGGAATGACTCACGTTTGCCCTCTGTTGGCCATTTGCATCGACAGGCTGTTCGGGTGCTTGACAATCATTTCGATGTTCTTCCAATGTAGGTTACCGATTGTCGACATTGCAACAACCAAACCATGTGGCCTTCAAGGCGTCAAGCGCGCAAATGTCGAAACCAGACATCGGATGGGCGGGTCCGTTTTGCACGACCGGCAACGGGGCACGAATGATGAAAACGACAGCGAAACACGTCTTGGCCCTGCGGCGCCCGCCGGGTATTTCCCGCGCCTTCGCCCCAATTGCAACGCCTCAAGGAACGCTGATCCATGCTGCGTGACCCTCTCGCCAAATCCGATGCGCCCCCCCTCCTGGAAGTGCGCGACCTGCAAACGACCTTCGACCTGTCCAAGACCCTGTCGGTGCGCGCCGTGGACGGCGTCAGCTTTGAGGTGCGCGCGGGCGAAACCCTGGCGATTGTCGGCGAAAGCGGATCGGGCAAGTCGGTGACCAGCCTGTCGATCATGGGGCTTTTACCGAAGGGCGCCGGACGCGTCTCGGGTGGGAGCATCAAGTTGAACGGGCGCGAGATCACAACGCTCAGCGATACCGAGATGCGCGATATCCGGGGCAAGGAGATCGGGATGATCTTTCAAGAGCCGATGACCAGTCTGAATCCGGTCCATACCATCGGCCAACAGATCGCAGAGATGGTGATCCGCCACGAAAATCTCTCGAAATCAAAGGCCCGCGCCCGCTCGATTGAGATGCTGGAACTGGTCGGCATCCCAGAACCCGCAACCCGTGTCGACAATTATCCGCATGAGATGTCGGGCGGGATGCGGCAGCGGGCAATGATCGCGATGGCCCTGGCCTGTGAACCGCGCATCCTGATCGCCGATGAACCGACCACAGCGCTCGACGTGACGATCCAGGCGCAGATGCTGGAACTGATGAACGACCTGCAAAAGAAGCTTGGGATGGCGATTGTCTTTATCACGCATGATCTGGGCGTCGTCGCCGAAGTCGCGGATCGCGTGGTGGTGATGTACGCCGCTCAGGTGGTCGAAACCGGCGAGGTCGAGGACATTTTTCGCAACCCGCGCATGCCCTATACGGCGGGGCTGATGAACTCGATCCCCCGCCTTGGCTCGTCGATCAGCAAGACCCGGCTGGAGGCGATCCCCGGCACCGTCCCCGCGCTGACCAGGCTGCCGCGGGGGTGCCGGTTCCATCCGCGCTGCGGCTATGCCACGGATCTGTGCGCCGCGGCCCCGCCCGACCTGATCGATTCCGGCGCGGGACACATGATCCGATGCGCCCGCTGGCAAGAGCTGACCCTAACCGCCAGGCAAGCGTCATGACCCGGCCGCTTCTTCAGGTCGACAAGCTGCGCAAGTATTTCCCAATCCATGGCGGGGTCTTGCAGCGTGTGGTCAACAATGTGAAGGCGGTCGACGATGTCTCGTTCGACATTCAGCCGGGCGAGGTTGTCGGGCTGGTCGGCGAAAGCGGCTCCGGCAAGACCACCGTGGGCCGTACATTGTTGCGGCTGGAAAAGCCGACCTCTGGATCGGTACGCTTTGACGGCACCGAGGTGATGCGCCTGAACGCCACCGACATGCGCGCCTATCGCAAGCGGATGCAGATCATCTTTCAGGACCCCTATGCCAGCCTGAACCCGCGCGAAAAGGTGCGCGAGGTGCTGACCCACCCCCTGAAGCTGCACAAGATCGGGGAAGCCTCCGAGCACGAAGACCGGGCCGCCTCGCTGCTGGAGAAGGTGGGCCTGTCGCGTGACCATCTGGATCGGTTTCCGCATGAATTCTCGGGCGGGCAACGGCAGCGCATCGGGATCGCGCGCGCTTTGGCGGTCGAGCCGGAATTCATCGTGGCCGACGAACCGGTGTCGGCGCTGGACGTCTCGATTCAGGCGCAGGTCATCAACCTGCTGGAAGATCTGAAGAATGATCTGGATCTGACGATGCTGTTCATCGCGCATGATCTGGGCGTCGTGGAATATATCTGCGACCGCGTCATCGTCATGTATCTTGGCCACGTGATGGAGATCGCGACGGCCGCCGACCTTTATGCCCGACCGAACCATCCCTACACACAGGCCTTGCTGTCCGCAGTTCCGATCCCCGAGCCTGGAAAGCGGCGGTCGCGGGTGGTGCTCAAGGGCGATATCCCCAGCCCGATCAACCCGCCCTCCGGCTGCGTGTTTCGCACCCGATGCCCGAAGGCGACGCAGGAATGCGCGCAGGTTGTGCCAGAGCTGAAGCAGGTCGGCGCGGCGCATCTAAGCGCCTGTATCCACACGACCTGAGCAGAGCCGCCCCGCAAGGCCGGAATCGTCCGCGCGGCTTTCGCTGCTGTCCCGGTTCGCCTCTCGCCTCCTGTGCATGTCGCCGCCTAAACGGGCGATTCACCCGGGCGGGGCCCGGATCGCGGCCGCCGACATCAACAAGGCTTGACAACGCGCAAGCGTGTGCCTCATCGTCCACTCATGGATTGTCGACATTCCACATATGTCATGTTGGACACTCGCGCCGCCCAGGCGAGGCTGGTCGCCTGTCGTCAATCGACCCGTGACTTGCCGATTGATGTTGCCAAATTGCATCCGCATTCCTTAGGACCGACCATGCCTGTCCGCCGGGCAATACTGCCTGGCGACCGACATTTGCGCGCCAGGAAGGAATGACTCGATGAATACAGCCAAGACCTTTGCCCAGCCCATGACGGCAGATATTGCCCCGATAGAGAATGTGCCCCTGCGCGTTCAGGTGGCCAACCGCCTGCGCAGCGCCATTCTAAGCGGGCGCTTGCGGCCGGGCACGGGATTGGTCGAAACGGCATTGGCCGAACAGATGAAGGTATCGCGCGCGCCGGTCCGTGAGGCGATCCAGATCCTGGAGAATGACGGGCTGGTCGAGACGATTGCCTACAAGGGCAAGCGCGTCAAACCGCTGACCGCCCGCGAAGTAGCCGAGACCTATAGCCTGCGCGAAGTGTTCGAGGTGATGGCCGTGCGCCGCATTCTTGAAAGTGGCGTGTCGCCGGATGTACTGAACGAGCATTGCGATGCCATGACCGCCGCCGCCACGAACAAGGATTTCGAAGCGCTCGTTGCCGCGGATGAGGCCTTTCACCACGCCCTGATTGTGCTCGCCGATCACGATCTTCTGCTGGCGTCGTGGAAAAACCTCTATATGCGCATCCACCAGATCATGGCGCTGAGGAACCGCGACGAACACAACCTGGACGAAGTCGCCAGCAACCACCCCCCCATCGTGAAAGCGCTGGCGGATGGCGACGACGACCGCGCGATCAAGCTGATTTCCGACCATACCCGCATTCTGGCCGCGTTCGATCCGGCGACCATTGTGCAGGCCTTGTGACCACCGATGCTGTGACATACGGCGCCTGGCGCCGGCTGGATGGCTCGGTCGAAACGATACGACCGCCGCAAAGTCAGTGAAAGACTGATGGCGGTGCACTGACGAGCATCCAACAGGTGAAAGGAAAGCCAATGCCAAGACTATACCATTTGCTTGCAGCGGGGACTGCCAGCCTCGCCTTGGGGTCGGCCGCTTTCGCGGCAGCCCACAGCAATACGATCACCGTCGGCCTCAGCGCGGACGTGACCACCTTTGACCCGTCGACGATTTCGTCGCGCGACAATTCCAACATCGCGCGCCATATCTTCGGCACGCTGTTCACCATGGACGGCGAGGGCAATGCGAACCCGGATCTGGCGACCACGCTGGAGATTTCGGACGATGGGCTGGCCTATGTCTACACGCTCAGAGAGGGGCTGACCTGCCACGACGGCGAGCCTCTGACAGCCGAAGACGCTGCCTATACGTTCAACCGCGCTGCGGACCCCGCCAATGCGTTCACCGGCAACACGCCCGGCTTCGTGTTCTCGTCGATCGATTTCCAAAGCGCCGAGGCGCTGGACGATCTGCGGGTTCAGGTCAACATCGGACGCAAGAACCCGATCGCCTTCGGTCTGATCGCCGAGGTAATGATCCACTGCAAGGACAGCTACGAAGCCATGTCGCTGGACGAAGCGGCCGCCAACCCCATCGGGTCGGGCCCATACCGGCTGGCGGAATGGGCGCGCGGTTCTGCCGTGACGCTGGAAGCTGTCGATGACAGCATGGTGTTCGACCAGATCGTCTGGCGGATCATCCCCGAAGCCTCGACCCGCTCTGCCGAGCTGATGGCGGGCAATGTCGATATTATCACCAATGTGTCGCCTGACCAGATGGATGTGATCAACGCCTCTGGCGTCGCCGAAGTGAACCCGATCCAGGGCACGCGCCGGATGTATGTCGGCTTTAACCTGAGCGACACGATGGCGATGGAACCCGGTGGCGACGCGATCCAGGATCCGGCGGTGCGGCGCGCGCTGCAATACGCGGTCAATGTGCCTGCGATCTGCTCGCAATTGCTGAACTTTGAATGTGAGCGGATGACGGGCATCGTGAACCCGCCCAACGCCAACCAAAGCATCGAGCCTTACCCCTATGACCCCGAGATGGCGGAAAAGCTGCTGGACGAGGCGGGCTGGCCCCGTGGCGATGACGGCACCCGCTTCTCGATCGCCTTCCAGGCGGGCCAGGGCCGGTATCTGAACGACGTGAACGTTGTGCAGGCGATTGCGCAATACCTGTCGGATGTCGGTCTGGATGTGGATCTGCAGATCATGGAATGGTCCAGCGTCTATATCCCGATCATCCGCCAGCGGAATGCCGGCCCGCTGTACTTCATCGGGTCCGGGGGCGCACTGTGGAGCCCGCTGTACGACATGACCGATCTGGCCGCGGTCGACAGCGGCACCAACTACACCCATTGGGATGATCCGCGCTGGTTCGATCGCTGGGCCGATATCGCCGAAGCAAAGACCCCAGAAGAGACCCGGAAGATCGTCGACGAGATGCTTCAGGTCTTCTACGACGACGGTCCCTGGCTGCACCTCTACTTCCAGCCCGATTTCTACGGGGTAAGTAACCGCATCGACTGGACCCCGCGTCCGGACGAAAAGGTCTATCTGTTCACCGCCGGGCTGAAGTAAGCATCGCCGATTGGACGTGACATTGAACGGTTGGGCGCCGGGTCTTCGGATCTGGCGCCCAATGTATTTGGGGCGAGCGCCTGCGCGACCGCCCGGCCAGAGCGCCGCGCAAGCACCAAGACACATCGCAGACGCAGTATTCCAGAGCGCCGCGCCCCCCCGGGCGACCGCAGTCTGCCGAATGAGCTAGCACCCGGCACCGCAAACCTTCGCTCGGACGCTAGGCCGCGCCCCGCGTCGCTGTGACAGAACCCGGCGAGCAGACCCCGCGAAAGAAAACCCGCCGGGCGCTGTCGTGCCTCACCATTGCCGCGCCGCGCCTGTCTGGCGCCTGTTGGCCGGTAAGTGAACCGGTCGGAAGGAGAGGCCACGAAACTCCGGCCCCTGCCGCCTGACGGTGAAACGGCATCGATCTCGCGGTAAGGACCCCTCGTTTTCACCGGTTTGACGTCAGCCTAGATCGTTTAACCAATTGCAGTTGCGTTGCGAAAATGTCGTTCGATCCCGTTCCTCGGTGATCTCAGGCAGCGAGTATGGCCTTGCCGATCTTTTCCACGTGCAGAAAGTCGGTTCCACAGCAGCCGCCGAAAACGTTCATTTCGGGAAAGGCGGCCTTGAGATCGCGATACTGTCCCGCCAGCTCATCCGGATCGCCTTCTTCAAGATGGCCAAGCTGGCATAGCGTCCCGTGGTCGAGGGTGGAGGCATTGGCCCGCAACCCTCGGATGCGGTTGGCCCAATCGCCTTCGCGCAAGGCCGGGCCGAAATCCACTGGGTGGGAACAATTGATCATGTAATAGGCCGGTGCGTTGCCCGTTGCGGCATCGACGGCCTCAATGGCTTGTTGCAGGGTTTCGCCACTGCGCAGCTTTCGGTCTTTCTCAAGCGTGAAGGAAATGACCGAAGGAAGCCCCGCATGCGCTGCCGCCCGCGCAATGCCGATGGCCTCCGCCGTGGCATTCAGGGTCAGCGCAGTGACGATATGAGCACCGGCATCTCGGAAGGTTTCGATCTGTTCGCTGTGATAGGCCTCCGCGCCCTCTGCGGTCAGGTTCTCGTTCGTCTTGTAAGCATCCCCTTTCGGTCCGATGCAGCCGCTGATCACCGTCCGCTCTGGCGGCAACCCGGCCGTGGCGACAACATCGCAATAGAGATCCAGACACTTGCGATTCATGTCTGCCAGCCCCTTGTCGTCATAGCCAAGTAGCCGGCCCCAATCGCGGCTGGCCCGATAGGTCAGACTGTCGAAAATGAACCCGGTGCCGAGTGTCACCGCGACCTCCGCAAAGGCTTGGTAGTAGTCGCGCAAGGTCGCGGTGGCCTGGGGATCCTTCAGCAAGTGGAAGGCACTGAACTCTGGAAGATCAAACCCGCGCTTGTACATCAGCCACGTTTCGGTTCCCCCGTCGGTCAGGAAGATATCACCGGTTTGGTGAGGCAGCGTTGGCGCTTGGTCCAGCATGGCAGTCTCCTGTCGTAAAAGGTTGTGTCCCGATGCGAGGCTAGGATTTCCTGGCTATTCCCGACAAACGATCATATCTTTGCCCATAGCTTAGGTTTTCTAAGGCATGGCTTTTGGTCCGCCGTTTACCGTCGCTCAACCAGCTGCGCGCGTTCGAGGCGGCAGCACGACATGAAAGCATCAAGGGCGGTGCGGATGAGCTGTGCGTCACGCCCACGGCTGTTGGGCACCAGATCAAAGCGCTGGAGCAATGGCTGAACGCACCCGTGTTTCTGCGAAAGACCCGCAAGATCGTGCTGACCGAAGAGGGACGGGCCCTGGCGATAAGTGTGGGGCAGGCGCTGGACCAGCTTGAAGGCGCAGTCAATCAAGCCCGCATGCCGGAGACGGGGGGCACCCTGAAAATCACCGTGGCCCCGTTCTTTGGCAATCGTTGGCTGATACCGCGGCTGCCCATGTTCCACACCTTGTATCCCGACATCACGATCAAGCCGTTCTTGTCCTTTGACTCCGTCGATCTCGAGAATTCGGATTTTGACGCCGCACTTCGATACGGGTCAGGAGAATGGGACGGTCTTTCGTCGACGCTGGTTTATCATGACCTGATCAAACCGGTTTGCGCACCGCAACTTGTAGAGGGCTACGATCGCCCAATGGACGTGAACGCCATCCTCGGCCTTCCCCTGGCTTGTGCAAGGACCTGGCGTGACGACTGGTCAGCCTGGGCCGAGGCGGCAGGCGCGGACGCCCGCGTGGATCAACGTTTGATGGAATACGAGAGTCGTGCGTTCATGTTTGACGCCGCCCTGTCCGGACAGGCCGTTATCCTGGCAGATGTTCGGATGACGGCGGCGGACGAAGCCGCCGGTCGACTTGTCAGCCTGTCTTCGATCACCACGGAGCGCCCACAGGGCATCTATGTCGTCGCCCGAAAACGGCTGTCGGACCCGCGGCTGGACGTGTTCGTCGAATGGCTCAAGCAAGAGGCGGACAGCATCAGGGATTAGGCGGATCCCCGAGAACCAGGCCGCCTCAAACACCGTCGGGACTGCGAGGCGAAACGCGGGTCGCATACGGGATCGGCTCGGCCACCGCCTTTTTGCAACGTGTCATCACGGATATGCATCGGGCCGTTGAGGCTGTTCAGCGACGCGAAGTTATTGAAAATATTGGTCGGAGTGAGAGGATTCGAACCTCCGGCCCCTGCCTCCCGAAGACAGTGCTCTACCAGGCTGAGCTACACTCCGACCGTGACCGCTGCGGTATAGGCTTGCACCGCCTTTTGCAAGCCCCTCAATGCGTCCTCCGCAGCGGTGTGCGCCCCAGGACGCCCTGCATCGAGGAGACCCGCGGGGTGGTGCCAGTTTCGGCGCGCGACCTGTTGTCAAGGACCGGCGTGTTTTTGGACAATCCGCCCAGGCTTTCCCGCACCACAATGTACAAACCGCTGGAGATGATAACACCCGCCCCAACCCAGGTCAGCAGATCCGCCGCCTCTCCAAAGAACATGATTCCGAACAGGGCCGCCCAGACGATCTGGGAGTATTGCATCGGCGCCACGATGGCCGCGTCCGCCAACCGATACGCGCGGATGATGCAAAGGCCCGCCACAAAAGCCAAGGCGGACATCAGCGCCACCAGCCCGATATCCTCGATCGGCATCGGAACATAGACCCAGGGCAGCGCCCCCGCCATCACCACAAAGTTCGCCATCATCGGATAGAGCATCAGAACGGCATTGCGTTCCTCCTGCCCGATCTTGCGGACGATGATGGACACCAGAGCGCCGAACACAGCGCCGGTCATAGCCGCGGCATGGCCCAGGCTCAGGGGCGCATTGCCCGGCCGCAAAACGATGACAACCCCGATCAGACCGACGACAATGGCCGCCCAGCGGTGCACGCCGACCCGCTCTCCGAGAATCGGAATGGACATGACGGTGATGAGAATCGGCATCATGAAAATGATCGCATAGACCTCTGCCAAGGGCAGTTGCGAAAAGGCAAAGAACACGCAGACGCCGGTGATCAGCGTCGCAACCGTGCGCAGCGCCGTCCACCAGGGGTGGCGCGGGATCAGCGTGTCGCGGGTCGTGTCCCGCATCAGCATCATCATGACCAGCGGAAAGCTGAACAGGACGCTGAAGAACAAGATCTGGAAGGTGGTATAGGACCCACCCAATTGTTTCACCACCGCATCATGGGTGGCAAAGAAGGCAAAGCCCGCAAGCGCGTAAGCCGCGCCGCGAAGGTTGGATCCAGCGGGAATGGTCATCTGGCAGCTCTCTTGGAATCCTGCCAAGATGCCGAAACGGCAGATTGGGTCAACCCGCGTCCTGGTTGACCCTGCCATGCATTTAGCGCATACGTCTGGTCAGAGAGAAGCGTCCAGCGCTGCCACCACCGCGTCGCCCATCTGCGCGGTCGACACCGGCGCAACCCCGTCCTGCCCCAGCAGATCCGCCGTCCTCAGACCCTGCGCCAGCACCGTCTCAACTGCCTGCTCCAGCCGCGTCGCCTCGTCGCCCTTGTCGAACGAATAGCGCAGCGCCATCGCGAAGGACAGGATGCAGGCGATGGGGTTCGCCTTGCCAGTGCCCGCGATGTCGGGGGCCGAGCCATGGACGGGCTCGTACAGCGCCTTGGGCCGTCCGTTCGCCATCGGAGCCCCCAGCGAGGCCGACGGCAGCATCCCAAGGCTGCCCGTCAGCATCGCCGCCAGATCAGACAGCAGATCGCCGAACAGATTGTCGGTGACGATCACGTCGAACTGCTTGGGCCAGCGGGTCAGCTGCATCGCCCCCGCATCGGCATACATATGCGACAGTTCCACATCGGAATACTCGGCCGCATGTACCTCGGTCACGACATCGCGCCACAGCACGCCAGATTCCATGACATTGGCCTTCTCCATGGAGCAGACCTTGTTGCCGCGCTTGCGCGCCAACTCAAACGCCGACCGGGCCACGCGCGCAATCTCGGATTCCGTATAGCGCTGGGTGTTGATGCCCACCCGCTCGTTGCCTTCCTTGAACACGCCCCGAGGTTCGCCGAAATAGACGCCAGAGGTCAGCTCGCGGATGATCATGATATCCAGCCCGCCCACGACATCGGCCTTGAGCGAGGAGAAATCCGCCAGCGCGTCGAAACATTGCGCCGGGCGAAGGTTGGCATACAGGTCCATCTCCTTGCGCAGGCGCAGCAGGCCGCGCTCGGGCTTCACGCTGAAATCGAGCGCGTCGTATTTCGGCCCGCCCACGGCGCCCAGCAGGACGGCATCGACCTCTTGCGCCTTGGCCATCGTGGCATCGGTCAGCGGCGTGCCATGGGCGTCATAGGCGCAGCCACCCACCAGATCCTCGCTGACATCAAAAACGATCCCGCGCTTGGCGCCAAACCAGTCGATGATCTTGCGGACCTCGGCCATGACTTCGGGGCCGATGCCGTCCCCCGGCAGGATCAAAAGCGATGGGTTCGACATGGATGGCCCCTTCTTGGCGATGCGTATTAACCTGGCACCGCGTAGCCCGACACTGCGGAAGGGTCAAGAAACCACATGCGACAGACCCTCGGCCAGATGATCCCAGACGCGTCCGATCCGGGGGGTGCGGCGGATCCGTTCATGGGTCGTCAGCCAGACCGGAAGCGGCGGGATGCCCAGGTCGATGTCGATCTGCTCGACCTTCGGATCGGCCCGCCCCAGGGGACCCTGCGAAAAGCCGAGGCCACAGCCCGCCCGCACCAGTTCCCAGTACACGGCGTTGCTGTCGCAGCGCAGCGGGAACCAGTCGCGTGACACCGCCCAGCCCACCGCGCGGAACCCTTCGACGATCTGGTCGCTGCGGTCGAACCCCACGATATCATGCTGCCGCAGATCGTCCCGTGTCCGGGGCCGCCCCCTCCGGTCCAGATAGCGGGACGCGCCGAACAGCCCGATCGGAATGTCGCCGATGTGCCGAGCCACCATGTCGAGCTGTTCCGGCCGATACATCCGCACCGCGATATCCGCCTCACGGAACAGCAGGTTGTGGGTGGCATCGGTGGGCACCAGCTCGATCTGGATCTCGGGCACCGTGGCCCGCAACTCCGCCAGGATCGGCGGCAGCACGTGATGAGAGATCATCTCACTCGCCGTGATCCGCACGCTGCCCGCCAGCGCCGTTTCTTCGCCCGCCGCGACAAGGCCCAGCGCATGGGCGGCCGCCTGCATGGCGCGGGCATGGGGCAGCAGGGTCTGACCCTGGGGCGTCAACGCCATGCCGCTGGGCTGACGTTGGAACAGACTGGCGCCAAGGCTTTGTTCCAACGCAAGAATGCGCCGCCCGAGGGTCGGCTGGCTGACCCCCAGATCCCGCCCGGCCGCCGACAAAGACCCGGTTTCTGCCACCGCGAGAAAGGACTGTACCAACGACCAGTCAAAGCCAGAGAGCGTGTTTGTCATTCATTCTTGAATATCAAACCCACACACAATCGCAATTCCTAGTTCAGAGTGAATAGCCCAGATGGACGGAAAAGACACAGAGAAATGGAGAGACCGATGAAAGGCACAGCCCTGATTCTTGGCGCATCTGGGCGCTTTGGCCGCAACATGGCACAGGCGTTTGAGGCCGCAGACTGGCAGGTTCGCCTGTTCCGGCGCGGCACCGACGATCTTGCCCAGGCCGCGCAGGGCGCCGACGTGATCGCCTATGGCTGGAACCCCGCCTATACCGACTGGGTGCGGCAGGTGCCCGGCCAGGTGGCGCAGGTGATCGTGGCGGCGCAAAGCTCTGGCGCGACGGTGATCTTGCCCGGCAATGTCTATGTCTTCGGTCCCGATGCGCCGGCGGAATGGTCCGAAACCACCCCGCATGGCGCTACCCACCCCCTCGGCCGGGTCCGGCGCGAGATGGAGGCCGCGTTCCGTGCCTCTGGCGTCCGGACGATCCTGTTGCGCGCCGGGGACTATCTGGACACCGGCCCCACCGGCAATTGGTTCGATCAGGTGCTGATCAAGCGGCTGGACAAGGGCAAGCTGATCTATCCAGGGCAGGCCGACGCGGCGCATGCCTGGGCCTATTTGCCTGATATGGCATGCGCCGCCGTCGCGCTGGCCGAGATCCGGGACGGGCTGGCCAGGTTCGAGGATGTCCCCTTCCCCGGCTACACGCTGACCGGGCAAGACCTGGCCCAAGCCCTGTCCCGTGTCACCGGACGGCCCGTGCGGCTGTCACGCATGGCCTGGTTGCCGATACGACTGGCGCGGCCTTTCTGGCCCATGGCCGGGCATTTTCTCGAGATGCGGTACCTCTGGAACAAGCCGCACCGCCTGGACAGCACCCGCCTGCACGCGCTGTTGCCCGGGTTCCGCGACACCCCGCTGGAGGTCGCGCTGGTCTCAGCGATCCAGCACAAGATCAACCCAGACCAGCCGGTGCCGGGGCAAAACCTCCCCCTCGACCAGTCGTCGTAAAGGGTCGCCCTTGACCGGCCAGAACACGCCCGATGCGCCCAGTTGGAAGGCCGCGTCGGGCAGGACATAACTGACGCGCAGGTTGCCGGGGCCGGGATCGTCCGTCCAATCCGCGGTATCCAGTGCGGGGTCGCCTCTGTGCCGCGCATTGGCACCGCCCTGCGAGGCCGCTTCGACGCCGCCCAGACTGACCGGGGCGGGATCTTGCAGCCGGTCCAGCCCGATCAACGTCCCTATCGCCTCATGGAGCCCGTCCCCGTCCACAGGGTCCGTATTCGCATTCCCCAGCACGACCACCGGCCCCTCTGGCAGAGGGCCCAAGGCCCCCTGCAGATATCGAACCCACAGCATCACCTCGTCATGGGTGCGCTTGCCATTCCGATCCTCGGGCCCGTCGAACACCGGCGGCCCCGCCGCGAAACACAGCAGATGCAAAGACTTGCCCGATGGCAGCAGGACCGGCACGTCCCAATGCCCGGTATGCGACAGCAATTGCGCATCCAGCGCCGCTTCGGACGGGAATGGCGCGCCGTCAACCTCTGGTAACAGCGGATCGGGAAAGTCGCGCCATCGCAAACCGGTGAAATCGCGCGCCTTGTCCGCGTCGATGGGCAGGCGCGACAGCAGCAGCATCCCGCCCTGCCCAGCATACCAGCCGTAGCCCTGCGCATCGCGCGCCCCCCCCAACCGGCCGTCGCCATCCATATCCAGCCCGGTCGCCATCCCCGTGTTGGGCCGCAGGGCGAAGATATGCGGGTAATCGGCCCCGGCCGCTGCGAACCGATCCGCGAGCGCCCGCGCCCCGGCCAGCCCGTAGTCCCAGTCGATCCCGCTAAGCAGTAGGACATCGGGCGAGACCAGCGCCACAATCTCCGCTGCGGCCTGGATGTCGGGATCTTTGTATCTGAGGATATCGCGCAGCATCAGGCCGGGCCCGCGCCGCTGCAATTCAAGGTGCCAGGTGGCAACGCGCAGCGTGTCCGCCCCGGCGGCAACCGCGCAAAGCAGCCAGATCAGGCCGGCTGCAACGATTCCGCTCGCTGCTTGGCCGATCGGGCGCGCTTCAGCTCGATCAGCTGCGCGATCCGGGCCATTGCCAAGCCCCGCATCAAAAGGCTCGCCGGAAGAAATGCCCATGCCGCCACGATCCATACCATCGACTGCGGATTGTCCAGCGACACCTGACCGAACAGGCCTGCAGACGCCTTCAACACCGCCGGGATCAAGAATGGCATGGTAAATCCTACCACAGTGTTAAAGCGCGCGTCGCGTTCCAGCCGTTGCACGACGTCTCCGCCCGTGGTCGGGTCGAAGGTTGGCAGATTGATCCATACGTTGAAGGGCCCGTTGTGGATCGGCCAGCGACGCACCCGGACATAGAAAAAGAACACCGCCAGCGACAGCATCGAGATGAAATAGCTGATTCCCGCCGCCGTGCGCACCCGGTCGAGATGCTCCGCCAGCGTGTCCTCGGGCAGCAGCAGAACGATCTGGCGCACCGGGCTGTAGGGGAAATCGATCGCATGCCCGATCCCATAGGCAAAGGTCGACACCGTCTGTGTCAGGGTCGAAGGCAGCGTTTCCCCGCGAATGACAAGCGAGATCAGAAACACGATCAGAAACAGGGTAATGAAGCGCAACCGGTTGAATGGGGGCGCGTTCCGAAACTCTACAATACCGGGATAGACAGAAGCATATTCAAATATCACCAGCGCCGCCGCAAACAGACCAATCAAAGCGACGATCTGATTGAAGTCTGAATCCGCACCCGGCAATAACACCGAGGGCGTTGCTATAAGCAACACAACAAGAATACCGCGCAAAACTGCGCCTGCCAGCCGTGAAATCACTGCGCCCTACCTTCAAACTGGCCAGGTGCGATACGTTGCCGCGCCCTTGTCCCACCTTGATCCCGCCTTTTATGGCGGGTTGCCTCAACTTTGCCCAATTTTTGCCTACTTTCACTATCCCCAGCAAGTGCTTGGAAAAGATAACAAAAAGAATCGGGCGTTTTCGTGGAGGAACTGGTGCGCTATTGCATCATTTTGAAAGCCAAAAAGGGCCGACACTAAGGCCGACCCAATATGTAGCGTGTCAAAAAAGGGCTACACCCAAGGACGACTCTGAGCCAAGTTTGCCTCAAATGTGTCAATCGCCGGCGCCTTCTCCATCGTCAGGCCGATATCGTCGAGACCGTTCAGGAGACAGTGCTTCTTGAAGGCGTCGACCTCGAATGTGATGACCTCGCCGTCGGAGGTGGTGATCTCTTGTTTCTCAAGATCCACGGTCATCCGGGCGTTGGCGCCCTTTTCGGCATCCTTCATCAGGATATCGACCTGCTCTTGCGGCAGCGGGATCGGCAGGATCCCGTTCTTGAAGCAGTTATTGAAGAAGATGTCGGCAAAGCTGGGCGCGATGACGACGCTGATGCCGAAATCCTTGATCGCCCAGGGCGCATGCTCGCGGCTGGACCCGCAGCCAAAGTTGTCGCCGGCGACCAGAATCTCTGCCTCGCGGTACTGCGGCTGGTTCAGCACGAAATCCGGGTTCTCGTTGCCGTCGCGGTCATAGCGCATCTCGTCGAACAGATTCACGCCCAGACCGGTGCGCTTGATGGTCTTCAGGAACTGCTTGGGGATGATCATGTCGGTGTCGATATTGATCTGATCCATCGGCGCGGCGATGCCGGTTATCGTGTCGAACTTGTCCATGTCTGTCTCCTTGAAACGGTCGGCGGGGATCACCCCGCCCTACGGGTTGCGGCAGGGCGGGGTGATCCCCGCCACACCGTTTCAGCTCAGGTCGCGAACGTCGGTCAGGCGGCCGGTCACGGCGGCGGCGGCGGCCATCGCGGGCGACATCAGATGGGTGCGCCCCTTGAAGCCCTGCCGCCCCTCGAAATTCCGGTTCGAGGTCGAGGCACAGCGTTCCCCCGGCGCCAGCTGGTCAGGGTTCATCGCAAGACACATGGAACAGCCCGCAAGCCGCCACTCAAAGCCAGCCTCGGTAAAGATCTCGGCCAGACCTTCTTCCTCGGCCTGGGCGCGGACAAGGCCGGAGCCGGGGACGATCATGGCGCGGATCCCGTCCTTGACCTTCTTGCCCTTCAGCACGGCCGCGGCGGCGCGCAGATCCTCGATCCGACCATTGGTGCAAGAGCCTATGAAGACCGTGTCGATCTCTACCTCGGACAGAGGCGTGCCGGGGGTCAGGCCCATATAATCCAGCGAACGCTTCGCCGCGTCGACCTTGCCGCCCTTGAAGTCACCCGGCGCCGGGACCTTGGCGGTGATAGGCAGCACATCTTCCGGAGACGTGCCCCAGGTCACCACCGGCGCGATGTCCTCGCCCCGGATGGTCACGACCTTGTCCCAATGGGCGTCGTCGTCGGAATACAGCGTCTTCCACCAGGTCATTGCGGCTTCCCACTGGGCACCCTTTGGCGCGTGGGGGCGGCCCATCACATATTCGAACGTCTTTTCGTCCGGCGCGATCAGGCCCGCGCGGGCGCCGCCTTCGATCGCCATGTTGCAGACGGTCATGCGGCCTTCCATCGACAGGCTGCGGATCGCCTCGCCGCAATATTCGAT
>CAYGRI010000056.1:0-19670 GCA_964352155.1 uncultured Maritimibacter sp. | reverse complement strand
GTATAACCTCCCCAGTAAGACCTCCCCAGTAAGACCTCCCCCGTATGATCTCCCTTTTATCTCACGCCATACAGGGCACCCGTCCCATGTTCCTTCTAGACCGCCGTTCGCTCTTGAGACGCGCCGGGGCCGGCGCCGCCACCCTGCTCGCCCCCAAAGCCGCCCTCGCGGCCAGCGGCGCCACGGTCTTCACCTCGGACGAGGCGGGCACCCTGGTGGACAGCATCGTCCGCCTCTGGGCGAGCGCGCCGCCGTGCTGGTCGCCGCGCAGCTGACAGCCGACAATGGCCATGCCCTGGCCGATGTGATCGCCGGCTGCAAACTATCCTGATCGACCATTTCCACCCCGATCCCCTGCTGGGCCTGCCGACCCTGCTGGATCAGCTTCCCCGAGGCCACCGCCGAAGTTCTGCGCGCGTTCATGACGGCCCGAACGGAGGATCTGGGGGGCGCGACGGCCCTGGAAACCTACATCGCGCCCCTCTCCCCATGGCGCTGCACCGGGGTACCTACCCCGTGGGCGCGGTCCCCGCCCCAAGTCTTTGCCCTGCACGCGACACCGCCACCGACACGCATGCGCGTGCGCCTCGCAACGAACCTATCCAAAAAAACCTCAAAACCGCTACACTATGCCAGAGACCTTGGAACGGATCTGCGGTCTTGTGTAAGGGAACATACTCATGATGCCGAGTTTCTTTCTGCCAAAGGGCATTGCCGCCACTGTGGCGGCTGGCATCGTGTCGTTTGGCGCGACCGCTCAGGCAGCCGATTTGCTGACCAACAATAACGGCATCATCGTGAGCTCGCTGTGAGTCGGAACCGACTGCGTCACCGCGGAAGTTTTCAGCGACACGACCCTGCTGCTGAAAAGCCAAAACAACCGAATCAAGTTCGCCGACACTTCCACGGCCAGCTCCTTTCCGCGCCATGACTGGGAAATTCAGGCGAATAGCAGCAGTGATGGAGGCGCCAGTTATTTTGCCGTCAACGACTGCGGGACCGCTGATAACGCCGGCGGGTGCTCCGATGACCTGATTTTTGGCATCGAGGCGAACGCACCCTATGGGTCGCTGTATGTCGACGCATTTGGGAACGTCGGGTTTGGAACGACCGATCCAGCCCGGCACTTGGAAGTGGTCGATGGCGAAACGCCGACCTTGCGCCTTCGTCAGGACACGACCGGGGGATTCAGAGCGCAAACCTGGGACATCGGAGGAAACGAGGAAAGTTTCTTCGTCCGCGACAGCAGCGTAGCAAACGGAATTCCATTTCGAGTCAGTGTTGGGGCACAAGAAGACTCCCTCCGTATTTCACCAGAGGGTATTGGCATCGGGGCGTCTAGACCGGCTGCGCTGCTGCACATTCGCAGCGCCGACGGAACAGGAAAACTGCTGGTGGACGTTGGCGGCGAAGCCGAGCCAGCGCCCAGGTTAGTCGCCACTTTGCAAAACAATGGCGCTTGGGCCGTGGAAATGGTCGATACCAGCTGGGGCAAGGCGTTCTGGGCGTTTCAAAGTCAGGCGGGGGCGACGTCCGCTGATGCCACCTTCAAGCTGACCAATTCCTTTGGTCCGGGCGACGAATTCGTCCTGCAAGCGGACGGCGATTTGTTCATCACCGGCACCCTCACCGAAGGGTCGGACCGGAACGCCAAGATGGCGATTGTGCCGGTGGATCCAGCGGAGATCCTAGAAAAAGTTTCCGCCCTGCCCGTTTCTGCCTGGACCTACCGGAACGACAGCTCCGGCGCGCGCCACCTTGGGCCGATGGCGCAGGATTTCCATGCGCTGTTCGGGCTGGGCGAAAGTGACACCGGGATCTCCAGCCTGGATTCGTCGGGCGTGGCGCTGGCCGCGATCAAGGCGCTGGATCCACGCGACGCTGACCTTGCGATTGAGAACGCAAAGCTGGCCGCGCAGAACAAGTCGCTTGAGGCGCAGAACGATCGGCTGGAGGCTCTGGTCGCCGACCTGGCCGCGCGGCTCCACAATGTGGAAGTGGCCCTCGAATAGGGCCAGCCCCCGCGTCTCGGCCGGCAGGTCCCCTCGCGCCACAGACGGACGCTGCCCGGGGCGCGCGCGCAGGGGACGGCGGCAATGCCCTCTCCCCGTCGCTTTTGGCGCGGCAGGACATCGAGCGCGCCGAGGCTCCTGCCCGGCTCCGCCGACCGCATCCTGCCCCGACAGTCCAGAGGCTTGCCGGGCTCTGCCCTCACCGGGGCCGCATGGCGGACTGTAGCTTCCGGTACCGGCGCCCAAGCCAGTTTCGGCCCCTGTAGTAGGGTTGCAGATACCGATATGCGGCGGGCGTATTGATATCCTCGCATTCGTCAAAGACCGCGCGCAGGTCCGGGCTGTAGTGCCGGCCCAACATGGCATGTATCCGCCGCACATGGCCAGGTTCCAGCGCCGGCCGGACGGACCAGGGCAAACTCAACGCATCCGACGCGATGGCTTCCAGGGTCGACCTATCGACATCGAGGTTCAGCGAAAAGATGTTGCCATGGTTCGCCTGTGCCACATCCCGCAGCCGCGGCGGCATCTGATCATGCAGCAGTTTCGGCCCGGACCCGCGAAACCTGCGGTAGCGGCGAAAGAGCTTCAGGTCGTGGTGGATCACAAGGCGCGCGCCCTGCAGATGTGGCCAGACGGCCAGAGTGTCGAGGGTTGGCCAGGGATGGCAGTGGTTCGCATCGACAAAGGCCATGTCCCACGGGCCGCCCAGGTCATCCAGATCCAATGCCGTGCGGTCCGGAACAATGCGCAGATCCAACCCTGTGCCCGGGTAGATCTGCGCGGCCAGAAAGCCGACCTTGTGGCGCAAATCACCGACAAAATCGGCTTCAGCATCGATGGAGGTCAGCGCAGCACCGCCATTCTCCTCCAGAAACCGCGCGATGAACCCCGTTGAAAGCCCCGACGCCGTGCCGATCTCCAGAAAGCGCTTTGGCCGATGCCGCTGAATAAGCGACTGAATATAGGCGAGTTCATCGGGCGTCGTCGTTGCCATGCCGGGTTGGATAAACCGATCATACTCGGTCTGGATGTCGCGCAGTTCCAATGCCGTTCCTACCCTTGTTACGGTGACCGAGGGCGCCCTCGATCCTGGAAAACCGCACCGCCCGCATAGACCAATTTGCTGGGTTCCGCGTGCGGACCCCCAACGGGCGCTTCGTCCCGCGACGCTCTATCAACAGTCGGATTGCGTCTTCAAGCCCTTTTCGGCCCGCGGCTGCCGTGACCGGGATCAGCGCTGTCGGTGTATCTCCCCCCTGCAGAGGCGCGGCTGAAAGGTCGGCCACCCTGTACAGACCCTCAACCGCCAAAAGCCCACGTCCCCACAACCCATTGGAACGGCGCGTTTTCGGCATGCGAGCCGTTGTTGGCGCGCCCCGCCCACCGGGAGCACGCTGCGAGACCTGGCAGGCTATCGAACCACACCAAGGACGGCGCCGGTCAGACTCTGTCCGCCCCGGCCTTGGCGCCCCCGTCCGCGTCCCCCGAACATCCTGCCATGGCGCACTGACACCCTGCGCCGTCGACGGAATGATACTGGCAAGGTCCGGGCGCCGGGTCGAATGCGTGAAAGCCGAAACGCAGCGGCGTCGGCGGCGCACCTTGGAGGGACCATGGACAGGCGAACGAACTCCATCTCTTGAGGTAATTCAATTGCTTGAGATGGTTCTTTGGCGCACCGGACAGGAACAACCTAGAACCCTTCCACGGTGACCTGCTGCTCTCAGAGTTGGAGAACTGGGCGGACATTCTCAAGGCAGAACCGGAAGTTATCCACAGAAAGCGGAGGTTTGGGGTGCGGCTGCGGGGACGCGGATCTGGATGAGAGCGTGGTTTCTGGGGGCCCACCTAAGGCCGATGCGCCAGAGCCATCGCCATGAGTGTGGAGGCGGCGCGGGACGCTGCGAATATTGCCCCGGTTTTCAACCGCTCGGCGCTGATCAAGCTGGCGTCGACAGCGAAGCCCTGGCCGCCGACCAAGCCTTCCTCCATGCAACGCGCGAGGGTCATCTCAAAGACATGGCGTAGCAGATCACTCTCCCTGAAGCGGCCGTTGCGGTTCTTGGAAAAGGTGGAGTGGTCTGGGATCCGGTCCGTCAAATCGAGGCGCCAGAACCAGCGGCATGCCAGGTTCAAATGCACTTCTTCGCACAGCCGCCGCTTTGACCGGATGCCAAAGCAGTATCCAACCAATTGCATCCGGATCAGGAGTTCTGGGTCAATGGATGGGCGGTCAGTGTGGCTGTAGAAGTCTTCAAGATGCGCGCGTATGCTGTTCAGATCGACGAACCGATCAATCGACCGCAGCAGATGATCTTGGGGAACGTGTTCTTCCAGCGACACCTCGTAGAACAACGCCGCTTGCGCCTCTGGCCTCGGTCCCATCATCGCCAGCCCTCCCGCTCTTCAAGAGAATTGAAACAGCCAGCCGCCCACCGATCAAGCAGGAGCCTTTCAACGGAATCCGCCCATCCTGTGAATTCGCTACGTGCGCTCGCAGCGCTAACGCTGCGGCAGGTGCATGGACAATCGTGCTGCCAAGCGGTCGGAAACCCAGCCATTCAAGCAAGGCGAGGGAATAGTAAAATTGTGAAACCACACAATTTGGTCTGATACGAGGTCCAATACCTGTTCAACTTGGTCGAGGAGGCCGATCAGTACACAGCGGTCACGATGATCTCGACCTTAAGTTCCGGACGGGCGAGCTTTGCTTCACCGCAGGCGCGGGCGGGGGCTTGGCGCTCTGGAACCCACGCATCCCAAACGGCGTTCATTTCGGCGAAATCTGCCATATCGGCAAGCCAGATCACGGCCTGCAGCATCTGTTCACGCGACGACCCGGCCTTTTCCAGAAGTGCGTCAATACGCGATAGACAGTCGCGGGTCTGTTCGGCGACCGTGGCACCGTCTCCGACCTGCCCGCAGAGATATGCCACGCCGTTGAATTTGACGATTTTGCTCATTCGCGCGCTCGTCTCGATCCGTTCAATCATAGAGGCCTCCTATTCAGCCGTGTCTTGTGTCGTTTCGTCCATTGCCGCGAGTTCACCCAGAGTCACAGGTTTCAGAGGCGGGCGGATGCGATAATACCCCGTCTCATCCGGAGATCGTCCGTTGGCATCGGCCAGCAGCGCCGTCACCGTAAGCCCGCAATAGCGGCCCTGACAGGGTCCCATGCCAGCGCGTCCGAACGCCTTGGTCTGGTTCGGACCGAGGCACCCAAGGTTTGCGTATCTGCGAATATCACCTGCGGTGACCTCTTCGCAGCGGCAGATCACGGTGCCGTCGGCTGGGTGCAACGCGGCACCATAGGGTGGGTAGGCGGCATCCAAAAACGGCCGCGCAGCCCGTTCGCGTTCCAGTCCACGGCGCAGCGGGGCCGCCATACGATTACAATTGTGTGTCGACAAGCGTTTGGCACCCTCTGCTATCTTCAAGGCGGCCAATCGCCCGGCGTGTTCGGCACCCTTTGCACCGCCAATCCCCGCCCAGTCGCCAGCAATGAAAACCCCCGCAAGATCACTTTGGCCCCAGTCGTCAAGCACAGGTGCAAATGCGCCCTGGGCCGCATCCCAGGTGTGAGAAACACCGAGGGATCGGGCCGCCTGCG
The DNA here is from genome assembly GCA_964352155.1 of uncultured Maritimibacter sp. GTDB lineage: Bacteria > Pseudomonadota > Alphaproteobacteria > Rhodobacterales > Rhodobacteraceae > Psychromarinibacter. The sequence continues at coordinate 14,045 of CAYGRI010000056.1, read as the reverse complement.
TATTGGGGACAACGCCGTGATGCAGAAAGACCGTTTCGCAGGCGATCCGCCGCCTTCGGCCTTTGTGGGTGAATGTCACGGCTTCAGCCTTGCCTTCACCTTCCACGGCGATCTGTGTCGCGCCGATGTAGCGGGGCACCTTGGCGCACTTGATTTGGGCCAGCATCTTCAGGCCCTTCGTCATGTAGGGCCACCCTCGCAGCGCTCCGCCCGCATGGCGCAAAGCACGGGCCATATCGCCCCGCGTCTGGGTTTCGACCATCGCAGCAGGCGGTGTACCCGCGCGCACCATCTGGGCCGCGATCAGATACAAAAGTGGCCCCGCGCCCACCAGCACGGCCCCGCGCGCCACGACGCCGGATTGCTTCAACAATATCTGCCCTGCTCCGGCGGTCATCACCCCCGGCAAGGTCCATCCCGGGATCGGCATGGGCCGTTCCAGCGCGCCGGTCGCCAACAGGATGCGCTCCGCCGCGATCTGCGCGCCACGCCCCTCGCGGGTGTAGGAAATGGAGAACTGATCCTGGATGGCCCAAACCACCGCTCCTGAAACATGTGTGACATCGCTCTGTCGCAGAGCCTCGGTCAGCCGTTTGCCATCCACATACTCCGTCCCAAGGATCGTTTCGCGCACTGGTGACGCCCTGTCCACATCGCGATAGATCTGCCCACCGGCCCGAGGCTGTTCATCCAGTATCGTCACACTCAACCCCAGCGCAGCGGCCTGTGCGGCGGCGGCCATGCCAGCGGGACCAGCGCCAATAATCGCGAGATCACGTGTCATCAACATGTGCTCCCGTCTTGTCTGGACGGGTGATGACCAAACCCTCAGAGACCTCCAGCATACAGGCTTGCCGCAGCACGCCGTCAACCGCGATCAGACAGTCGTAGCAAGCCCCCATCATGCAAAACGGCCCGCGCGGCGCGCCCGATGCGGGCGTGTGGCGGAACACCCCGACCCCGGCCGCCAGCAAGGCAGCGGCAAGGTTTGCCCCCTCTGGCAGGCTGAGCGATGTGCCGTCCCAAATCACGTCAACGCGGGGGCCACTTTCCAACTCAAGAAACGGCGAAGCGGGCTTCACTGAAGACCTCCAGATCGGGGGCTGCGCCGGTGCCTTCCAGCCAGTCGGGCAGGACACGCGCATGGGCGGCGGCCAGGGTGATGCCGCTGTGGCAGGTGACAATATAGGCCCCTGCCATATCCGGGCTTTCCTGGTAGATCGGCAGGCCGTCGGGCGACAGGATGCGCAAGGCCCCCCAGGCGCGGACAAGCTGGGCGCGGGACAAGGCAGGATAAGCCGCGATGGCTTCGGCCGCGAGGCCGGAGAGGCCCTTTTGGGTCACGCCATCATCCAGGCCCACCTCTTCGTTGGTGGCCCCGATCTGGATGCCGCCTTCGTCCACCTGCCGCGCGATCAGCGAGGGACGGTTGATGAGCTTTGGCAGTTTCTCGGTGATCAGAACCTGACCGCGCTGCGGACGCACGGGGGCTTTGAAGCCCATTTTTGGGCCAAGCTGCGCCGCACCGAGCCCGGCAGAGAGGATGACCTTGCCCGCGGTCACGGTCGTGCCGTCTGCGCAGGCAATCTGGAAGCTGTCGGGTTTGGTCACATCGGTGACGGTCTTGCCCGTCAACACCTGCCCGCCCATGCGGCGCACATCTGCGGCAAGCGCGCGTAAAAGCTGCAATGGGTTCGCATGGCCATCCTGATGGTGCAGGATCGCACCGACGACTTTGGGTCCGATGTTGGGTTCTTCACGGCGCAGGGCATTGTGGCCAAGAACCTCGAACGGGTAATCGCCGCCGAGTTGGTCCTTCAACGTCTCGTATTTTTGCACCGTCGCCTCGAGGGTCTCCTCGGAGAAATGGAGATCATAGCCGCCGTTCTGTTCAAGCGCGACGGGCTGGCCGGAAGCATCGCCAAGCTCAGCGGCGAAATCTGCCCAAATCGCGGCCGAGCGCTGTGACCAGCGGGCGTAGAGGGGTTCGTTCATACCTTTGGACTGGACCCAGACCAGCCCGAAATTGCCACGGCTGGCGCGAAACGATCCGTCATCTCCATCCAACACGGTGACCCGCAGCCCGCGTTTCAGCAGGCCCCAAGCAACCGAGAGGCCGACAACGCCGCCTCCGATGATGACATAGTCGCTTTCCATGAAGGTCCTGTGCGCTGGCAGGGTTGGGACAGGGCCGAGGCGGCCCTGCTCCGAGGCGTGTATGCCTTAGTTAGAAGCCGCGGCGACCTCGTCGAGGATCGCTTGACCCCATTCGACGCCCACATCCTCAAGCACTTCTGGCCAGACCAGCTCGCGCGAGCGCGCAGCCATCGCGGCGAGGTCGTCGTCGGTCAGCACCGCAAGTGTCGTGCCCAGCTCGTCCACCAGACGCTTCTCGTTGCGGGCCTGATCGGCCTCGGCCACTTCCCAGCGGGTGGCTTCAAAAGCGGCGGCCTCTGCCTTGAGCGCGGCCTGATCTTCCTCGGACAGCTCTGCAAGACTGTCGCTAGAGATGATCATATACCAGACCTCGAAATGAGTGTTGGCGGGGATATACATCTTGGTCACATCGCGGAAGGAGGCGTAGTAGCCCTCGGCGCCAGAGCCAATCACACCGTCAACGACGCCGGTCTGCACGGCCGTAAAGGCCTCAGAGAAGGGGATTGGCGACGGGATATAGCCCAGAGCCTCACCATTCAGCTGAAAGCTTTTGATTCCGGGCACGCGGACTTTGATGCCGTTCGGATCAACCGAACCTGGGTTGGGGTTCTGCACGTTCAGGGAAATGCCGCCAAAATAGACCGGATAAGCGGCCAGCATGGTGATGTCCTGTTCGGCATAGAGGCCGGCCATGGTCTCGCTTATGATGCCGCCGGGACCATAGATCGCCTGCGCCTGATCCCAGTTCGCCGCCAGAAACGGGAAGGACGAGATTTGCATGCGGCGATCAACGGCGGTCGCGGCGGGCTGGGTGGCCATTTCAATGGCGCCCACGCTGATGCGCTCCTGTACGGTTGTGTAGTCGCCCAATGCCGACGCAGGGAACAGGTTGATCGTTACGCGGCCCTCGGTGGCCTCGGCCACCGCCTCGGAGAAGGCACGCAATTCGACGTCGATGGTGGCGTCTTGCGGGCGGACGTGGCTCATGCGCAGGTCTTGCGCCTGGGCGTAGCTGCTGAGCGCCAAAAGGGCCGCTGCGGCCGTGGTCAGGAAGGCATGTTTCATCTGTTTTACTCCGTGTTTAGGGTGGTTTTTTGATTGGTTTTAGGGGCTGACGTCGTATCCGAAGAAACGCGGCAGAAAGAGCGACAGGTCCGGCCAGAGCGAGGTCAGAAAGACCACGGGGACATAGCCGAACAGGATCAGCTTCATGGCCGGTGGGATCACCTTGGTGACCTTCACATTGCCGATGCGCGCGCCAAGATACAGGATCGACGCATAGGGCGGCGTGACACCTCCCATCGCGGTATTCACGCCCATGATGGCCGCAAACTGAACCGGGCTGACCCCGATCGCATTCATCAAAGGCAGCAGCAAAGGGGCAATCAGGATGATCGCGGTGACGTCGTTGACCACCATGCCCACCAAGAACAGCAGGATGTTGATCAGGATCAGCAGCAGCACCTTGTTCTCGGTGATCGAGAAAATGCCTTCGACCAGCTTTTGCGGGATGCTTTCGTAAACGAACATCTGGCTGAGGATCATCGAAAACAGGATCATCATCATGATCGCGCCAACGGCGGTTGCGGCCTCTTTGCCGGCGGAGAGGAAATTGCTCCACTTCAGGCCTTTGTAGATCAGGAAACCCACGGGGACCGCATAGATCACCGCGACGGCGGCCGCCTCGGTCGGGGTCATGACGCCACCATAGATGCCGCCAAGGATGATCACCGGCATCAGCAGAGCCGGGAAGGCATGAAATCCGCGCCGCGCGACCTCACCCGACAGTTCGGAGAAGGACGGCTTCTCGTCGAGTATCAGGTCGAACTTGCGCGCCATGAAAAGGTTGATCACGGAGAAGGACGTCATGATCAGCAGGCCGGGGCCAAGCGTGGCGAGGAAACAGGCCAGGATCGAGGTATCCGTGACCCAGCCATAGACGATCATCGTTACCGACGGCGGGATCAGCAGCCCAAGGATCGAGGAATTGGCAATCAGCGCGGTGGCATATTCCCTGGGATAACCGCGTTTTTCCATTTCGGGGATCAACAAGGGGCCGATGGCGGCAATCCCTGTCAGGCCGGAGCCCGAAATCGCGCCGATCACCGCGCAGGACACGGCCGCCACCACGCCCAAACCGCCGCGCACATGGCCAATGAAGGCATTCACAAAGCGCAGAAGCGACGCGGCGATCCCGCTTTCTGACATGACGGTTCCGGCAAGAACAAACAGCGGGATCGCCAGCAGAACCGGATTGCCCAATTGCTGCATGCCCCACAGCACCATGCCTTTCATGGTGACGTCACCCAGGAAATACATGACCATCAGGGCCGCCCCGAAACAATAGGGCAGCGGCACGCCAAAGGTCAGCGTCAGGACCAGCAGGGCGATGGCAAGAAGCGCGATCTCGATCATGCCGGGTCTCCCGCGCGAAAGTTGCGGATATGGCGGACCAGGTGCGAGCCCGTGTAGATCATCATCAGGATCAGACCGACCAGCAGCGCGACATCGGAATAGAAGGTCGGGATGTAAAGCGTCGGGCTTTCGCGCCAGACCCGCCAGGCATATTGGGTGTAGTCCCATGCCCAGGACAGCAGCCAAAGACCCACGATCAGGCTGATCGCCTCGCCGATGATGGCGAGAATTCTGTGGCCGCGCTCTGTCTTGATAAAGATCTCAAGGACGTTGGCGCGAATATGCGTGTTTTCGCGCGAGGCGTTGACGGAACCGAGGATGTAGAGCCAGATCGTCGGATAGGCCATCGTCTCTTCGAGCCCCATGACGGGCACCTGCAAAACATAGCGGGTGATGACCTGCACAAACTGCCCCAAAGCCACAGATACGATCAGCGCGGTCAGCAGATATTTCGCGAATGTGTCCATATGTCCTCCGGCTCCTCAGGCGCATGCCCGTGGTGTCCAACCAGATACACTGGACATTTTGTATCAGATCAATTTCATAATATCTCTAACCTCATCAATTGGATTTATGGGATGCATCTGTCCTTCCGCCAGCTTTCGACATTTCGCGAAGTGATGCGCTCTGGCTCGATCAGTCAGGCCGCCCGTGCGGTGGGCCGCACGCAGCCAGCGGTCTCAACCATGATCCAGACGCTTGAACATCAGCTCGGATTTGCCCTGTTTCTTAGGTCCCACGGCAAGTTGTCGCCGACGCCAGAGGCTTATTTTTTCCTTGAGGAATGCGAAGATATTCTGGGGCGGGTTGAACGCACGGAGCGCACGCTGGACCGGATAAGTTCGTTGCAGTCGGGCAAGCTCAAGATCGCGTGCCACCCTGCGGCGTCCAGCGTGTTTCTGCCCCGCCTGTTGACCCAGTTTCTGAAGGACCGGAGCGGTCTGGAGGTGTCCTTGATCATGCGGTCGTCCGATGTGATCGAAGACCTGATAGCCTCGCAGCAATACGACCTGGGGTTTGCAGAAACGCCGCGGCCGCGCGCGTCGATTCGACAAACGGACTACGATCTTGAATGTGTGTGCATCTTGCCAAGGGACGACCCCCTTGCGAGGGTTGAGGTTGTCACGCCCAACGACCTTGACGGGCGTCCGATGGCGGTCTTGTTTGATGAACACGGGACCGCAGTTCAGACAGAGGCCGTCTTCCGCGCCGCCGGATGCCATTTCAACAAGCGGGTCGAATTGCGCACCTTTCTGCCAGGGCTTCAGTTCGTGGCAGCGGGGATCTGCGTGATGGTCAGCGATATGATCACAGCCTACAGTCACCTGACACAAGCCGCAGAAAACCAAAGGCTGACTGTCCGACGCTTCCGCCCGCAAATATCGAACAGCGTGTCGATCCTGACGCCAGGATATGCAACACAATCCATGGCAGGCCAGTCCTTTATTGGCGAGCTTCACGCAGCGGTAGAGCAGATGCAAACTGAGATCCGCGACGCGCTGAAATAGCCGCGCCGGACCAGCAGAGTTACGCAACTCGAAACATAATCTGAAGTGAAGCGACCTGTCCGATAGAGGGTCTGGCGCCCAGCGTTCGCCGGATCTCAAGGCCACGGGCATCGGTGTCCGCGAGCCACGGACCCGCCGACTACCTCGTCGTCGCCTGACGCCCAACTTCTCTTCGGAGCAAAGCCGGTACAGCTACTTGTGGTTCATGACGTCCCCTTCGCGCGCCAACATCACGCCGACTTCACACCGACCCGGAGGTCGCGAAACCGGCGCCGCCTGGCTGCGATCTTCTTCATTTCCTTGCGGATGTCAGGATTGCCCGGCGGACGGACGCGCCGGACAGTCTTCGGGTCGACACCAAAGAGCCGACACGCACGACGCTGTGAGATATCATGATCCCGCATCGCCCGGATGCTTCACCCTGGACCACCTCTATTCAAGGGAGCCGCCCCATCAGCTTTCAGGCTCTGCTGGCGGAAATCTGCGCGACGGCTGGCGATTGATTGCTACGAAACTGAGATACGAGGCTTTAATTCCAGCCCCATTCCACCCGTTTTTCCGTAGCGTCCAGCCTGCCCCGAGAGGAATCGGGTTCAAAAAATGGGCGAACTGCCCGGTCTGGGAGGACTATCAATGTTCAAAACTGTCACGCGCAGGTCTTTTGGCCTGCTTGGAACGGCTGCTGTTGTCGCCATGGGCCTTGGCACGCCTGCCGCCGCACAAGACCAGCTTTCGATCGCAACAGGCGGTACCGGGGGTGTGTATTATCCGATGGGCGGTGGCTTGGCCGAAGTGATCAACAATTACGTCGAAGGCTATTCGGCGACGGCAGAGGTCACAGGCGCATCCGTTGAAAACATGGGTCTGATCGCCACAGGGGACGCTGATTTTGCGATTGGTCTCGCCGATACGGTTGCGCAAGCCTATTCAGGCACAGGTCGTTTCGAGGGCCAGCAGCTACCGATGATCCGCGGTGTTGCATCGCTTTATGCCAACATGATCCACATCGTGGCGCTTGAAAGTTCCGGCATCACATCGCTCGATGATCTTCGCGGCAAGCGGGTTTCCATCGGTGCGCCTGGTTCTGGCACTGAAGTAAACACATCAGCGATCCTCGAAGCGAATGGCATCAGCTATGATGACTTCGACGAGCAGCGCCTGAACTTCAACGAAACGGCTGACGCGCTTGGGAATGGCGACATCGATGCGGGCTTCTGGTCTGTTGGCGCACCTACGTCTTCAATCCTGAATCTTGCGACGACACATGATATCGTGGTTATCGCTATGTCCGAAGCCGAGCTGGAAGCTGCAATGGCAGCAAACGAAACCTTCGCCAAGACCACGCTTGCAGGTGGTACATATCCTGGCGTTGATGACGACATTTCGGTTCTCGGCATTCCAAACGTCCTGACTGTTTCTTCCGAAATGCCCGATGATGTTGTCTATCTGGTCACGAAGGCGATGTTTGAAAACATAGCCGACATGCAGGCCATTCACCCGGCAGCTTACCAGACGACTGTCGACCTTACCCTCGCGGCGACCCCCGTTCCACTGCACCCGGGTGCGATCCGCTATTACGAAGAGATTGGCGCGACCATTCCGGACAAGCTTCGTCCATGATCGCCAGACCTTGGGAAGGGGGAGGCACAGGCCTCCTCCTTCTCGCTTTGATGCTGCTGCCGGGCGTTGCGTTTGCAGATGTGCTGATCGCCACACGCGAAGACGGCACCGAGATTGCCCGTCTGGACGTTCCAGAAGGAACCGGCTGGTGCGTGCTTTGGAACCATTCTGTAAAAGGCTTTCCCGTGGCGGATTGCTACGAGAACCGCGCGGGACAGATGGTTCTGATGCACGCACATCTTCCTGATTTTGCGGCGGGTCTCGATCACATCCCTGGTCGTGGTCGGCAAGTCACGGATGGCAAGGGTGGCTACTTTATCCGCGAGATCAATGAGCCCGTACCAGGCAATGCCTATGTTCTGCGCCCCGGTGCCGGCTCGGTTGACCACCGATTGCAGGTTGGGGACACGATTGTCTCTCTTTCTGCTGTAGCGCCGCGCGAACGCGTGCGGATCGCGCTTACAAGGAATTAAGACCGATGAATTCGACACCTGATGAAACGGAGCGCCCGCTTGAGCAACCAAGGATGATTGTTCGTGCCATCATGGTCATCGGGATCGCGCTGTCGCTGTTTCAGCTTTACACGGCGGGCCTGCAGCCTTTGGGGCTGTTCTTTCAGCGCCCTATTCACCTTGGGTTCGTTCTTGTGCTCTGTTTCCTGATCTACCCTGCTTTCGGGCGTTACAAAACGCGCGGCGTCATTGGGTGGATCATCGACAGCGTGCTGATCGTCGGAAGTATCGCCGCGGGTGCTTGGGTCCCGCTGAACATCGACATCATCGCCAATCAGATCTTCCCGCGCAACATCGACGTCATCATGGGTATTGTGACCATGATCGTCGTTCTGGAAGCCGCCCGCCGCGCTGTGGGGCTTGGTATGATGCTCATCGGTGCCTTCTTCATTGTCTATGCCTTTGCGGGCGGCCGCGGAGAACTGCCGTTCCTCGGCGACTTCATGCCGGGTATCCTTAACCACCGTGGCTATTCGCTTGAGCGGCTGGCCAGCCAGATGACACTTGGTGCCGAAGGCATCTTTGGCATCCCCTTGGGTGTGGCTGCCACATTCGTTTTCGTCTTTGTGCTGTTCGGTGCGTTTCTGGAGGTCACCGGTGCGGGCAAATTCTTCATTGATCTGGCATATGCCGCAGCTGGCAAAAAGCCCGGGGGTCCGGCCAAGGCGGCTGTTATTGCCAGCGCGGGCATGGGCTCGATCTCGGGGTCTGCGATTGCCAACGTTGTCACGACGGGCGCGTTCACCATCCCCTTGATGAAAAGACTGGGCTACCGTCCCGCACAAGCAGGCGGGATCGAGGCCGCGGCCTCTACAGGCGGGCAAATCATGCCACCGCTTATGGGGGCGGGTGCGTTCTTGATGAGCGAATTTACCCAAGTACCATATGTCCAGATCGTTCTCGTTTCGATCTTTCCGGCGATCCTTTACTTTGGCTCTGTCTATCTTTTGGTGCATATCGCGGCCGTGAAACAGGGAATGAAAGGTCTTCCCGCCGAAGATCTGCCAAACACGCGCAAGATCTTGGCCGAGGGCTGGCATTTCCTGTTGCCGCTTGTGGCGCTTGTGGCGTTGCTGGTTGTGGGCTATTCGCCCATGCGGGTTGGCTTCTACGCCATCCTGTCGATTGTCGCGGCGGCCTCGGCGCGCGCCCTTTGGGTATTTGCACGCTCAGAGCCGACCATGACGGGTTTTGTTGGCCTGTGTAAGCGTGGCATCAATCTGACGCTTGAGGCGCTGGAGCTTGGCGCGCGCAATGCAGTTGCAGTGTCTGTGGCTTGTGCGGTGGCTGGTATCATTGTCGGTGTCGTAGGTCTGACGGGCCTTGGACTGAAATTCTCGGCGATGATGATTGCCTTCTCTGGCGGCAATATCATTCTGGCCCTGATCCTTGTGCTGCTTGCCAGCCTGATCCTTGGCATGGGTCTGCCCGTGACAGCCGCGTATATCGTCCTGATCATCCTTGTCGGCCCCGCATTGACCGAGCAGTTCGGCATACCGGTTCTGATCGCACATCTCGTTGTCTTCTGGTATTCCCAAGACAGCAATGTGACACCGCCCGTTGCCCTTGCCGGTTTTGCCGGTGCTGCGATCGCGGGGTCGAAACCGATGGAAACAAGTGTTCAGGCATGGAAATACGCCAAAGGCCTTTATCTGATCCCGCTGTTCATGGTCTTCAATCAGCAGATCGTTCTTGGCGGCCCGCTGCCACTGGTCGTTTGGGGCGGTGCCATCGCGATCGTGGCTCTTGTGGCGTTTTCTGCGATCCTCGAGGGGTTCTTGTTCCGTCCAATCGCAGTTTGGATGCGGGTTTTGCTGCTGCCGGCGGTGGTGGCGGTTTTCTGGCCCAACCTGATGTTCGAGATCGCAGGCTTTGCTCTGATCCTTGTGTTGCTGGGCATGAACTGGGCGCAGGCCCGGCGGGAAAGAGATCTTCCCGACGGTCCCCCATGGTTGAGAAAAACCATGGAGACCTAGGCCTATGACGCTGGTCCGGCCTTTCATTCTTGCCGGGCTGGCGGCGATCCTAAGCTGGGCGGTTGTGCAAAACCTGGCACGTGGTTCAGCCCGCACAGAGCTGGACCAAACCCTGGTTCTGACAACACGCGCCGTCGAGGCAGAAGTCGAACGCCTGAGGTCCCTGCCTGCAGTTGCCGCAGAAGATGCGCGCGTGCGCGATGCTTTGGCCGGAACGGGCTCCTTGCAGGACGCAAACGCATATCTTGAGAAGCTCACCGCCCATACTCTGGCCGGCGATCTGTTTTTGATCAATGCGCAGGGCGATACGATTTCAGCGTCAAACTGGAACAGCCCTGGCAGTTTCGTGGGTCAGAACTACGCGTTTCGCCCCTATTTCCAGGCGGCGATGCAGACGGGACAAGGCAGCTTTTATGCAATCGGCGTCACGACCGGCGTGCCTGGTTTTTTTCTGTCTACCCGGTTGCAGGCAGGCGGGGCCGTAGGAGTGTTGGTGGTCAAACTTGACCTGCGCCCGCTTGAGGCGATCTGGCGCTCTGCAAATGCGAATGTCGCCTTGGCAGATGAGAATGGTGTTGTGTTTCTCTCATCCCGGCCTGAATGGCAATATCGCGCTCTTGCGCAGCTTAGCCCAGAGGTCCTTGAGCAACTCGATGCAACGCGGGCTTATGAGGGCGTGGACCTCGCCCGTTCTGCCCCGCTCATGGACACCGCATTGGAGCGCGGCAACGCATCCGGGGACGGTTGGATCGCGCGGATTTCCACCATGCCTTCGACCAACTGGCAAGTGATTGCAGCGCGCGATACGACCGGGTTACAGGTGTTATCCTTGGCCTCCGCCATCCTGGCAGCGCTTGCAACACTGGCGATTGCCGCTGCATTCAAGGCGTGGGAACAGCGCCGTCAGATCATCGCATTGCGACTATCCCAGTCGGAAAAGCTCGAAGCCATGGTCATTTCCAGGACCGCAGATCTGGCGCGGGAAGTCGAGGCGCGCACGCAGATCGAAGTAGATTTGCGGACAACGCAAGAGGCATTGATCCACACCGAGAAGATGGCGGCCCTTGGGCGCATGTCTGCGGCGATTGTTCATGAAATCAGTCAGCCGCTTGCCGCGATGGAGGCGAGCCTTGCAGCGGCGGAACTCGGGCTGGACCGACAGGATGCCCGAACGGCGAAACGGCTCGACAAGGCACGCGGGCTGATCCGCCGGATGCAACGTACCACGAAACACCTCAAGAGCTTTGCGCGCAAAGAGACCGCAGAGCGAAGCTTGATCGACCTTGGTGTTTCTGTCGAATCTGCGATTGATCTGGTGGAGCCGCGCGCGCACGCGATCGGGGTCGTGCCGACGTTTCATGCCCCCCAAGGCAGGGTCGAGGTGATGGCAGGCGCAATCAGGATCGAACAAGTCGTCGTGAACCTCTTGCTCAACGCGCTTGATGCAGTCGCCGAAACGCCTGACGCGAACATAAAAGTGAGCTTGACAACGGATGACGGTCGAGCGCGTTTGCGCATTGTCGATACGGGCAAAGGCATTCTTGAGGAAGATCTGCCCAAGGTGACCGAGCCATTCTTTTCTACAAAGCTGACGGGCGAAGGCCTTGGCCTTGGCCTTGCGATCTGCAAGGCGATCCTATCCGATTTCAACGGCACCCTCGACATCGGCGCAGGTGACGTTCGCGGAACGCAGGTTCTTGTTACACTGCCCTTGGCCCTTGGCAAAACGGCGAAGGCCGCATGAGCGCGCTTCTTTTCATTGTGGATGATGACGCCGATCATCTGTCGTCCTTGGCTGATCTGGTCGAAGCATCCGGTTATGCCGTGCAGGCCTTCCCTTCAGCGGCACAGGCATTGCAGGCCATGGCCGCCAATCCTGACCTTGTTATCAGTGATCTGCGCATGCCCCGAATGGACGGGATCGCCTTTTTGAAAGAGTTGCGGACGCAAGAACAAGCCGTGCCGGTTGTGCTGCTGACGGGCCACGGCGATGTCGGTCATGCGGTTGAGGCGATGCGCGCGGGTGCAGAGGATTTCCTCGAAAAGCCTTACGAGTCGGCGCATCTGATGGCCGTTGTCCGCCGCACGCTTGATGCCCAGGCCGACCGCCGGGAAGTGACACGCCTGAGACGGATGTTGGCCGAGCGTACCAACGATAGCATTCTTGGAAAATCCCGCGCGATGCAGCAGTTTCGCAAACGCATTGCCGCTTTGGCGTCGGTCGATATTGATGTTGTGATCACGGGCGAGACGGGAACCGGAAAAGAGCTTGCGGCCCGCGCGATCCATGCCGCCAGTGGCCGATCCCAGGGGCCGTTCGTCGTGCTTGATTGTGCTGTCTTGCCCGAATCCGCGGCCGAGACGATCCTGTTCGGCCACGGCGAAGGGGTCTTTGCCCATGATGCAAAGGGGCGCGCGGGCAAGCTGGAAACAGCCCATGGCGGCACTTTGATGCTGGATGAGGTCGAAGCCATGCCGATGGCCATTCAGGCCAAACTTTTGCGGGTTTTGCAGGAGCGCAGTTTTGAGCGGATGGGCGACAATGTCACAAGGCCGCTTGACGTCAGGGTTATTGCGACGACCAAAACCAATCTGCGTTTGCGCGACACCTTTCGCCCTGATCTGTTCTTTCGGCTCGCTGGCGCGGAATTCACAACGCCAACCCTGCACGAAGCAGGCGAGGACATTCCCCTGATCTTTGCACACTACGCCCAGCTTGCGGCGAAACGCTATGGCCGCGGCGACATTGAGTTGCCTTGGGCGCTGTCCCAAAAGCTCAAGCGCCAGACATGGAGCGGCAACGTCCGCGAACTCAAGACCAGCGCCGAAGCCTTTGCACTTGGGCTGTTCGAGTTGGAAGGTTCCGGCGCGCCTGCCTCCGGCCCGCAAACCCTTGCCGACCGCGTCTGTGAATTTGAAACCCGCGAAATTTCAGCGGTGCTGGACGCCTGTGCGGGAAACACGCTACGCGCGGCAGAAATCCTCGGGTTACCGCGCCGGACACTCAACGACAAAATGCGCCGATACCGTATTTTCTCCGACCCTGAGCGTAAAGCAGACGAGCCCAAACTCTCGTCGTAACTGTACGGCAAAGGTTGGCATATGTGATAACGCCGGGAGCCCAACCAAGACAGGGCTGCATTGGTCGTTTGATGGCTTAAGTGAACCCGATTTTGAGGCTTTACAACATGCATCAGCCGAAGATACCGAGGCAATTTGCGATCCCATTCCAAGGACGGCCAAGAAACCAGCCTAAGATAATACTTCATGGGCTTACCGTTCGCTGCCGAGCTGGATTTGGTAGCTATCGGCTTCAAGCAGAGAGGTGGTTCTGGAGATCCGAATAGCCCGGACACGTGGATTTCCCGGTGACCTGCTTGCTTTTGCGCCCGCGTTCATAGGTAAGCTCTGTTCGCGTTTTGGTCCTCCTCTGACCTGTTGGCATGTTCGAATGGCGTCAGACCAGCGAAGCAGGAGTGACGCCGGTGGTGATTGTAGTCTCTGCGCCATACCGCAATCGTGCGGCAGGCATGGCGCAGAGACGTTATCGCTCGAAAGGGCAGCAAACTGTTCATGTGGAGCGCGTGACAGTGCAGGACGGTGATCAGGCGATTGCCGAAGCAGTCGAAGCCGGGGGCGGCCGCGATGAAATATGACGCCTACCCCAAGCAACGTGTGCCCGGGTGCATAGCTAGATCCAATCGCACTGGCTTGCCTTGCCGAAACCCGGCGGTGCGCGGCTGCCAGGTCTGTCGCATGCATGGTGCGTGCGGTGCCGCCAAACGTAAGCGGTGTCTAGAGCGCCGTAAGCGTTCGGTCTGGGCGCGGTGCTTGGGCTTGATAGAGTGCTACGGCAT
>CAYGRI010000055.1:0-19840 GCA_964352155.1 uncultured Maritimibacter sp. | reverse complement strand
ACCCATGCGCGGACCGGTCAGCTTGCCCCCCCCCTGCGCGCCGAAGTGTCAGCCGGTGGCGTGCCGCGCGTTCAGGCGGGCCTTTTTCTTCTTGTACCGCGCTGTCATCTGAGCGTCGCCCTCTTTGGACCCGTCGTGGAAGGTGCCGAACCACTTGTCGAGCGGGATCAGGCCGTCGCCGTAATTCACCTCGAAATGCTTGTGGTGCAGGTAGTGCAGGTAGGCATGGCTCTCCATGGCGCGGTCCTCGGTCAGCTCGATCTTGTCAAAGCCGATGTGGCCTGGAACGGCGCCGTATCCCGCCACATGCAGCTGGTACAGCGCGAGTACCGGGTTCGAGGGCAGGACCAGATGCCAGAGCGCGACGCTGAAATACAGCAGATGCTCGACCGGGTGCATTGCCAGCGATGAAAAGGGCGAGGGGTTTACCGAGTTGTGGTGTACCGAATGCACCCATTTGTACAGGAACGGCGTGTGGATCAGCCGGTGGATGCAGAAAAAATGCACCTCATGGATCACCGGGACCAGCAGGGCCAGGCAGATCAGATAGACCGGGCTGTCATGCAGCGTCAGCCAGGGGACATAGCCATTGGCGAACAGATACAGAAACCCTACCTGTATCGCCGTCCAGATCGGCACGGCCGAGCAGATCGTCCAGACGAAGCTGTCCAGGTTCTGGCTTTTGAACATGAAGGCGGGGCTGGGATGTTCCGACGGCCATTTGGCATTGTATTTGAACCGGTTGCCCTGCGCCCGCTGCCGATACAGCCGCAGTTCGAACAGGCCGAACCAGGCAAAAACGGACAGGGTGTTGATCACATAGAGCTTCAGGATCCAGCCCAGCGACGGAGCGGCCATCGCGGCGACATCGGGCAGGACCCAATACCACCAGGCCAGAGCGGACAGCCCGAACAGAAGGTTATAGGGCAGAAAGTAATGCGGCAGCCATTTCAGCAGTTTGAGCGGCTGCGGCGGAAAGACGAACAAAGGCGCGACGGTGGCAGGGTCGTTCGGCGTCCAGTCACCGCGCTTGTTGCGCTTGCCATAGGTCGTGTCATCCATGACGTGTCCTCGTACCGGTTACTTGCCCGTCTAAAGGCCATAGAAACGGGCGCCGTTGTCGTGAAACAGCTTGCGGTGACCGTCAATCCCCAAAAGCGGTCCGACCACCGTGCGCAGCGCATTCGCCACGTCGCCGTAGCTGGAGGCCGCCAGCAGCGCAACGGGCCAGTCCGACCCGAACATCACCCGGTCTTCGCCAAAGATATCCAGCACATGCGCCACATAGGGGCGCAGATCCTCGGGCGTCCAGTTGGCGGGGTCTGCCTCTGTCACCAGGCCAGAGACCTTGCAATAGACCTCGGGGAAATTCCTTAGCGCGGCGATCTGGCTGGCCCATGGCTCCATCTCGCCGCTGGCGATGTCGGGCTTGGAGATGTGGTTGACCACCGCCTTCAGCCCCGGCGTCTGCTGGATCGCCTCGACCGCGTAGGGCAACTGGGGCAGGCGGGTCAGCACCTCGAACCGCGCGCCAACCTCGGCCACATGGGCCAGGTTGCGCAGGACGCGGGGCCTGAGGATCCAGTCGGGCGCGTCCAGATCCTGCAGCATCGGGCGGAAGGATTTGAACCAGGGGTTGGCCCTGTAATGCGCCAGCCGGTCGGGGAAATCGTCGCTGTCCATGTCCAGCCAGCCGCAGACCCCCGCCACGAAGTCGCAAGAGGCGGCGATCTCCAGCAGAAAGTCGGTCTCCGCCTCGGTATCGGCGGCCTGCACCAGGATCGTGCGCCGGACGCCCGCCTGCCGCAGCAGGGGCGCCAACTCGTCGGGCATGAAGTCGCGGGCGATCGGCAGGTCGGGGGACATCCAGGCATAATCGCCCCGCGCCACCTGCCACAGATGGTGATGCGAATCCAGCACCGGCCCCGGCGTTTGCATCGGGCGCGGATCGCCGCCGGTTCGCCGCAGCGTCTCGTTCATGTCATAGACCCGGTCCATCGGGGCCCACCAATCGCCCTCTTGCGCCCAGGGCACGGGCTGCTGGTAGCCGCGCATGAAGGTGTCCCATTCGCCGGCGCGCGGGGTCTCTGCCATGTAGCGGGCAAAATCGACTTTGTACTCAAAGTCATCCTCGACCCGCAGTACCATGTACAGGCGGTTGCCGGTGCGGTAGATGTTCTGAGAGAGCACCCCAAAGCGGGCCATGCCTTGCGTGATCTCGGGCCAGACCTTCTGATGCCAGTCGCAATACTCGCGGATGCTGTCCGGGTCGTCTTTCAGGTCGAGGGCAAAGGCGATCTCTTTCATCGCGGCACTCCTGCGCGTCGGGATGGGGTCGGCGAGCTGTCTCCCCTCATGGAATTGCCCAGAATCCGGCTGTGAGCAAGAATTGATCCGCGTTGCCTGGTGGAAAAGCCTTGGCGCCGGGGCCTGCCTCCCGGTTGGCAGGGTCTTGCGCGCCCCGTCGGCCCATCCGGCGCCCTTGCGCGGTTGTGCAAGGGACAGGGGCGCTGCGGGCAAAGGATAAATGCGTCAGGCCCGCCGCTTCATGGGCGCCGCTTGCGGCAGGGAGGCCGCGTCGGGGACGACCCATTCCCCGGCGACCGAGGTCCAGCGTAAACAGAACCGGCAGGCGTCGGCGCCGGACTTGCGGCACGCCAGCGTCTCGATCCGCATGGTGTCGCCGAACAGGTCCACCAGATCCTGAACCAGCCTTTTGTACAGGCCGCATAACGGCCGCTCTGACCGGTAGTGCAACGTGATCTGATGCGGCACGTCTTCTTCCAGCTGAAACTTGTCCACCGGCGGTGCGTGCGGGCGTTCGGATTGCAGCCCGGCGGCGACCAGCGCCTGGATCTTCGCCTGTGTGCGGATCAGGTCTTCGGAGTTTTTGGCCAGCGTCAGAAAACCGGGAAACACGTCGGAGACGAGCCGCACGAAGGACCGCGACAGCAGCGTGTAAACCTCCTCTGTCCCCAGCCCGGTCAGCGTCGTGGTCGCCTCCAGCATCCGGCCGGTTTCGATGTCGGGATAGCCTTGGTCCAGCCTGTACACCCGATCCTCGGGCACCCCGACTTTGCGATAGACGGCGCGGCGCAGGGCGTCGCCGCCAGTATCCAAAAGACACTCGGCCAATGCCTTTTGAACGAGACCGATCATGGATCGAACACCCCCTGTTTCTAACGTTGCCCTATTACATCTGCGCGAGGTTAAGGGGATGCTAAGGCGGGCCAATTTACGCGGTTTGTGCGCCGCCGATCGGGGCGCCCCGCCAGATAGGATCGGGGATGCCGCAATCGGGCCCCCCGCTATCCGTGGCGCCGCCGGATCTGCCGGGTCGCAAAGGCCAGAAGGGCGAGGCCGACG
Organism: uncultured Maritimibacter sp.; assembly: GCA_964352155.1. GTDB lineage: Bacteria > Pseudomonadota > Alphaproteobacteria > Rhodobacterales > Rhodobacteraceae > Psychromarinibacter. Next base: position 16,474 of record CAYGRI010000055.1, on the reverse strand, counting down.
ACCACCAGCGCCGAGACGACCGTGCCGATCACCGCGACCGATGGCACGAGGGGGGAGTAGTTGGTGGCAGTGCGCGAGAACAGCCAGACCGGCAGGGGCGTGTCGGGGCCGGAGGTGAAGATCGAAAGCGGCAGGTTCGACCAGGACAACAGGAACCCGAACAGCAGGCCCGAGAAGATGCCCGGCCACAATTGCGGCAGCGTGATCTCTCGCACCACCTGCCAGCGGCTGGCGCCGAGGTCATAGGCGGCCTCTTCCTGCGCCACGTCATATCCGAAGAAGCGGATCGAGATGATCAGCGTGACGATGGGCAGGATCCAGACCAGATGCGCGATCACGGCGGTCTTCCAGCTTGGCGTCAGCCCCACGGCGGTGAAGGACAGCAGCAGCGCCAGCCCCAGCACCGGCTGCGGAAAGAAGATCGGCAGCACCAGAAGCCGCTGGAACAGCCCGCGTCCGCGCCAGTCGTAGCGGGCAAAGGCGACCGCCCCCAGTGTGCCCAGAATGACAGAGATCACGACCACCGACAGCGCGATGCTGAAAGAGATCGTGTGCAGCTGCCAGGTGTCATAGGACCCCAGCGCATCGCGATATGCCTGAAGCGTCCAGACCCGGTGGGGAAAGCGCATGTAGCGAGTGTTGGCCAGCGAGGCAAGGATGACAGAGACGATGGGGATGTACAGAAACGCCAGGATCGCCACGATCCAAAGCGTCCGCAGGGCAGAGACAGAGCGGCCAGGTCTCATCGCTTCGTCAGCTTGTTCAGGTCGAGCCGCGCCAGCACCGGCAGGACGATGGCAGAGGTGATCGCGATCACCACGACGGTCAGCGCGGCGCCCATCGGCCAGTCCTGGGCATAGTTGAACCGTTGCTCTATCGCGGTGGTGATGACCGTCACGGCACGGCCCCCAAGGATCGCGGCCTCGGCATTGGCGCCCAGCGACAGCACAAAGGTCAGCAGCGCACCGATCATCAGGCCGGGGGCGGCCAGGGGCAGCTCGACCTCGCAGAACACCTGCCAGCGATTGGCGCCCAGGTCGCGGGCCGCCTCGATCCGGTCGCTGGGGATCAGGCTGATCCCCAGCAGCAGCGGGAACATCATGAACGGCAGGTGGACATAGATCATCCCGACCAAAGCCGCGCCCCAGGTGTTCAGAATGGATCCGATCTGCAGCCCGAACAGCGCGTTCAGCGACCCCGCCAGAATGCCGCCGCGCGGCATCATGAAGACCGACAGGCCGAACAGCCGCACGCTTTCGGAAATGAAGATCGGCAGGGCGATCAGGGCAGAGACGACGCTGGCCCATCGGCCGGCATAGCGATGCAGGATCACCGCGCTGGGCCAGGCTAGAACGGCTGTCACAAGCGTGGTGATCCCGGCGCCCAGCAGCGACCACATCATCGGGCGGGCATAACCTTCGGTGACGGCGGCGCGGTAATTCTGCAGCGTCAGGTCGCCGGTCAGATCGAACGTGCGCCCGGGCATCAGGCTGTACCAGGTCACGATCACGATGGGCAGCGCAAAGCAGGCCAGCAGGAACAGCGCAACCGGCGCCGCGAACCAGGGGCCGGGGGATCTGGGCGCGCTCATTCGTCGACCCAGGCCGCGTCGGCGACTGCAAAGCCGAAGCGGTGCGTGGTGCCGGGGGTGAATTCCTCGGCCGAGCCGCCGATCTCTGACACGAAATTCGCCCCCGAGGGCGCCTTGAGGATCAGCTGCGTGCGCGACCCCAGCATCAGCCGCTGGTCGACCGTGAACACCGCGCCGATCTCGCCACCGCCAGGTTGCAGCGCCTCTGGCCGGACGATGGCGAAATTGCCCGAGGCGACAGGCGCGGGAGCGGCGAAATCCTCGAACACCCGCGTGCCCGAGGGGCCGCTGACGGCGAGGATGTTCACCTCGCCCATGAAGCTGGCGACAAAGCGGTTGGCGGGGCGGTTGTAGATCTCGGCCGGGGTGCCGATCTGGATGATCGCCCCGTCACGCATGATAGCGATCCGGTCGGACATCGCCATTGCCTCTTCGAGGCTGTGGGTGATGTAGACAAAGGTGCGCCCGGTGCGCTGGTGCAGATCCTTCAGTTCGACCTCCAGCGTCTTGCGCAGGCGATAGTCGATGGCCGACAGCGGCTCGTCAAAGAACAGGATGTCGGGGTCGGAGGCAAAGGCCCGGGCCAGCGCCACCCGCTGGCGTTCACCGCCGGAACACTGGGTCGCGCTGCGGTCGTAATAGCTTTCGGGCAGCCGTACGAGGCGCAGCAATTCCAACGCGCGTTCGCGGCGTTTGGCGGGCTTGGTGCCGCGCATCTTCATGGCGAATTCGATGTTCTGGCCGACGCTCTTGTGATCGAACAGGGCCAGCGACTGGAACACCAGCGTGGTCGGGCGCCGATTCGCCGGGATCGCCGTGATGTCTTTGCCGCGCAGGGACAGCGTGCCGCTGGTCGGCGCCTCGAGCCCCGCGAGTAGCCGGACCAGGGTGGATTTGCCGCTGCCCGACGGGCCGACGATGGTCAGGAACTCCCCTTCGGGGATGTCCAGCGACACGCCCGCAACCGCCTGGGTGTCGCCAAAGGTCTTGGTGAGACCGGCCAGCGACAGGATCACTGGCCGGACGTCGGTTTCGGCGCCGTCGGCGGCCATGTCAGCCCCGCGAGCGCATGGCGGCTGAGTAGATGTCGTACAGGCGATCGTAGTCGGGAACGATGTCGAACTCGACCGCATTGGCGATGCGCTCGTCGAACTCATCCCACTGGATCGCGGCCAGTTCGTCTGCCGAGAAGCGGCTGAACAGTTCGGGCTGGGACATCTGGCTCACCGGTTGCAGGTTGCCGTTGCCGCGGGCCACCATCTCGGCGGCGTCGGGGGTGGTGATCCATTCCAGCCAGTCAAACGCGGCTTCGTTGAAATCGGGGTTGTTCACGGCCGAGTTCAGCTCGATCCAGTTGATCCCGCCCTTGCCGTCGGCGGGGCCGCTGTTGGGGGTGATCGCATAAAGCTCCTGCACGCCCTCCAGCCGGGCGGCGGCGGTGGTATAGGTGCCGCCGGTGAAATACAGGTCGATCTCGCCGTTCAGGATCGCGAGGTTCAACTGCACGAAATCCGTGGTGATCAGCGCGGCGTTCTCGATCCACTTGTAGCAGGTCTCCTCGAACTTCGCGACCTCGTCGTCGGTCTTCATCTTGAACGGATGCACGCCCGCGCCCATGCAGATGTCCATCACGTTCCAGTCTTCATAGGCCAGGATGCCGTAGCGCCCGGCGAAGTCGGGGTTGTTGAACAGATCCCAGCCCTCGTCCTTGGCCATCGCCGGAGAGATCACATCCTGGTTGATGACGAAATCGAAGGTCTCGTAGCGCTGCACGATGCCCAGCAGATGTTCCTCATCCTCGCTCATCGCCCATTTGTAGGGCATGGCGAACTTGTCCTTCATCTGCGCGTACAGCGGGGCAAAGCGGTCCTGCGGCAGGTCCTTGATCAGCCCGGCGGGCCACATCACATTGCGCGCCCAGGGGTTGTTGACGTTGATGAAATCCCACACCGACGTCTCGCCCGCGCGCAGCCGGTTGACCGACGTGGGGTCCGAGATGTGGATTTCATAGCGGACATCGACCCCGGTGGTCTCGCGCCACAGGGCCAGCAGGTTCGGGTCGGCATAGGCGTCCCAGGTCAGCAGGGACAGGGGGCGCGACTGGGCGGCGGCCATGGACGGAACGCTGGCGGCGGCGACACCGGCGGCGACACCTTTCAGGAATTTTCGGCGGGCAGAGGAATGCTGCATCGGCGTGCTCAGCGGATTGCGCGCGGCCATGGAGCGAAGAAGGTGTTCCCGGTTCATCGTGACGTCTCCCTGTTCTGATAGCGAACATTTATTCGCATAGCGCATTTTTGCCCATACGAAGCGTGAGTCAATACGTCGTAGCATAGGCCTCGAAGACCTGCGCCTGGGTCATGCCGTCCAGATAAGCGAGCTCGCCCATTTTGTGGGCCGCGTAAATATCGGGCATGCGCTCTGGCAAAGCCTTCCGGAACACGGTGTCGGCTTGCAGGGCGGCGATGGCGGCGCCCAGATCTTCGGGCAGGCGTTTGAAGCCACGCGCTGCAAGATCCGCGGGCGACAGCAGGCTGAGGTCTTCGACGGTTGCGGGCGAGGCCGCCAGCCCCTCGCGGAGGCCGATGGTCCCGGCGATAACCAGGGCGGCCAGCGCCAGATAGGGGCTGGCGGCCGCATCGGCGGCGCGAAATTCGACGTTGAACTGGCGCGCGCGGGCCTCTGGCGTTGTCGCGCTGACCGGACAGATGCGGATCGCGGCCTCCCGGTCCTGGGCGCCAAGGTTGTTGAACGCCGCGCTCCACCGATGCGGCACCAGCCGCTGATACGACACCGCGCTGGGCGCTGTCAGCGCTGTCACCGCATTGGCGTGTCGCAAAATCCCCGCGACGAAGGCAGAGGCGGCGCCCGACAGCCCGTCCTGCCCCTCGGGGGCATGGGTGACGGGGGTGCCGTCCGCCTCCCACAGGCTGAGGTGGACATGCACCCCGTTGCCCACCACATCCGAGGCGCAAAGCGGCGAGAACGTCGCCCGCAGCTGCATCGAGCGGGCCACGGCGCGGGTGATCTCTCGCAGGATCGTGGCGTCATCGGCGGCGCCCAGGGCATCGCGGGGGGGCAGGGTGATCTCCATCTGGTCCGGCCCGTATTCTCGCAGAAAGCTGTCCGGGGCGATGTCGGCCTGTGCCAGCGCGGCAAACAACGCCTCGGCGAAATCCTGACGTTCCAGAAAGCCGTCCAGCGAGAAGCCCCGGGTGCCACGCCCGCCGGGCATCATGAACTCATGCTCGAATGTGGCGCGCAATTCCAGCCCGCAGGCCGCCTTCAGATCCGCCAGCGCGGCCTTGAGGATATGGCGGGTGCAGCATTCCCAGGGGCGGCCCTGCAGATCCTCGATGTCGCCAAGCAGGAATGACATCAGGCGCCCGTCCGGCAGCCCGGCGTTCACCAGCGATTCGGGATCGGGCCGCAGAACCAGATCGCCCAGTGCGCCATAGACAGACTCGGCGATGCTGTCGAAGCAGGTGATCTGCACATTCGTCGGGGTCCAGCCGATGCCGCCCGCGACCTTCTTGTCCAGATCCGAGGTCGCAAAGCCCTTGCCGCGCACAAGGCCGGAAAAGTCGCTGGTACAGGCCATGGTCAATCTGGGGGGCATCGCAAACATCTCCTTGCCGTTGCCAATCATGTTGTGAACACTTGGTTGCAAATGCAACGCGAATTGCCATCAGATCACACCGGGACAGCCCGGCTATTGCAGGCTGCCGATCCCGATCCAGTGGGGCGCCGGGCCGGGGCGCGCCGCTGGCTGTTGACCGTCGAACATGCGGGGCGCGCGATCCCGCAGGCGCTGGGGGATCTGTGCCTTCCGGCCGGAGAGATCGACCGCCATATCGGCTGGGACATCGGCGCGCTCGAACTGGGGCGGGCGATGGCCGACCGGCTGGGGGCGGGACTGATCGCGCAGCGCTACAGCCGGATCGTGATCGATTGCAACCGCCCGTGGGAGGCGCCCGATCTTGTGCCCGAAACGACGGATGTCACCCGCGTCGGCGGCAATACCAGCCTGACAGAGGCCGCGCGTCGGCGGCGGTGGGACGAGATTCACGCGCCATTCCACGCCGCGGTCGCCGCCGAATGCGACCGGGGGCTGGAGGCGCTGATCGCGGTCCACAGCTATGACCGGCAACGAGCCCTGGATGCGGCCCCCCGGCCCTGGCCCATCGGGTTGCTCTGGCGCCGCCCCAACCGTGTTGGCGACGGTCTGGCACGGGCTTTGGCTCAGGACCCGCGCGCGGCCCCGCTGGGGCTCAACATGCCCTATGAGATCGAGGATGAGTCGGACTACACCATCCCAGTGCATGGCGAGGCGCGCGGCATTCCCCATGTGCTGATCGAGGTGCGCAACGACTACCTGCGCGACGCCGCCGGTGTCGCGACAATGGCAGAGATCCTCTGCACCGCCCTTCTGGAACTGGAGTAAACATGACCGGCCCGTTTTTGTCGACGACATCGCGTGACATCCCGCTGGTGCCCACCCGCGCAGCGCTGTTGTTCGTGGATGTCCAGAACTTCTCGTGTCACGCCGACGGGGCGGAATGGGCAGAGATGTCCGCCGCCGAGCTTGCCGAAAAGAAAGAGCCGTTTCTGGCAGAGATGCACGAGGCGGTTCTGCCAAGGATGCGGCGGCTGCAACTGGCCTGCCGGGCGGCGGGGGTCGAGGTCATGTACACCACCATCGAAAGCCTGACCCGCGATGGCCGCGACCGGAGCCTGGACTACAAGATCACCGGGTTCAACGTGCCCAAGGGGTCGTGGGACGGCAAGGTGGTGGACCAGATCGCGCCGGGGGAGGATGAAATCGTGCTGCCCAAATCCTCGTCCAGTGTCTTTGTGTCGACCAATATCGACTATATCCTGCGGAACCTTGGCGTGCAGCAGTTGGTGATTTCCGGTGTTCTGACCGACCAATGCGTGGAAAGCGCGATCCGCGATGCCTGCGATCTGGGCTATCTGGTGACCCAGGTGACGGACGCCTGCGCGACCTTCACGGCAGAGCGTCAGGCGGCGTCCATCCGGGCGATCAAGGGCTATTGCCGGCAGGTGACGACAGATCAGCTTGTGACGGAACTGGCCTGACGCGGGTGCGCGGGGTTTGCCTCTGCCACGACCGCGTCATGGGGCGCGGCGGATGCGCCGGACGAAGTGGCTGAAACCACTCGCTCGACCATGCTCCAAAAGCCCGAACCAACATCTCACTTCGCCGGGGGCGTGCCTCGAGCGGGGCTCGCGATCAACCGCGCAAAGCGAACCGGCCGTGTTTGATCGGACGGAGGCGCGGAGGGCCGGGTGGCCCCCCGCGTTCCGGGTCAGGCGAGGTATCCGGGGGCGGGCGCCTCGGCCCAGTCCAGGCCGGGCCGGTACCGCGCGTGGATCTGCCCGTCCTGGAGCGCCAGAAGGTGCAACCAGCCGTTGTCGAACAGCGCGCGCACTCCGGGGTGCCGGTCCAGGACGTCGGTGATCGCCTCTTGCGGGGCCTCGATCATCACGGTCAGCCGCAGCGGGTCATGCGCCAGCCCTGTGCCATCATGGACCGCCTGCCAGGGCAGGCCGGGGCGCAGCTTGCCGCCGTTGCCCTCGACGACCCCGATGCCGCCCACCACGTTGTGGATCAGCTTGTTGCCCCCCCCGAAGGCCGCAGGCGCCACGGCAGAGCCGTAGTATTGCAGGCTGATCCAGCTCGCCACCACGACCGGCGCGGTCAGGATCAGTTCCAGCGTGGCAAAGCCCGCGTCGTCCTGCCAGTCATAGCTGTGCAGGAAGGCCCGGCCGCCCAGATTCGCACCCGCCGTGACAGAGCGCGGCGCCGCCACAAAGGCCGCACAGCCCGCAAGCCCCCATTCAGGCCGCACCTCGGCCCAGTTCAGCGCCCGTACGCCGATCGTATCTGCCTTGGAACCCGGCAGCCGCAGCGCCCGCTCGGTCCGCGTCTGGGCCCCGGCGCCGACAAGCCAGCTGCGGATCTGCGCCATGTCCTGGCTGTGACCCGGGGCCGGATCATCCTCGTACAAGGTGATCTCGTCGGTGGTCGTGCCATGCAGACCAGCGACAAAGATCGTGTCCTCGGGCAGGGTCAGACCATGCGCCGGCAGACCCGCCCGGGTTTCGGGATCGTTCAGCAGGCTGGCCAGCAGCCGGGCAGAGACTTCGCCCGTCTGCCCCCCGCAGGCGCCGCAGTGATAGGCGCTTTGATGCGGGTTGTTGGTGACATTCGCGCCATGCCCAAGCAGCAGGATGACACGGGCGTGGTTCTTGGTCAGGCTCATGGCGTTCAGCACCTTGGCGGCGGTGTCTGCCTTGGCCTCTGCCGACAGGCCGCCCTCGATGCGCGGCGCCGGGGCGGCGAGCGCGGGCGTTCCGGGCATGCCCAGCGCATCCTTGACCAGCTTGGCGCCATAGAACAGCCCCGCCGCCTCGACAAAGGCAAAGGACGATACGGCGGCCTGTCGGAACCGGCCCCAGGCCCGGGTGGCGCGGGCAGAGATCCGGTTGTGCTGTTCCTGTTTCGCCGTGCCGTGGTTGGTGGAGGTCAGCGCCGGGGTCAGCAGCACCGGCAGATGGGTCTGTACCAGATCGGAGCCTTCCGACTTATGCGCAATCGGCAGGCCGAAGAACCCGGCAAAGCCAAGGGTCTCGATGGCGGGATCCTGGCTTTCGAAGGCGCGCCGGAACACCTCTGACCGGACGTCGATGCAAAAGGCGGCCTGCACGGCGGGCCGGGCGGGCGCGGCGGCCGGTGCGGTCAGGGCGGCGCTCAGGAACCGCTGATGCGCGCGCTCGGCGGCGTCCTGCAGGATCGCGTCGATCACTTGGTCGGGCGAGGGCGCAAGCGGCGCGGCATGGGCGGCCACCGTCTCGGCCCAGGGCGCGGCGATCTGCGGCACATGGGCCAGCAGCGCCTCTTCCCAGACCAGCCGAATCGCGAGCATGTCGGCCAGCGTGTTGTCCGTGCCGCCCGCCAGTTCCGCCTGCCACAGCAGCCAGCGGGCATGCTGCGCCCAGCCGCCCAGATCCATCAGCAGCCGGTGAAACGCGGTTTCCGCAGCTTCCTCAACCAGCCCCAGCCGTTCGACTGCGCGCAAAATCGCCCGCTCGGGCGTGTCGGGCGCATCGGCGACATGGGCGCAAAAGCCGGTCAGCCCGGCGATCTCGGGCGTCAGATCGCGGCTGGCCCAAGCCCGCCAGGCGACATAGGCGCCCCGCCCCGGCGCCGGCGCCCAAAGCGCCTGACCCTGGTCGAAATGCCCGGCGGCCCACAGCCCGATGCTCCGCTCGATCACCGAGGGCCAGTCGGTGCCGGTGGCGCCTGACGCCAGATCGGCGGCGGTGGGCAGGGCGCGGGGGGCGGCGCTGTCCCAGGCGGCCTTGGCCTTCAGCAGCTCAAGGTCGCGCGGCTTCATCGGCGACGGATGCGCCAGCAGGGCGGCGGCCAGGTCATCGTCCGAGATCCGGCCCGCCTTGATCCGGTCGGTATAGGCGCTGCGCGGCTGGGCCAGGGCCACCCCGGCCACTCGTGCCATCCGCGCGGCGGCGGTGGCGAGGTCTTCGCCGGTCTGCCCCAGGAAGGGGTTCACCGCGACCGTCGCATCCAGCGGGAAGGCGGGAGGAATGGCGCGAACGGCGGCTTCTGCGGCCTCCAGCAGGCCAGAGATCCGGGCCGGGGCGATATGATTGTGCTTCATGAACATGCGCGCTTCCTCGGTTCAGTTGGATTTCGTGGCCCGGAACCCGCCGATCAGGCGGTCGAGCAGCGCATTCAGGTACAGGCCATTGGCAAGATGCACCCGCAAGCCAGCGGTCGCCGGGTGATGCGCCCAAAGGGGGAACAGCGCCTGCGCCACGGCGACAAGGCCAAAGGACAGCACCGCCAGGACGATCAGCGCCCATTCCAGCGGCCCGGCCACAGGTGTGGACGGCAGGACAGGCCCCCACAGCAGGGTGGCGGCTTGCTGAAAGGCAAAATAGCCCAGCGCGGCGCCTAGCGAGGCCAGGGCCGTGCGGCGTGTCAGCTCTGCCGGGGCGGCATCTGCCAGGCCTTGCGCCACAAGATAGGCGACCCCAAAGATCAGCATCGCGCCCAGCGCCAGCGCCTGCGCCGATTTCGGCCCGGCGACAAAGGTGAAGGCGAGGGCGACGGCGCCGTACAGCGCCAGGGCCAGAGCGAAGGATTTCATCACCGCCCCGAGGCTGGGGACGGCGATCGGGCCGGGCCGGCGCAGGCCCGCCACGGCGGCCACGGCGCCGCCCGAGGCGAGGAAGGCATGCGCCTTGTACAGCGAGTGGGCGACGATGTGCAAAAGCGCCAGCGGCCACAGGCCAAGACCGCATTGCAGCAGCAGAAAGCCCATCTGCGCCACGGTGGACCAGGCCAGCGCCGTCTTGACCGCGCTTTGCGTCAGCATGACCACCGCGCCGAACAGCGCCGTCAAGCCGCCGATCATCACCAGCGCGGCCATGGCGCCGGGGCTCGCCTGCAGCAGATCCGCCATGCGGATCAGCAGGAAGCCGCCCGCATTGATGATGCCCGCGTGCAGCAGGGCCGAGACGGGGGTCGGCGCCTCCATTACTTCGGTCAGCCAGCCATGCAGCGGGAAGGCGGCGGTTTTCAGCACGGCGGCCAGGACCAGCAAGGCGACCGCCAGATGCGCGGCCACTGGCAGTCCGGCTGCGCCAACGGCCGAGATCTGCGCCAGATCCGCCGTGCCGAAGGCCGAATACAGCAGCCCCGCCGCAAGGATCAGCGCCGCGTCGCCCGCGTGCCAGACCAGCGAGAACTTGGCCGCCGCCCGCCGGGCCGCGGCCCGCTCTGCGTAGAACAACAGCAGCTTGCGCAGGCCGAGCCCGACCCCCAGGAAGGCCAGGATGAGCGTCGCAAGGCTGCCCGACTGGACCAGCAGCAGAACGGCGGCGAGGGTGGCCAGCATCAGCCCGTGAAACGTGCCCTCGCGCGCCTCGCCATCCACATAGGTCCGGGCATAGCGCATCACGACCCAGCCGATAAAACCCACAAGCAGCGTCATCGTGGCGCTGAGCACGTCAAGCCGCAGGGCAAACACCCCCGCCCCGCCGAACAGCGTCACTTGCGCGGGGCTGTCGATCAGAAGCTGCAGGATGCCAAGCCCGCTCAGCGCCATCGCGGCCAGGGCGGCCATCTCGGACAGGCGCGGCACTTCGGCAGGGCGGGACCCCGGACGCGAGAACGCAAACAACGCGGCAGCCGCCAAAAGCAGTGGGGCAAACAGGGTCAGGGGCAAGGACTCGGACATACGCGGTAACTCCCGTGGCGTGAAGGCGTGAGGGGGGAGATAGCGCTTGGCAAAGCTTAAAGAAAATACATATTATGCACATAAACGTTCTGTTTTATGGAAGAGTCATGTCACTCAACCTTCACCATCTTCGCTTGTTCCGTGCCGTGGCGCGGGATGGCACGCTGACTGGCGCCGCGCGGGCGCTGAACCTGTCGCAATCGGCTTTGTCCACTCAGATCAAGGCGTTGGAGGCGTCGCTGGACCACGCCCTGTTTGACCGGCGCGGGCGCGGTCTGGTCCTGACAGAGGCGGGCCGGATCGCGCTGGACCATGCCGAGGCGATCTTTCGCACCGCCGAGGATCTGACCGCCACCCTGCGCGAAGCCGGGCGCGCCCGCCGTGCGCTGCGGGTGGGCGCCATGGCAACCCTGTCGCGCAACTTTCAGATCGGCTTTCTGCAGCCGCTGATCGGTCGCCCGGATGTAGAGGTTGTGCTGCGCTCCGGCGCGCAGGCAGAGCTGTTGCGCGCGCTCGAGGCGCTGTCACTGGATGTGGTGCTGACCAACCTTATCCCCGCGCGGGATGCCGCCAGCCCCTATCTGGTGCACAGCCTGTCGCAGCAGCCGGTCAGCCTGATCGGAACGGCGGCCCGCGCCCCTTTGGCCGGGCTGTCGCTGCCGAAACTGCTGGTGGCCGAGCCCTTGATAATGCCAACGCCGGAATCCAGCCTCAGGGCGGCGTTTGACGCGTTGGTGGAACGGCTGGGCATCGTGCCGACCATCGCGGCAGAGGCCGACGATATGGCGATGCTGCGGCTGTTGGCGCGGGCGGATGCGGGGCTGGCCGTGATTCCGCCCATCGTGGTGCGGGACGAACTGGCCACGGGGCGTCTGGTGGAACTCGTCCGGCTGGACGGGATCGCAGAGGCGTTTTGCGCCGTGACGCTGCAGCGCCGGTTCCCCAACCCGCTGGTGGGCGAGCTGTTGCAGGCCTTCACCGACACGCAGGTCTAGGATGCGGTGCCGCGACGGGGGGCAAAAGCGCCCGTGCCCGGAAAGGGATCGGTGCCCGGAAAGGGATCCGCGCGCGGCGGTGAGGGCCGCGCGCGGAAGAATACTTAGGCGAACGACCAGCGTTCCCACCAGCGGTGTCCGTCCTTGTCCCAATGGGACGAGAAGCTGTCGCCGCCGAAATCAATGTCGCCATTGGTCGCGAAGACGTAGTTGGCGAACATCGGAATGACCGAGCCGCCGTCCTCGTTCAGGATCAGCTGCATCTCGTAGTACATCTCGCGCCGCTTGGCCTCGTCCAGCTCGGAACGGGCGGCGATGAGCAGCTCGTTGAAGCGCGCGTTCTCCCAATGCGATTCGTTCCAGGCCGCCCCAGAGGAATAGGCGGTGGCGAACATGGCATCCTCGGTCGGGCGACCGCCCCAGTAGGACACGCACCAGGGATGCTTCAGCCAGACATCCGACCAGTAGCCATCGTTCGGCACCCGGTTCACGGTGATGTCGATCCCGGCGGATTTGGCGGAGTTCTGGTATAGAACGGAGGCATCCACGGCGCCGGCAAAGGCCGCATCGGCCGCCGACAGGACGACCTCGAGGCTGGGAAGACCGGCCTCTTTGAGGAAGAACTTGGCGCGGTCGGGATCATAGCTGGTTTGCGCCAGCTCGGTGTTGAAGAACCGCTGGCCCTGGCCGATCGGATGGTCGTTGCCCAACGATCCATAGCCGAACAGCGTCTTTTCGATCATCTCTTCCCGGTTCACCGCGTATTTCAGCGCGCGGCGGATGTTGTTGTCGGAGAACGGCGAGGTGTTGGAGGCCATCGGGAAGGTGTAATGCTGGTTCCCGGCCACCGAATGCACCGAAACGGCAGGGTTGCGGCCCATCAGGCCAACCGTTTTCAGGTCGAGACGGTCGATCAGGTTCACGTCGCCGGTCACCAGCGCGGTGGTCCGGGCGTTGGCATCGACAACCGAAAGCACTTCGATCTCGTCAAAGAAGCCGCGGTTGGGATCCCAGTCGTTCTCGTTCTTGATCACCTTGACGCGGATGCCCGGCTCGAATTCCATCAGCTTGTAGGGACCGCAGCCATCGCCCGACTGCCAGTCGATGCCGCCTTCGTCGCTTTTGGGCGCAATCGCCAGGTGATAGTCGGTGAAGGTGAACGGGAAGTCGGCATTGCCGCCCTCCAGCGTGAAGACCACCGTGTCGCCATCGGCGGTGATGTCGGTGATCCCGGCAACCAGCGGCTTGGCGGCAGAGGTGGAATCCTCGGACCGGTGGAAATTGATCGAGGCGATCACGTCGTCCGCAGTGACGCTGCGGCCGGAATGAAAGGTCACGCCAGAGCGAATCTTGAACCGCCAGGTGGCGGCATCGGCAGAGGCTTCCCAGCTTTCGGCGACCTGCGGTTCCAGCGACCCGTCGCGGGCGACACCGGTCAGATAGCCGCAATAGGCGTAGCCCAAGCTGATCACAAAGTCGTTTTCCCAAAGACCGGGGTTCAGCGTGTCGCTGGTCGATCCGTGGCCCATCGCGACGCGAAAGCTGCCGCCGCGTTTCTGTTGTGCCCGTGCCGTGCGCGGCAACAGCAGAGTTCCGGCGCCGACGGCTGCTGTGGTTTTGAGGAACGAGCGTCTGCTAAGTCCGTCCCGTGCCTTGGTGCGGATGGTCGAGGTCATGGTAGCTCCCTGTATCGCTTTCATCGGTCCACATTGTCCGTGGTCCCTGCCGCAAGATAGCTGCGCTGATGTGACAATTGTAAGCAAATTCTACAAGTGTCGGTCCGGCGCCACACCGGCCGGGCCGCCGGTGCCGATTTTGGCGCCGGTGGTCGGGGAAGATCGCCGGTTCGGTGTGCCTCAGGCGTTGAGGGTTTCGGTGTTGCCATCCACCGCGATCGCCTGCCCGGAAATCTTCGATCCGGCGGTCGAGGCGAGGAACAGGGCGGTATCGGCGACCTCTTCGGCGGTGACCCAGGTTTTCATAGATACGCCGCGCACATAGATCTCGCGGATCTCCTGTTCTGTCACGCCGCGGGCGGTGGCTTCGTTGGCGACCACGCGGTCCATCCGGTCGCCGCTGACGGCGCCGGGGCACAGCGCGTTCACCCGGATGCCGAATGGGCCAAGCTCCATCGCGAGGGTGTTCATCAGGCCGATCACCCCCCATTTCGCGGTCGCATAGGGGCTGCGATAGGGATAGCCAAACAGCCCGGCGGTCGAGGAAGTGAGCAGGATCCTGCCCTGACCCTGCGCCTTCATATGGGGCGCGGCCCAGCGGCAGGTCAGGAAGGCGCCGTCGAGATTCGCGGACAGGCAGGCGCGCCACTCCGCCAGCCGCAGGGTTTCGATGGCGCCCGCAGGGCCGCCGGTGCCCGCATTGGCGCACAGAACGTCGATCCCGCCCCAGTCACCCTCCAGCCGGTCGAACAGCGCCTGCATCTGCACCTCGTCCGTCACATCGGCCTGCATCGCGAGGATGTCGGGGAAGGCCTGCGCCTGCCGCGCCAGGGCGGTGCCGTCGATGTCGCAGATCGCGACCCGCGCCCCTTCGGCGTGAAACCGGCGCAGCAGGGCGGCCCCGATGCCGGATCCGCCGGCGGTGATCAGAACGCGGGCGCCGGTCAGCCCGAGGTTCACGCCGGCGCCCGTTTGGTCAGGCCGAGCCTGGCGCGCGCCGCGTCCGGCCCCAGCACAGAGGCGCCCAGGTTTTCGATGATGGTCACGGCCCGCTCCACCAGTTGTGCGTTGGTGGCAAGCTGGCCCTTGGCGAGCCACAGGTTGTCTTCGAGCCCGACGCGCACATTGCCCCCCGCCAGAACCGCGGCAGCGACATAGGGCATCTGGTGACGCCCGATGGAAAAGGCCGACCACGTCCAGTCCTGCGGGACATTGTTGACCATCGCCATGAAGGTGTTCAGGTCGTCCGGCGCGCCCCAGGGCACCCCCATGCACAATTGCACCAGCGCGGGGTTGTCCAGGATGCCACGCTCCACCATCGTCTTGGCCAGCCACAGATGGCCGGTGTCAAAGGCCTCGATCTCGGGTTTCACACCCAGCTCGGTCATCATCCGGCCCATCTCGTCCAGCATGCCGGGGGTGTTGACCATGACGTAATCCGCCTCGGCGAAGTTCATCGTGCCGCAATCGAGCGTGCAAATCTCTGGCAGGCAGTCGGCGACATGGGCCACGCGTGCCTCGGCACTGATCATGTCGGTTGCGCTGTGCAGCGGCAGCGGGGCCGACGGGGCGCCCAGCATCAGGTCGCCGCCCATGCCGGCGGTCAGATTCAGCACCACATCGACAGAGGCATCGCGGATTCGCTCTGTCACTTCGCGGTACAGCCTGAGGTCGCGGGCGGGTTTTCCGCTTTCGGGGTCGCGCACGTGGCAATGGACAATCGCCGCGCCCGCCCTGGCCGCCACGATCGCGCTGTCGGCGATCTGTTTCGGGCTGCGCGGGACATGCGGGCTGCGATCCTGACTGCCGCCGGATCCGGTGATGGCGCAGGTGATAATGACCTCTTGGTTCATTTGAAGCGGCATGGCTGACCTTCCTGTTCGGCGCTGCGTGATCTGCGGGCCGGGGCTGTCGCTGCCGACTCGGCCATCCCCGGATTGAACCAAGCCCGGCGGTTCGTCAAACAGGTCTGTACGGGGCGCTGCGCCAATCGGCCCCGGCGCCGGTCTGAGCCGCAGACTTGGCCTCCGGTCCGGTTTGCGGCGCGTTTGATCCGTCGCGGCGCCGGGCAAAGGAAAGGTCCAAGGCCAGGGCGGCGAGCATGGCCCGCGCGCGGCCAGGGCGGAGGCGCAGCCCTGCGGCCATTCGACAGGTTCGCCCCAAGATCGCCCGGCGGTCAGTCCGGCTTGTTGCCGCTGGAGGTCACAAAGTCATAGCCGACCAGCGCCACCGTGATCAGGATCACTATGATCAGATCCGGGCTGGGCACGCTATAGGCCAGGATCCCAAGAAAGCCCGCCAGGATGGCGAAGGCGAAAAGGGCAAGCAGTCTGTTCATGTCACCGGGTCCCTTCGGGTCATTGATCGGCCCATTCAAACAGCCAGCGGGCGGTGCGCAGCAGGCGCCCGTCGTCTCCGCGCCGGCCCACAAGCTGGACACCCATGGGCAGGCCCGCATCGCTTGTCATCAGCGGCACGGTGACCGCCGGGGTGCCGCAAAGCGTCCACAGCCCGTTGAAGATCGCATCGCCGGTGGATCCAAGACCCTCTGGCGCGGGGCCGGGGGCGGCAGGGCACAGGATCGCGTCGCAACGGCTCAGGATCTCGTTCAGCAGCGCATTGTAGACACCCGGCCAGTCCAGCGCGGCCAGATAGTCTTTGGCGAGGATCGTGGCGCCCTCTTCCAGCGCCGCCCGGGTGGGCGGGCCAAGCTGATCCCCGGCGCGGATGTACCTGTGATAGCAGCGCGCCATCTCGGCATAGTTGATCCGCTGCCGGATCGCCGCCGCATCGTCGAAGACGGCGGGCAGGGCTACCTCGAACACTTGCTCGCCCAGCGCCTCGCACAACTCTTCGAAGGCGGCTTTCTTCTCTGGCGCGGCGCCGTCCCAGCCCGGAGGGCGGACGAAGGCGAAGACCGGGGGC
>CAYGRI010000054.1:17912-19930 GCA_964352155.1 uncultured Maritimibacter sp. | reverse complement strand
GCCGCCCGGGTGTGTGCCTTCGACAAGCGTGGTCATGAGATCATCCTTTCAGTCTGAAGGTGCGGGCGACGATTTCGCCCCAGGGGCGGGCCGTCGTGGTCCGGCCGGGCTGCGAGTGATGGGCTGCGATTTCGGGCTCAGCCTCGGCCTTCACGGCCAGCAGCGCCGCGCGCACATCGTCGAGGCTGGCATCCTGTTCGAGGAACCGGCCGGCCATCTGCGGCAGTCCCGCGAGGCGGCAGAGATCGACGACAGCGCGGGCATGGGCCATGGCTTCGGCGCGGATCGCCGCGGGATCGAGCTGCGGGTCACCCGGATCCGCGGCCGGGTCTTCGGAGGGCATGTCGGCGGCGTCAACATGCCCCTTGGGCGCGGCCGATCCATCGCCGGAAACCGTTTCCCCGGCGTTGCGAGCAGGCTCGTCATCGTCTTCCGTGGTGTTGCCGGCTTCAGGATCCGTGCCCGGGCCATTTTCATCGGAAGCCGTTTCCGGCTCTGCGGCCGCCACCGCCTCGGCCAGGTCGGGCGGCGCGTTGCGGAACCGGCCGATGTCGAACTGCGCGGCGATGCGGACCGGTTCGACTACCCGGTCGGCGAACCCCTGGGACAGAGCATCGGCCGCGTCGAACCAGGTCTCGGCCGCCATCAGCGCGGCAACCTCGTCCTCGGCCCTGCCGGATTTGGCCGCATATCCCCTGACGAGGCTGCCCTTCACCTTGTCCAGGGCCCCGGCCATGGCGCGCATGTCGCCCGCCGTGCCCATCACCAGCCCCGATGGATCGTGGATCATCAGGAAGGCATTCTCCGGCATGACGATCTCGTCGCCCGCCATCGCGACATAGGACGCGGCCGACGCCGCGATGCCGTCGATCCAGACCGTCACGGTGCCTTCATGTCGCGAGAGTGCGTTGTAGATCGCGACCGCGTCGAAGACCGATCCGCCCGGGCTGTTCAGCCGCAGATCGATGGGTGTTCCTTCGGGCAACGCGCCCAGTTCGGCGAGGAACCCCTTGGCTGAGACCCCATAGGCCCCAATCTCGTCATAGATCGCCACTTCCGCCCCCGTTCCCCGGGCGCGGATCTCGTACCAGCTTGCCATGTCATTACTCCTCTTCGGTGGCGGGATCGGTCGCCGCGGGTCCGTCGCCTGTGTCCTCGCCGGGATCGGGTCGGTTCACCGGCGTCGCCCGCGCGCCCTGCGTCTCGCCGGGGCTGGTGCGGTAGCTGAGGCCAAGATCGGCGACACGTTTCGCATCGGCCGCGTTTTCGCGGTCCACTTCCTCGACGTCGTAGCCGGTGGCCTCGACGACCTTCCGACGCGAGGTGATGCCCGCCTCCATCGCCAGCACCTGCGCCTGGATGTCCTTCAGCGGATCGACCCAGTCCCAGCGCGGCGGAATCCACTGCACCGGCCGCGCCGCGACGGGATCGCTGAGATCCAGCGCGCCCGAGAGCACGGCGGTCTCCAGCCAGTGCCGCCAGATCGGGCGGCACAACTGATGCGCGATCACCCCGTGTTGCAGCTGACCGATGCGCCGCCGGAACTCGACCAGCTCAGCCCGCAGGCTCGAATAGTTCGCCTGCCGGACGTCACCCGTCACCAGGTGGTACGGCAGCCCGACCGAGGCCGCGATGGACAGCAGCGTCCGGTATTGAAACGCCTCGTAGCCGCCACCCACGTCGGCGGGCGACGAGAACTTCACGTCCTCCCCCGGCAGCAGCACCTGCATGGTGCCCGGCTCAAGGCTGGCGATGGCGGCGCCGTCGAGATCCGCCTCGGCCTCGCCCATCATCGGCTCTTCCGGGGCGGTCTTGGTAATGAACCCCGCGAACATCGCCGCCGTCTTCTTCCGGTCGAGTTCTGCATCGTCATACTGGTCCAGCAGGAACAGCCGGACCATCGCCGGCGCGATATGCGGAAGCCCACGGATCTGGCCCGCATCGATGGGCCGGTAGATGTGCAGCACGTCCGCGGCAGGGACGCGCGCCGTTTCCGGGATCACCACGCCCTGATCGGT
>CAYGRI010000054.1:14200-17902 GCA_964352155.1 uncultured Maritimibacter sp. | reverse complement strand
GCAGAAGCTGCAGTTGCAGCGGCACCAGCAACCCATCCTCGGCCCGGCGCGGACGTAGCCGCACGAAGCACTCGCCCGCGACGAACATCTCGCGCGCCACCATGGCCTGCAGACCGTAGAAATCGGTCAGCCCGTCGGCATCCGCTTCGTCGGTCCAGGCGAGCCACAGCCGCTGGACCCGGTCGCGCAGGTCCGCATCCCCGATCAGCGACGAGGGCTTGATCCCGTCGCCCACAAGGTTCGCGGCAAAAGCCTCGCAGGCATTGGCGGCATAGCCGTTGGTGACCACAAGTTCCCGGGCGCGCGCCAGCAGACGCGGCCCGCCCGAGGCCACCAGCGCGTTGATGTTCTCCAGTGGCGGGTTCCATCCCCGGAGCCGACGTTTGGACATCGCGCCTTCGAGGCGGGCGGACACGGCAGCAGGCCCGCCGGGAAGCTGACGGCGAAAGCGATCGAACAGGCCCATGGTTCAGAGGCCCTTCGCCGTCGTCACACGGATTTGTCGAACGATCAGCCGCCCCTCCGCCGACGCAATCTCGCGGTCAAGCGCCTCGATGGCCCGGTCGATCTCCGCGACGCTGCGATAATCCACGGTCTTGCCGTCATAGCTAACCCGCGCCACGCCGGAAGACCGCTGCGTCGTTAACGCATCGCGCCGGGCACGGAGTTCTGCGGCCGTGGCCATGGCTCACCTCATATAACTTGAGCGCACGGTCCGCCGCCGTGGCGCTGTTCGCTGTGAAACAGGGGCGGTAGTGCCCGCCCCGGCATCTGTCGTGTCCTGCGCCGTGACACCCAGCTGGGCTTCCATGTCGGCCCACCGCGCCTCGTGCCAGCGGTCGGCTCCCAGGATCCAGGCAGCCGCGCGGGCGTAGACCCGCGTGTCGAGCGCCTCGTTGCGCTCGCGCAGTTTCTGCCATTCGAGCCGCGCGAAGCCGCGCTTGGTGCGCACCGTCACCAGCTGCTCGGCGGTCAGCTGCTTCAGCCATTCGCCGTCCGCCCAGTCCGGCAGGTGGATCGTGCCGGGCGGACAGACCGCGCCAGCCTCCTGTTCCTCCCGTGTCGGCCGGTCCTGCCGCAGGAAGCGGTAGGTCTCGGCCTTGAAGGTCGAGGTGGCGATCGTCCACAGCCGGGCCCCGCGCCGGAGCCGCTTGCCCGCGATGGTCGCGTCCACATAGGTCGGCCCCGTAACAGGGCTGGTCCGGTTGAACCCTTCGACGCCCTTCACCGGCGCCACCTGCGCAAAGCCGACCTGCCGCGACCAGCCATAGACGGCTGAGGTTTCGTACCCGGTGTCGATGGCAAGCCGGGCAAGGGTCATCGGCTGGCCGGCGGCATGTACCCATGTCCGGCCGAGCAGGTTCGTCAGTTGCTGCCAGCAGGCCGGATCACCGGGACCGCCGTTGAGGACGAGGTGGTCGACCAGCCAGCTTTCGAGGCCCCTGCCCCAAGCCCAGACATCCACTTCGATCCGGTCCTTCTGGACATCGGCGCCAGCCGTCAGGAACAGCCCGCCCGCCGGCACCGTGCCCGCGGACCAAGCCTCGCGCCGGTCCGCCAGCCGCTGCCAGTCCGGCGCCTCACCGCTTTCGACCCAGGTCTCGCCCAATGAGGTGTTCACGAAGGTCTTCATCGCCTCATCGCCCCCGGCCCGGGCCGACAGAAAGGCCTTCACCATCGCCTCGAGCCGCACCCAGGGCGAATAGATCTCGTTCAGATGGAACCCGGCGATGCCCGTGAAGGGCTGGTTTGCCACCCATCGGCCCTTGCCGACGGCAGCCCACCGCGCCTCATCCTTCCAGGCCGCATCGCAATCGCTGCAGTGATACCGGGCGGTCTCGGGCCGGTGCGTCCCGTCGGGCGCCTTGTCCCAGTGGACCTGCGGCCAGGTCAGCACCTGCTCGGTCCCGCATTCCGGGCACGGCACCCGGTATTGCCGCTGGTCGCTCTCCGCGTAGGCCGTCTCGATCCGGCTCGCACCCCGGTTCGTGGGCGTGGAGACCAGCACGATCTTGCGGTTCCAGAACGTCACCGTCCGCTTCTTCGCAAGGTTGACCGGGTCGCCCTCGGCCCCCGCGCTGAACGGATAGCGGTCCACCTCGTCGCACAGCAGCAACCGGATCGGCCGGCTGGCGAGCCCCGAGGGCGCGTTGGCGCCGACGATGGTCAGATGCCCGCCCGGAAACCGCTTGTGCAGGATCTTGTTGTTCCCGTCCCGTGAGCGCGGATCCGCGATCTTGCCCTGCAGACACGGCGTATCCCGCGCCATCGGCGAGAACCGGTCCTTCGACCAGGTCTCCGCATCGCGCTCGGTCGGCATCACCACCATGATCGGCGCAGGGTCCTGGTCGATGTGAAAGCCGACGGCATTGTTGACCATCTCAGTGTTGTGCGTCGGGATCATCGTTCGGCCGGCCAGGTACAACCGGTTCGGGCTGTCCACCTGAATGCAGCGCACCGGCACGCTGTCGACCGGCTCCACCGCAACGATCCGGCGGCGTTCGGTTTCGGTTGTCCGCCGCCCTTTCCGCGAAACCTGGCGCGCGCGCATTCGAAACAGCCGGAAGACCGGCGTATCGTCATAGATCATGAACGAGAACCGCGTCGCCGGGTTGCCAAGGCGCCGCACGCCGTCAACGACCAGGCTCGGTTGCTTCGCAACGGCGGTGAACTTGATCCCCAATGTTGCCAGTAATTCGCCAAAACCATCGGCCAGACGGGGGTAGATCGTGATGAACTCACAACGGCCGCATTCAGCAATGTAACCGTCGGTGTCCATCAAACCCTGCAAAAGGGCCAGGCGCTGGTCCTTCGACGCCCGCAGATACGCGGGCGGGATGTGCTTGCCGGTGGCCGGTGTTTTGCGGTTCTTTGTCAGGCCCAGTTCCCGGAGGCGCAAACTGAACGGTTTCGCCTCAGACAGGACAGGATCAACCGGACGACCATGCTGGTATCGCGCGGTGAATTGGCGGCTACATTCCCCGCAGTTTCCGCTTCCATGACGGCCCAGCACATCCATGTCGTGACCACGGTGGCAGATTTGATCCGGCCAACGAAAGGTCGGCTTTAGCGTCAGGATGTGCGAAAACCGCTTGTCCTTCGCCTTGACCTCCACATCCATGCCGCAGGCGCGGATGTGGTCCGCGATTTCCAGATCATCCCTGTGCGTCGTAATCTGCGACCCATAGCTGTGTCCGTCGCCGAGCCAAACACCAAGAACGTAGGGCGGCACAGGCAGATCCTTGTCCGGCAATTGCAGCGCACCGGCCACCGGGATGGCGTAGCGGTTTCGTTTCTTCGACCCGTAGTAATGTGCTGTTTCAACGATCTCCCTTGTCGTCAGGACCATCCGATGGGTCGTCATGGAACAGGTCCCTCACTGCGCCTTGCGCGCGCACAGGCGTGTCAGACTCCACCGCCCAGAGATGATCGGCATCGGCAATGATCGAACTGCCATCCGAGAAATGGACCCGATAGCAGGGACGACCGATCATCACGTTGGTGGCGGCAGTCACCCGGCAGGGCGCGCCAGTCTCGTCGAAAACCACATCGCCGACCTGGGCGTCCCCCATCGTGGTCCAACCCGTTGGCGTTGGGATAGGCGTATCCAGCGCCAGCGCCTTACCCACCTGGCTGGATGACATGATCACCAAGGAAACGGTGCCAGCATCCGAGATCGCTTCCATGATCCCACGCTGATAC
>CAYGRI010000054.1:7431-14190 GCA_964352155.1 uncultured Maritimibacter sp. | reverse complement strand
TCAGCCGCCGGTTCGCGTCTGCCCAGTCACTGATCGTCAGCTCCGGCGGCGGTCGCAGCGTCAGCAGCGCCCGTGTCACCGTCCGGCGCAGGATCGGGCTGCCCGTCAATGTCAGTCTGTTCTGGTCCAACATGGGTATCCGCGAGATCATCGAGCACCTCGCGGATGGTGGCGCGGATCAGGTTCCGGGTGTCTGCGACCGTTGATTGTTCATGGGCGAGCGGCGCAAGCCGGTCCGGTAGCACCAGAAGACGGGTGCGCAGGAGCGCCAGCACCGCAATCCAGGCGGCCTCCACATCCTCTGCCGCGATGATGCTGCCCCGCTTTTCCTCCGCCTCCATCTCCGCCAGATCCGCCCGGGCCCGGATGAACCGCGCCCGCTCCGAGGCATAGTCCGGGGCGCCGGCCTGCGCCTTCGCCGCCTGATCCCGCAGATAGCGGACATAGCCGCGCACCGACCCGATCAGGTCGTACTGTCCCCGGGTCGCTTTCGGGATCACGCCCTCGCGGCTCAGCTGCTGGACCCGTCGTTCGGAGAGATCCAGCAGCTTTGCGATCACTCCGAGGGGCTGGCTGGCCGATGACATTGATGATCCTGAGCTTGCTTATAAAGCCATGATATTGCTTCGATTATACTGGCCAGGCGCCGCCGGCAGAGCGAACCTGATTGTACCGAAACGATGCACCTGAAGGAGCCTGACCATGCCCCGCCTGAACCCTCAGACCACACCCCGCCACGAGCTGCGCGCCGAGAAGGCCCGCCGGAACAAGGAAGCCGCGCTCGCCGCCTTCATCGGCAAGAAGGCCGAGATCGACGAGATGCTCGCCCGCCTGCAGAGCCTGAGCGATGACCATTTCGGCTTCGACCCGGACGCTGTGAATTGGGGCCATGTCGGCACCCTTGAGCTTTACGCGAGCCTTCTGAAGCGCATCACCGACAGCGCCTTCAGCGAAGGCGAATTCGCTGGAGCAGGTTAGTCAACGCAAACTATAAAAAAATAGCGTTCCCGATTGGCTGGCGCACAGGGATCATCTCCATCAACAAGCTTGTTATCAGAGGAATCACCAGATTGGTCCGACACTCCGTCAACAATGTCACCATATGGTGGAAGCTTAGCTCCGGCTCGATTTGCACAGAGCCAAACAGTCACTGCGCGCTCGTAGCCTTCAGGATAAGGACTCCAGAATGGCTGGTCCGGCTCATCGGCAAAGTCTCTAATCGCCCTTTCGATTTCACTCGTTAATCCAGCCAATGCCAAACGTTCTGCTGCCCAACAGTCTGCACCCCGTTCTTGTGCTGCCGTTCCATTGTCGTGGAATCTCTTGAATGGGCCTAGTCCGGACGTATGACCATTTCTATGGTGGGCACACTCGTGCGCGATGGCGAAAATGCGTGACGCCGTCTGATTACTGTAGACAGACGGGTCGAGAACAATGATTTGCTGCCCTGCCGAGTTGTAAGTGGCTTCCGCGCGCTGGGGCGTTGGCTGAACAATTACCGGAAGACCGCAAAAACTATCGTAGCCAGCGAACATCTGTGCAACTGCAGCGCTTGGCACAATAAAAAATAGAGAGAAAATAAGGGTGGCGGAACAGGCAAAGCTGCGCAAGTTTCTGGGAAAATTCATCAACAAGTTCCTCCAAAAGGCTCCCGCGCGAGAGAACGAAGCAGGCAAAGTTCTTCTAAAAGGTATACTGCGCACGATGTCAACAGAAGCGAGGGTCATGGACCGGGCGCCGGTGTCTCATCGTGCACCACGCATCCGGACCGCCTCGAACAGACGCCGGAGCAGGTATCCCCGCGCAAGCGATACACCTACGAAAGCAAGACCGATCGTCATGTGCTCCGCGAGCCCCGTCTCGATCCCGAACCACGGGAACACGACGATCTGCGTCGCGACCGCCAGAACGTAGCCCACGACGACATTCGCCAGCGCCTCCGCCAGGGACATGGCGCGCGATTGCTTCATACCGCCTCACGACCTTTGCTGATTTCCTCGAAAGATCGTCCGTCGCTGTCCAGCACGGCCTGCTCCCCCGAGAACTGCTGCCACCGCTCCACTGCGACATCGACATAGGCCGGGTTCAGTTCGATCCCGTAGCAAACCCGGCCTGTCGTCTCGGCCGCGATCAGAGTGGTGCCCGATCCCATGAACGGCTCGTAGACCGCCTGGCCCGGGCTGGAGTTGTTCAGGATGGGCCGGCGCATGCATTCGACGGGTTTCTGCGTCCCGTGAATCGTCTCGGCATCCTGATCCTTGTTGGCGATCTGCCAGAGCGTCGTTTGTTTGCGGTCGCCGGCCCAATGGCCCTTGCCGGTCTTTTTGACAGCGTAGGCACAATTGTGTGTCGCCAGACCATCAGCGATGTAGTGATGGTCCTTTTCCACATCCATCGAATAGACACCGCCGCTGAACGGTGTCGCGTCATTTCCTGTAACGGTCACCCAATCAAAGTCATCGCCATCTGATCGAGGCATAGGGACCTGCATTATTTCAGGGAAAATGTTGCAAGCTCGCACAAGGCGCGTTGCCTTTCTCGAGAACATCAAACGTTGGCCACCGACGATGAAGGGCTGTCGGCGCTCCATCCGATAGTCACGCAAAAGCAAAGTGGCTCTTGCAGCAAGGGCACCCAGATCAAGGCTGGCATACATCCCTGCGATCATTTCGGACGAACGAATGCGGTCCGGCCTTGTCCAAACGTCAACTTCCCAGTGGGTCGTCGGTATCCCATATTTGCACGACAAAACCTGTTCAGCGCACTGTGCTTCTATGGCATTTGCGTGAACGGAAACGATCCACGCTTCCTCGGCATTGTTGTCCGCTAGTCGACTGGCGAGACCGAAGCCACGCGAGTTGAAGAGCGCCACGCGGCCAACCCGCCACCAGTTTCCTCGACGCATCAGGTAGACAACCTGCTTGGTTGCAGCGTCCGGATTGAAGCGTACGGAAAATCTGTGCTCCGGCGTCGCCCGCGTCACTCGTCCTTCGGCTGCGATCGTGTGCAGAAATCCGTCAAATTGGCGTTCGCTGAATCGCGTGATTGTACGACCACGGCGCCTGACAACGCTCTCGTATGGGTTGTACGATACGACAAAGTCGCCGACCCTCAGGGTTTCGATCGGAACCTCGGCAATCATCGCCGGCTTCGATCCTGCACCGCGTTCGACAACCTTCTGCACCAAGGTGCCTGCAGGTTGGCAGGGCTCATGCTGCCAATGATAATCCCCTCGGCTGAGAACGAGCCGGTCCTTGGCCCAGATGATCTGCGACCGGAGGCTGAAGCCACAAACCTCGAGGCTTTCGATCACCTCCCTGGCGTGCAATGCCCCATGCCAGACATAGGCGACATCGCCCGGAAACAGCGCCCAGGCCTCGCGCCAGTCTGCGCGATCATCGTTCAGCACCTTGCCGGTGCGTTTGGTCGCGGCGGCCCCGGCCTTGTTGCGCCAGCCGGGGTCGTATTCGACCCCATAGGGTGGATCCGTGCACATCAGGAGTGGCTTCACTCCGTTCAGCACCCGCTCGACATCTGTCGCCACCGTGCTGTCGCCGCAGAGCAACCGATGATTGCCGAGGATCCAGAGATCGCCGGGCCGGCTGACCGGATCTTCCGGCGTCTCCGGTACGTCGTCTTCGCCCTCCTGCGGCCCCGTGCCGTCCTCGGCCAGGCCGGTCATCAGGGCGCCCAGTTCCTCATCGGTGAAGCCCGTCAGCCCGAGGTCGAACTCGGCCTCCAGCAGATCGCCCAGTTCGAGCCCCAACAGATCGTTGTCCCACTCCGCATTCTCGCTCGAGCGGTTGTCCATGATCCTGAAGGCCCGCGCCTGGGCGTCCGTCAGCCCCTTGGCGACATGCACCGGCGCGGTCTCCAGCCCAAGCTGGCGCGCCGCCGCAAGCCGCGTATGACCGGCCAGCACCACCATGTTCTCGTCCACGACGATGGGCTGGCGCCAGCCGAACTCCGCGATCGAGGCGGCTACGGTCGCCACGGCCTTCTCGTTGCGCCGCGGGTTGCGCGCATAGGGAATGATCTGCCCGAGCGGCAGGTCGATCACGTCCATCGGAGGTTCCGGATGTTGGGCCAAAACGAAACGGTGGCCGGGCCAAAACGAAATGGCCTCGGACCCGCGTTTCGTTTCAGGCGAGGTATGGCGGGCCGTCAGGCCCTGCGTTCATTGGGGTTTGCGGTCAAAGCGAAACGAAACGGGTCGTTTTGGGGCTGTCACTGGGAAAGCGTCGCGCCGAGCCCCCCCGTATACGATTTCCGCCAGGAAGGACCCGTTCAATATCAATGGGTTATGATGCTCGCCTGTCCGCTGTTCCGTGTCCCGTCTCTCGCTCACGCCTCTTCGAGTATGGCCAATAGATAGCCGCTGAACCCGGTCCTGTGAATCCCTGCCAGTGTCTCTCCGAAAATTTTCTCACAGGATGATTTTCCTTGACAGATTATTGGCGTTTTCAATCACGAAGCGCTTCGACCGTTTGGACGATGGCACGCGGCCCCAGAGCCGCCAGGTGATCAGCGCGATGCCGTAGCGCCAGTGTCGGTTGACCGCGGGACGGCTGAGACCAGCCTCCCAACAGATCTTCTTCCATTCCACATGGTTCGCGCGCAGCCAGACGATCCGGGCATCGTCCCTTTCCAGCCAGCGCAGCCACAGCATCACCTCCTCGGCCTCTGTGATTTGGCGCGGGCCCGGCCGGGGCCGGCGCATCTGCGGCTCCTGACCGACCTGATCCGCGAACGTGTGGAAATACTCCGGCCAGGCGTTGAAGTAGCCCTGCGGCCTGACCCCGGGCAAGGAACGATACACGTCAGCGGCGCTCTCCAGCCGGTCCTCGACCATGGCGGGCGTCCAGTCATCTGCCATGTCGCACCTCCCGGACCGCAGGAAGTTTGCCATACAGCTTTTCGCCAAGCTGCCGAACAAGCTCGCGCTCAGGCCAGGTCAACCGATGATCATCAAGCGAGACGGCCAGCATGCGCTGTTCCTGCCATCCGTCCCGCCTGACCTGCTCCGGGTCTCGGCGATGACCGCCGTAGCCCCTGGGAGTGAACCGCATACCCATCATGCCAGCCCTCCCTGCGTCTCAAGGGCCCAGAGCAGGATTGCGATCGCATCGGCCTCGTTGTCGTCGGTGGGGCTGAACCCGCGGGCCCGGGCAGCGGCGATCATCGCCTGCTTGGACGCATTTCCCAGGCCGGTGGCGTGCTTCTTGATCGTGCCAACCGGGACGCCCTCGTAGGGAATGCCCCGCAGTTCGGCCCAGGAAGTCAGCGAGGCCATCAGGCCGCCATAAACGTGGGATGCGTCGACGCCTTTGTGATTTCTGACTTCTTCGAACCAGATCGTCGCGATCGGCCCGGACACCCGATCCAGTTCGGTCAGCCAGTTGGTGAAGCGCAGGTAGCGCATGCCGCCGCCGTCGAAACGGCCGGGCTTGAAGCTGACGGTACCGCTGGTGATCAGGCCGGTGTGATCGCGCAACGCCCAACCGGTGGTGGTGCCAAGATCGAGGGCCATGATGGTACGGCCAGACTGGTTGACGGGTGGCGATTTAATCCTTGTGCCGCGGACAGCGGTGATCAGAGTCATGTCAGCCATCGTGGTCTCCTTTTCGGGTTGGCTGCGGGGGTGGAAGAC
Source organism: uncultured Maritimibacter sp. (assembly GCA_964352155.1). Taxonomy (GTDB): domain Bacteria; phylum Pseudomonadota; class Alphaproteobacteria; order Rhodobacterales; family Rhodobacteraceae; genus Psychromarinibacter. The sequence continues at coordinate 8,540 of CAYGRI010000054.1, read as the reverse complement.
GACGGCGGTCATGTGCTTGGCGGTACGGGCCGCCGTCGTCGGATGGATCGGTTGATGGAACGCGCGGCTCATGGGTCGAGCTCGCGCAGCCAGTCGGGGCGTCGTGGACCTTGTGAACCTTCGTTTTGAGGTTCACACCGGGGTTCACACGCATAAGCCCCTGTATTCACTTCCGTTTGTGAACCTTGTGAACCTTGTGAACCTATTCCGGGCCCATCCTTATCGTGCGCGTGCGCGCGTGCCCGCGCGTGTGAAGGGGTGGAAAAAGGTTCACAAGGTTCACAAGGTTCACATTTTCCATTCGGATCAGTAGGTTGGCAGTGTGAACCTCGGTTTTGAAGGTTCACACTCCCCCCAAAAGGTTCACACGCGTTCTCACCCGCAGGTTGATCCAGCGTGTTCTGAGCCTCCCTGAACAGCTCAAGTTTCCATTTCGCAGCCCTCCGATAGGTTCCGGCTGACCGCAGCCGGACGCTCGCGTGGCCGACGTTGAAGACGCGATCTCGCATCTTGGTCAGCGCCATACCGAACGCCGTTTTTTGTGCGCGCTCGGTATTTCCCGATATCGGAGGTCCCGGATCGCAGAATGCGGCCACGTCGAAGAGATCTGCCGCGGCCACGTCAGCCGTCCCGAACCTGTCCCAACAGGCGGCGATGAAGGCGCTCCAGCCCGCGCCCTCGCTGTCGGAGGCTGCCATCATGTCCTCGAGATTGCCGAGGAAGCCGGGGATGCCAGCCGTCTCGAGCACGCCGCCGATGACCTGCGCCCAGTTCTCATAGGAGCCGATGGTTTTCGTGCCGCGCGGCTTGCCGACGGCAATCCAGGCCTGGCACAACGTCAGGCAGGCCGCCACGATCCGTCCGCGGTTCGCGCGCACCCAGACCATGAGGTCGGGATGGCGGAAACCGGATCGCTGCCAGGGGCGCTCGACATTTGCATCAAGCCGGATGCGCACCAGGCGGCGGGCCATCTCGTTGGAGAACTCGGGGTTGTTGCCGGTCGCGATCCACAGGCAGCGGATCGGCAGCCGCGCCATTTCCGATGCGCCGAGGATCCGGTCCTCCCAGAAGGGCGCCGTCAGGGCGGCCGCGACGGCGGAGCTGTCGAG
>CAYGRI010000054.1:640-7421 GCA_964352155.1 uncultured Maritimibacter sp. | reverse complement strand
CGATCTGACCGAGGAAGTCCTCGAGCGGTTCGGCAGCGGGGTCATTTCGGTGTCGGCGTGATCGCGATGGTCGCAGAAGGGTGCCGTGTGAGGGGGGGCCACGGCGGAGCTGTCGAGTTTGGCGCGCAGGTTGTCGATCAGGATGATCGAGGGAATCTGGCGCAGCTTGGCAGTGACACGCTTGCGCCATTCCTCGTCGTCGCGTGCTTCGGTCATCACGCTCGCGCCGGTGCCGGTGAGGATGGTCGCCACGGCATCGACCATAAGCGTGGCCCCGGTGCCGGGCGTGGGCTTTTCGATCATGTGCAGCGGCGTGGGTCCGTCGATCATGCCGCGCAGGAAGCCCAGCAGAAGGAGCGCCACGACATGCGCGCACTCGGCCTCGCCGGTGAAGGGAAAATCACCGAACAGGTCCTCGCAGATCAGGGCGCGCGCCGCGGCAATGTCAGCCTCGGTTGGCCGGTTCGGGATTACGGGCACGGTGAAGCCCGGCGCCGGAACATAGAGGAGCCGCGCGTCGGGATGATAGCCGGGCGCGGTGATCAGCGTGCCGGTGCGGCCGAAGACCGGCGTGTTGACGATGCCGGTGAGCACCGGCAGCGCCGGGTCTGGCGTGGCGAGCACGGATTTCACCACGGCGACGGGCGGTGGCGCGGGCAGCAATTCGCCCTTGGCATTCTCGCGCACCCAGCGGGCCAGTCGCGCCAGCATGTGCCGAAGGCGTTCCTCGTTCAGCATGGTTGCGACTGGCCGCCCCTCATCGTCGGGGACGACCCAGGTCGGCTGGCTTGCGAAGCGAAAGACCCACGGTGTGCGGTTCGACGCCATGACCACGCTCCAGACCTGAGACACCGCGCGGCCCAGATCCCCCTCGTCGGCGCGCAAGGTCGGAATCGTCTCGCCGGAACCCTTGTAGTTCAGCGGACGATGTTGCCCGATCTGCAGAACAGCGTCGGTGTCGGTGATGGCCTGCGCATCTGCGATCAGGGCCGCGATGGTCCCGGCGCCTTCGCTCAGGAGCATGTCGTTGAAGTCCTGGCCCTCTTCAGGCGGGCGTGCGATCGCTGCATCGCGCCCTTGGGCCCGCAGGCGCCGGGCACAGGCCTCGGCGGCCCGCAGTCCGGCGCCCGATGCGTCATGGTCGGCCAGGATCAGCACCCGCTGTGCCGCGGGCGGCAGATCGATCTGTTCGAGGCCAGAAGTCGACAGCGTCGCCCAGACCGGCAGTTCGGGACAGGCGGTCATCACCGCGAGCCCGGTCTCGATGCCTTCCGACAGCGCCAGCCGGTCGCCGGTCCCGAGCGGTGCAAGCCGGACGGTACCGCCGGCGATGCGCCCCATCATCATCTTTGGTTTGGCAACTGGTGCCTTGCGCACCTCGTTCCCATCCTGAACGAGGTAGGTGCGATGCAGCCCGATCACCTCGCCGCTGCGATCGCGCACCTGCCCCAGCAGCGCGGCATAGCCCGCCTTGGTCTCCCAATGCGTCAGGTCAGGATGAAACAGCAGGTCGGTCTCGTCCGGCACTGCCAGGCCGCGGCCGACGAGATACGTCGCTGCAGGCGTGTCCATGATCGGCACCGCCCTGGACAGGATATGGGCGATGTCGTGAGTGGCATCGCGCTTGGGCGCAGGCTTGGCGGGCGGTGCCTGGCGCATCGGGGCACCGGACGCCACGCCGGTCATCTCGGCTGCTTCGACGATAAGGTCGCGGCCGCTCAGACCCGTGGCCTCTTCCACCGCATTGATCGGCCCGCCACCTTCGTTGCCGTCGAAGTCGATCCAGTCCCCGGCATGGGGGCCGTTCAAGCTGATGACGCAGGAGCCGGTCTTGCGCGGCGCGTCCCCGCGGATATTGGCCAGCCGCCATTCATCGCCGACACGCTTGCCGTTCGGGAACAGGCGCGGCACCCAAGCCTCCGCCGTCTCGCGAAGGCGCTGCACGATCAGATCCAGATCGTAACGCGCGGGCTGAGCATGGGTCGGGGCGACATCATTCAGATCAATCACGATCGCGCTCATGGCGGGCCCCTTCATGACAGGATCAGCAGGCCGCGTTCGGCCCGGGTGATTGCGGTGTAGAGCCAGCGCTTGCGATCCTCAGCGGTGCGGCCGAAACCGTCGTCGAAGACCACGACGTTTTCCCATTGTGAGCCCTGCGCCTTGTGGCATGTGATCGCATAGCCCCAGCTCGACTGGATGAGCCCGCGGCACGCCATCCATTCGCGGCGATGCCGATCCGGATCGAAGCGCACATGGTCGTCGAATTCACCGCGCCAGAATTCCTGCGCACCGGAGACACATGTTCCATCATCGGTCTGCACGCTGGCGCGGAAGGCCCTTTCATTGTGCGGATGCGTCCGCACTTCCGTGAGCGTAAGGAACATGCCGTTGATCAGCCCGAGATCGTGACGGTTGCGCAGGCAGATGATCTTTTCGCCGACGCCTGTGGGGTAATCGGCATCAAAGCCGGCGGCCTTCTTCATCGCCGTGTTGAGCCGCCGCCGCGTGGCATGTGTGCCGCAGATCACCTGCTCACCCTGCAGCATCTGCGCGGGGCCGACCTCCTGTCGGGACATTTTCCAGACCTGATCGTCGAAGGCGCCGAACGGGATGTCCTGTCCCTGGCGCGCCATTGTCGCGAGACGCAGGATCGGGCTGTCAGCGGCCTGACGGTGAACTTCCGTCAGCATGACATCCGGTACCACCTCGGTGAAAAAGCCGGTGTCCTTGACGGGCGGCAGCTGGCCCGGATCGCCGAGCACGAGGATCGGTCTGCCGAAGGCAAGGAGGTCCTGCGCCATGTCCCCGCCGACCATGGACACCTCGTCGAGAACCAGCAAATCGGCATCGCGAAGATCGGACTGCGGGTTCAGCACGAATTGCGGTTCATGGATGTGATCGAGGCGCAGTTTCAGCTGCGCGATCTGCGCTTCGGCAAAGCCGCGCTCGGCCACCCCCATCCGCGGCAGGTCGCGCTCCAGTGCTGCAAGCTCCTCGGTCACCCGTGCGATTTCTTCGGGCGACGCCTCGGAATGACGATAGATCAGGCTGTGGATCGTCTGGGCCGGTGTACCCTTGCGGGTCATGACCAGCACGGCCTTGCCAGTGAAGGCAGCAAAGAGCACGCCGCCCAGACCACCAGGCGTCATCGGTTCCAGCCCCAGCGCCTCGATGGCCATGGCGGTGATGGTGGTCTTGCCGGTTCCCGCGTAGCCGAAAACCCGAAACACCTGCTGCTCGTGTGTACGATGCAGATACCAGTCGCGGATGGCGGCAATGGTGCGCGTTTGCACCTCCGAAAGAATGATGCTCATGACTGACCCTCCGTCCAGCAGCGCGCTGCGAAGGGGCAGAAGCGACAGAGATAGAAATCGGCGTGAGCGGCAATGCGGGGCAGCAGATCGCCCGCGTCGGCAGCGCGCAGCACGTCGACCGCTTTGTCCGACAGCGCCTGCGCGGCGGCCGGATCGAACGGCACATGCTCGTGGTAGAGCTCGCAGGTGTCCTTGTTCAGCGCGGTGAAAAGCGCGGACCCGAGGCCCATGTAGGCCATGTAGATCTGCATCTGGCCGAAATAGACGGGCTTCGAGAGTTGCACGCCTTTCTTCGTGGTGTCGGACCAGGACGAGGCTTTCAGCGCCTTGTGTTCCCAGAGAACGGGCCAGGCGAGGCGGATCTCCGGGCCATCGACGATCACGCCGTCCACATGGCCGCGAATGCGTCCGCCCGCCGTCTCGAAACCGAACTGGCCACCAGCTTGCGTCTGCGTGCGCAGATCGAACCCGGCCTGCCGCAGCCAGCGGATGGCCAGATCCTCGAAGACATGACCGGCCGCGAAGATGCGAAGAACGCGCCCCTCGAAATCCTTGCCCGGATCGGGCGGCGTGCGGGTGACCTCGTAGACCAGCCGCCGCGCGCAGGGCTCGCCGATGCGACTGGCGCCCAAATAGTCGCGCGGGCGCTGCCCCTCACGTTCTGCGACCAGCGCGGCGTCGATGCGGCGGTTGATCCGCGCGCCGAGGGGTTCGGGATCCAAGGCGTCGCGGCCATAGACGAAGCCGGAATTGTGGTTGAGGTCGAGCATGATGGTCTCCGGCCTAAAATGGGATTTCGCCGTTGTCGGACTGGCGCTGCATCGAGGCCTGAAAGCCGTCGATGCAGGCCTCGATCACGCGGTCGATGTCCGCGGCCGGGCGGTCGAAGAAGGGCGCCATCAGCCCCATCTCCGTCAGCGCCTCGGCGAGCATCCTGCGGGCCTCCACGATGGCGCGCGTCTCCATATCGGTCTTGTCGATCATGCCGTGGTTCCTTTTGGCGTTGGCCGAGCCTGCCATCAGGCAGGCCATTGAGCAGAAGCGGTGGTATGGGTGACGATCCCAGCGCAGGTCGTGGCAGTAGCCGAAGCCACGCGCCTCCCGGCCGCAGAGCGCACAGGGCACGCGGCGGCCGAGCTCGTCTCGGTTCAGCCCATGAGCAACAGGTCGAGCGCGGTGCGCTCCCCCTCGTCCGGCGTGGCGGTGCGACGCTCCGAGGCCAGCACGATGAAGCGACTGATCGCGTTCGATGCCATGCATTCGAGATCCTTTCGCGTAAGGCTGGCGATGGGGCGGCCGAGCCGCCCCCGCGCTTCCAGCCAGCGCCCCATCGCAAGGGCCGCTTCGGTGGTGACATGCGCCTGCCATTCGTCCGGGCTCACGGGTTCAGCCAGGCCGGGCCGTTGCCGGGTTTGGCGGCGGGCGGCGTCTGGTTGGCGGCATGAGAGGGAGCCGAAGGCGCACCCCAGGCAGGCGCCGCGGGTGCTGAGGCCGCCTGCGGCTGACCCCATGCCTGGGTCGCGGGCTGCGCGGGCGCGGCGACGGGCCGTGCCTTGTTCGACGGCTGCGCGGGCACGGGCTCGCCCGCCATCACCTTCTGCCATTCGGGCGCCGTGGGAAGCACGACATGGTCGAGCTTGTTGGCGTCCTTGTAGGCCGGGTTGCGGCTCGGCTCGATCTGGATCTTGGCCACGAAGCTGATGCCATCGAGATCGGCGAGCCCGCGCAAGACCCGCCTGGCCTTCGCCGCCTCGCTCATGTCCTCGGGGTTCAGTCCCAGCGCGCTGTCGATCATGGCGCGGAAGGTCGATTTCGAGATCTTCCAGCCGATCGACTGGCCCTGCTCGTCGAGCTTGCCGCCCTGCACGGTGAAGTTCTGCCAGAACTTGCGCCGGGCATGCGGGCCCTCGGCGACGGTGAATTCGGCATCCAGCATCAGCACGTCGCTGCCGGGCTGGTTCGAGGCCTTGAGCAGCCCGCGATCCACATCGCTGGCCCCGTCGGTGCCGCCCTTGCGCAGCGTCATCACCAGCTTGGCGAAGGTGCCGTCGGGGATCAGGTCGCCCGACTGCTGCGGCTCCACGTCGTTCATGTCGAAGGTCATGTCGTCATCCTTTCCGGGGTTGGTTGATCTTGGTGAGGAGCGCCCCGAGATCGGCCGGCTCGGTCATGTCGAGACGGCCAGAGCGATCCTTGGCCGGCAGGCCGAACGGATTGCCGGATTGGCAGACGAGGCGGCGCGCGTTGCCCTTGTCGGGATCGTGCCGCCAGGTCGGGGGCGCATCGGGGCCCGCGCCGGGATCCTGCGTGAACAGGCTCATCGTCAGCACCTGATCGACGATGCCGGGGAGCTCGCGGGCGACCTTTCCGCCGTCCATTTGCGGCTGCCATGTCACCCGGTTCATGTCGTCGACGACCTTTTCGAGGATGCCGACGAAGATGACCGTACGCCCCGGCGCATGCTGAAGGTGCTTCAGGAGCCCGATGACCTCGCGCGCCAGAAGCCCGTAGGCGCCGCGCGTGTCCGGTTTGCCGGTGCGTTCCGACAGCGCCTCGGGCCGGGTCTTGGCCCATGCCATGGCCTGGCGCGTGAGATCCGTGATGCTGTCGACGAAGATGACGCGCTTGGTATCGATCTTCTCGGCCAGCTCGGGATGCTGCGCGCGCAGATGCGCGTGGTGCGCCTCCGAGAAATGCTCCTCGGGCTGGGCGGCCGGGTTCGCGCCGCCGATCAGGCAGGCGATGTCGACCGCGTCGGAAAAGCGCCGGATCGGGATGCTGTCGCCCGGCCAGTCCTGGACGGACTTGAGGCCCGCCTCCAAGTCGATGCAGAGCGTCTCGGCGGGTGGCAGGGTCTTAAGCAACGTGGTCTTGCCTGCGCCGCTCGGCCCGAACAGCGCCATGGTGGTCTTGCCCTGCGCTTCGCGCAGCCGGTCGTCAGCGGAAATGATGCGCAGGCTCATTGATCGCCTCCCTGCGGGACGATCTCGATCTTCAGCGTACCTGTGCGCACGGTCCGAGCTGGTTCGAACACCGCCCGGATCGCGTCGGGCCAGGCCGTGTATTTGCGCTCGGGCACCTTGATCGCGATATCGACATACTGGGCGGGATCGTCGTTCCCGGCGCGGATCCGCTCGACGGTGTCGGCGAGACGGGCTTGGTCCCAGTCGACCCGCTTCGGCAGATCGGCCACGACGGTGAAATCCCCGTCGTCGAACCGCACCGTGCCGGTATCTTTGCCGGTAGCCTGCCGTTCCTCGGCGGCGCGGGTCGCGTAGCGACCGGTCAATGCGGCATCGAGGCGGGTTTTGGCCGCCTTGGCATGCTGCAACTTCTCCTCGATCTCGCGCTGCAGGATCGCCAGCAGTTCGACCGGCAGATCGACGATGTCTTGCAGGCTAAGGCCCGGCAGATCGTCGACGGTGACGCTGAACATCCTGCTGTCCTTTGCACAGTTCGAACGC
>CAYGRI010000054.1:0-630 GCA_964352155.1 uncultured Maritimibacter sp. | reverse complement strand
TCCGAGACAAGGTCGCAGCCTCCCGGCGCAAGGGCATGTGGATGGGCGGGGTGCCGCCCTACGGCTATCGCGTCGAGAACCGGAAGCTAGTGGTCGACGAACACGCCACCGCGCATGTGCGCTGGATCTTCGGCCGCTTCCTCGAGATCGGGTCCTGCACGGAACTGGCGCGCGAGGTCGGCACGCGCGGCATCCGGACGCCGCGCGGCAACCGGATCGACAAGAAGTACCTCTACCGGATGCTGAACAACCGCGTCTATATCGGCGAGGCGGTCCATAAGGGCGACAGCTATCCCGGCGAGCACGACGCCATTATCGACCGCGAGACATGGGAGCGTATCCACGCCATCCTGCAGGAAAGTCCGCGCAAGCGCGCCGCCCGCACACGCGCCGAGACGCCCGCGCTGCTGAAGGGGCTGCTGTTCGGCCCAGATGGCGCGGCCTTCTCGCCGACCCATACGCGCAAGGGCGACAGGCTCTACCGCTACTACGTCAGCCAGACGGTGCTGAAGCACGGCGCCGGGTCCTGCCCGGTAGGCCGCGTCCCCGCGGGCGAGATTGAGGCCGCCGTCATCGCCCAGCTGCGCGCCGTGTTCCGGCAACCCGAGATCGTGGCGGGCACATGGAAGG
>CAYGRI010000053.1:0-19945 GCA_964352155.1 uncultured Maritimibacter sp. | reverse complement strand
CGTCGACCCCGTCCACGCGCCCGGAATACTCCCGTTCCGCCCCCGCCTTGGACAGGGTCACACCCCGCGCGCCGAACCAGTCAAAGGTCTTTTCCATCAACCGGCCCTTGGACGGGACTCCCAGCTTCAACGCCATCAGCCCTGCTCCTGCAATTGCAGCGTCAGCGCGGGGCGCACCACCGCGCCCACCGCAGGGATCGACGCCCCACCGCCCAGCGCGCGCACCAAGGCGTCATAGCGTCCCCCCGTCGCCACCGGAGGCAGATCCGGGCGGTCCACCGAATGAAACCCGAAGACGAAGCCATCGTAATATTCCATCGAGCTTCGGCCATACCCCCCCTCGAATTCCAGGGCCGAGACGTCGTAGCCCCGAGCCGCCAGCGCCTCCAGCCGCGCCTCGACCCGAACGACCGCCGGAAGGATCGCGGGCATATCGACCGCGATGTCACGCAGCCGTTCCAGCGCCAGCGGCGCGGTGGCGCGCAGGGTCACGATCTGGTCGAGAAGGTCGGTCTCTCCTCCCGACAGTGGCGCCGCCGCGGCATCGGCGGCCAACAGCGCCACCCGCTTCGCAATCTCCTCCGGCGTGCGCAGACCGATGATCGGGCCAGCCTCCGCCAGCACGTCTTCGCCCGCGCGAAACCGTTCGATCAGCGCTTTCCGGCGGGCAGGCACCGCGACGCGCCCCGCATAGCGATCCAGCAACGCCCGAAACCGGCGCGGGCGCCAGATGTGCCGCATCAGCGCAACCTTGCGCGTGTCCGGCGCCGACAAACCGCGCACCGCCGCCATCAGAACGCCGATATCGCCGGTGGACGCGCGCAGGTTCAAAGGCGCCAGCACGTCAGAGACGAGGGCAAAGACCTCGGCATCCGCAGCGGCGGGATCGGTGTCGTCAAAGATCTCGAACCCCACCTGATCGTATTCCGGCGGGCGGTCGCTATACATTTCCTGGGTCCGAAACACCTTGCCCGCATAGGCATAGCGCGCCGGGCTGGCCCCGCCGGCCATATGCATCTGCACCACCGGCACCGTGAAATCGGGCCGCAGCATCAACTCGCCCGCCAGCGGATCGCGGGTGGTATAGGCGCGCGCCCGGATATCCTCGCCATAAAGATCCAGCAGCGTGTCCGCTGGCTGCAACACCGGCAGATCCACCAGCACCGCGCCCGCGGCCTGGAACGCCTCGACCAGCCGCAGGATCTCGGCATCAAGCGGGTGAGTGGCGCTCATCCCTCTAGCTTTTTCTTCACATAGGCGACCAGATCGGCGCGCGGCACCTCTTCCTGCGCGGGCTGTTCCTTCCATGCCTCGTTGGACTCGATCTCTGCCGCAAGCCGCTTGCCAAGGACCAGATCCTTGACCAGCACCACGCCGCGCGCCTGTTCGTCCGACCCTTCGATGATCGCCAGCGGGCTGTCGCGCTTGTCGGCGTATTTCAACTGGTTGCCGAAGTTCTTGGGGTTGCCGAGATAGACCTCGGCGCGGATACCGGCCCCCCGCAGATCGGCCGCAAGGGCCTGATACTCGGCCATCCGGTCCCGGTCCATCACCGTGACCAGCACCGGCCCGGCCACGGAGCCGCCGACCCGCCCCTTGGCCCGCAGCGCAGCCAGCAGACGATCGACCCCGATGGAAATCCCGGTCGCGGGAACCTCCTGCCCGGTAAAGCGCTTGACCAGGTCGTCATAGCGCCCGCCCCCGGCGACCGAGCCGAACTGGCGCGGGCGACCCTTTTCGTCGAGGATCTCGAAGGTCAGCTCCGCCTCGAACACCGGCCCGGTGTAGTAGCCAAGACCCCGGACGACAGAGGGGTCGATGATGATGCGGTCTTCGTCAAACCCTTGCGCCAACAACAGCTTGGCGATCTCTTCAAGCTCCTGAACACCCGCCATCCCAACCTGTGACCCTTCCACAAGGGCGCCAAGATTGCTCAGCGTCTCGGCATTGCTTGCCCCACGCGCCGACATGAACCCAAGAACGATGCCGATTTCGTCCTTGCTGCGGTTCCAGCCTTCAATGAACGCCCCGGACTCATCCTTGCGCCCCGGACCCAGAAGATCGCGCACGCCCTGCTCGCCAACTTTGTCGAACTTGTCGATGGTCCGCAGAACCGCGTCCGCTACGTTCTTGTCCCAAATGGCATCGAGTTCGAGGTCTCCGTCATTCTGGGGCGCGCGTTTGCCGAAGACCAGTTCAATGATCCCGTTGAGCACCTTGCGATTGTTGACCCGCACCAGATAATCGCCGCGCGGAATGCCCACCGTCTCGAGCGTTTCGGCCAGCATCGCACAAATCTCTGCATCAGCGGCCATCGAGGCGGTCCCGACCGTATCCGCATCGCATTGATAAAACTGCCGGAACCGCCCCGGGCCCGGCTTTTCGTTGCGCCAGACCGGCCCCATCGCAAAGCGGCGATAGGGCGTTGGCAGGTCGTTGCGGTGCTGGGCGTAAACGCGGGCCAGAGGCGCCGTCAGGTCATAGCGCAGCGCAAGCCAGGTGTCGTCCTCCTCCTGCCAGGCGAACACGCCCTCGTTCGGGCGGTCCACATCGGGCAGGAACTTGCCCAGCGCCTCCACCGTCTCGACCGCCGAACTTTCCAGCGCGTCATAGCCGTAGCGATGATAGACCTGCGCGATCCGGGCCAGCATCTGCTGACGCTCGGATACCTCTTGGCCGAAATAGTCGCGAAACCCTTTCGGCGTCTCGGCCTTGGGGCGCGGCTGTTTCTTCTGTTTCGCCATGGGTCAGGTCCATTCCGGTAAGGTGTCGCGGCGGGGTCTAGCGGATGGCTGGCACAGGGGCAAGAATAGGCGTCTCGACATCGGGCCGCGTGGCGGGGTAGCAAGCGCCATGGATGATGCACGCGCCGACCGGATGGAAGAACGATTGTCCCACCTTCAGCGGTTGGCCGACGATCTGTCAGAGGTGGTCGCCCGGCAGGCGCAAGAGATTGCCACGCTGGAACGCCGGGTCGCGATGCTGATGGAGCGCGAATCCAGGCGTGAGGCGGACGCGGGCGAAGGCATCGCCCTGGCCGACCAGAAGCCGCCGCACTGGTAGGAATCAGCGCCCGCCCAGCGTCGCGTAGGAGTCCAACTGTCCGCGATGCAGGAACATTTCCATCCAGGTGCCTGTGCCGCCGAACTCCCGGTAGACAGACAGGAACACAGCCTCTCTGTTCATGCGCTTGGCCGCCCGATCGGGGCAGAAAACGCCGCGTGCGACGCGACAGACGCTTGTCTTGACCTTTTCATAGGCGATGTCGGTGGCGGAATAGGGGTTGGTGTTCAGTGGGTTGTACCGCGTCGCCTCGTGCACCTGCGCGGTTCCGAACAGCGCCAGAGAGGCGGTGAACTTGCGCGCGCAACCATCCCGGAAGCCGGTGATATACTGTGTCCGGGGCTGGATGCTGCTGGGATCGGTGTCGTACAGCTTGTACTGCCCGCGCCCCGGGGACGCGGCCACTTCCTTGCCCATATCGCGGCGGCTGACGTCGCAGGCCTTGGCCACCGACCCGAAGGGCAACATGCCGTCCGCACGCGTATTGCCACGGAAGCCAAACAGCCCGCCCCCCTCTGGCGCTTCGGTATCAAAGGCGGCGGTGGTGACTTCTGGCACCGGGTCTGATGCATCCGGCGGCGGAGCGGCGGCGACAGGCTCGCGCGCAGTGGTGTCGCCGGGCACGCGCTTGAACAGGAAGCCCAGCAGACGAGGCCGCGTCGACGCCTCGGGCATGTCGGCGGCGGTGGGCGGAGGCGTGAAATCACCCTGCAGATACTCGGCCGGCGGCGGCGTGTCGGGTGCCGGCAGGGTTGCGGGATCAATGGCAGGTCCGCGCGGACCGGTACAGGCCCCAAGCGCCACAACAAGGCAAGATGCAGCAATAAAGCGAGCCCGGATGCGGACTCGATTCGCCCAAAGAGTTCTCATCAGCAGCGTCTCCCTGCACCAAACCTTGCGTGATACATGTACCGAACGCAACCCATCTTGTGTTGCGCCATGCCGGGACGCCGCCATGCGCGCGCGCCCGCCATGCGCAGGAATGGCGCAGCCATACCATCGGGGCGCGGAAATGACAGGTGCCAGATGCAGGCGCCGCGGGTCTGAGCCGCCTGGCCACCAGCACTTTATGAGCATCCATGGCGCATGCCTGCCGCGCGCTCAGCGGGCGCCGGGCCTTTGCGGCGGCTCACGCATCCTCCACCGTCACCACCCCGTCCAGGGACTTCAGCGCGCCCTTGATCTGCGGGTTGATGTGAAAGCCGTTGCCCAGCGCAATCTCAACCTCGCCTGGCAGATCCGGCGCGATCAGGCAAAGCTGCACCGGCCCGCGTGCCCGGCTTTTCGCTTCCGCGGTGGCGCGGGCCAGCAGGGAGGCGACCTGATCCACAGCGCCCGCCGTCTCGACAAAAACTTTCAGCCCGGCCCCGCCCGCATCGGCGGCAACCGAATCGATCGGCTGAACCCCCCGCGCCAGAAGCTTGAGCTGGTCGGATTCCATCGTCGCCTCGACCGTCAGAACGACGTTTTCGCCGGCCTCCAGAAAATCGCGCGCCTCTTCGAGCGTGTCCGAGAACACGGTGACCTCATACAATCCAGTGGGATCCGACAATTGCACGAAGGCAAAGCGGTTCCCCCGCGCGGATTTGCGTTCCTGCCGCCCGGCAACGGCCCCCGCCATCTTGGCGATCAGCGGCGCACGCTCGGCCTGGCGTCGCACCTCTTCCAGAGTCACAACGCCCTTGCGCTTGAGCGGCCCCATATAGTCATCCAGCGGATGACCGGAGAGATAAAAGCCGATGGCCTTATGCTCTTCGGCCAGGCGTTCGTTCGGCAGCCAGTCATCGATGCGCGGCAACCTTGGTTCCGGCAGATCGTCGCCCGCCTCGCCAAACAGCGAGACCTGATTGGAATTCTTCTGTTCCTGCACCGCCGCAGAATAGGCGACCAGCGCATCCAACCCTTCGAACACGCGGCGCCGGTTTGGGTCAAGCTGATCGAAGGCACCGGCGCGGGCCAGCATTTCCATGGGACGTTTCCCAATCCGCTTCAGGTCTACCCGTCTGGCAACGTCGAACAGGTTGACAAAGGGTTTCTCCTCCCCCTCCGGGTTGCTGGCCCGCCCCTCCACCACAAGGCGCATCGCATCCGCGCCAACGTTCTTGAGCGCCCCCAACGCATAAACCACCCGCCCATTGTCCACGCTGAACGTCGCCATCGAGCGATTCACGCAGGGCGGCACGATCTCTATCTGCAGGTTGCGGCGCACTTCCTCGGCATAGACCGCCAGCTTGTCGGTCAGATGGATATCGCAATTCATGACACCCGCCATGAACTCCACCGGGTGGTTCGCCTTGAGCCAGGCAGTCTGATAACTGACCACGGCATAGGCGGCGGCATGCGATTTGTTGAAGCCGTAATTGGCGAACTTGTCGAGCAGGTTCCAGACTTCGGTCGCCTTGTCCTTGTCGACCCCGTTCTCCTTGGCGCCCGCCAGAAACTTCGGCCGCTCGGCATCCATCGCGGCCTGGATCTTCTTACCCATGGCACGGCGCAGCAGGTCGGCGCCGCCCAGGCTGTAGCCCGCCATCTCTTGCGCGATCTGCATCACCTGTTCCTGGTAAACGATGATGCCCTGCGTCTCGTCCAGGATATGGTCGATGGTGGGATGCAGCATGTCCCGCTCGCTCAGCCCGTTCTTGACCTCGCAGAACTTCGGAATGTTCTCCATCGGGCCGGGCCGGTACAGGGCCACCAGCGCGATGATATCCTCGATGCAATCCGGCTTCATCCGGCGCAGCGCATCCATCATCCCCGAGCTTTCCACCTGGAACACCGCGACCGTCTTGGCACTGGCATAAAGCGCGTAGCTCTTGGCATCGTCCAGCGGGATCGCGTTGATCTGGTTCTCGGCCCCGGCGGCCGGCTCGTACAGCCGCGTCCCGTCCGGCGCGACATGCAGATCGCGCCCCTCTGCGTGGATCAACTCGATGGCGTTCTGGATCACCGTCAGCGTCTTCAGTCCCAGAAAGTCGAACTTCACCAGACCCGCCGGCTCCACCCATTTCATGTTGAACTGAGTCGCCGGCATGTCCGAGCGCGGGTCCTGATACAGCGGCACCAGCTCATCCAGCGGTCGATCCCCGATCACCACCCCGGCGGCGTGGGTCGAGGCATTCCGCAACAGCCCCTCCACCTGCTGGGCATAGTCGAACAGCCGCCGCGCCGGGTTCACCTTGCCGTCGCGCTTGTCCTGCTCGCTTTCGCGGATCTCCTCGCGCAGGCGGGGTTCGTCTGCGAGGGCCTTTTCGATGGAAACGGGCTTGACCCCCTCCACCGGGATCATCTTCGACAGCCGGTCCACCTGCCCATAGGGCATCTGCAACACTCGCCCCACATCGCGCACAGCCGCCTTGGACAACAGCGCGCCGAACGTGATGATCTGCCCCACCTTGTCGCGCCCGTACTTCTGCTGAACGTAGCGGATCACCTCTTCGCGCCGGTCCATGCAGAAATCGATGTCGAAATCCGGCATCGAGACCCGCTCGGGGTTCAGGAAGCGCTCGAACAGCAGCGAATAGCGCAACGGGTCAAGGTCGGTGATCGTCAGCGCATAAGCCACGAGCGAGCCCGCCCCAGACCCCCGCCCAGGCCCAACCGGAATGTCATGATCCTTGGCCCATTTTATGAAATCCGCAACGATCAGGAAGTAGCCGGGGAACCCCATCCCCTCGATGATCTCCAGTTCGAAATCGAGCCGCGCCTGATACGCGTCGACACTGGCGGCATGGGGGATCACAGCCAGCCGCGCCCGCAAACCCTCATTCGCCTGCCGCCGCAGCTCCACCACCTCGTCATCGGCGAATCGCGGCAGGATCGGGTCGCGCATCTCGGCCTTGAAAGCGCAGCGCCGGGCGATCTCCACTGTATTCTCGATCGCCTCGGGCAAATCGGCAAACAAAGCGGCCATCTCCTGCGGAGACTTCAGATAATGCTCCGGCGTCAGGCGCCGCCGATCGTCCTGCTGGTCGACATAGGCGCCGTCAGCGATACAGATCAGGGCGTCATGCGCCTCGTACATCTGCTTCTTAGGGAAGTAGACATCATTGGTCGCCACCAGCGGCAGATCGCGCGCATAGGCCGTCTCGACAAACCAGCGCTCCGTCAGACGCTCGGCCTGGGGCGCCGCGCCCCCCGCATCCCGATGCCGCTGCAATTCCACATACAACCGGTCCGGGAACGCGCCGACCATCCGGTCCAGCAGCGCCGCCGCTTTCTCGGGCTTACCATCCCGCAGCCAACGGCCCAAAGGTCCGTCCGGCCCGCCGGTCAGACAGATCACCCCCTCGGTATGGGCGCATAGTTCCTCCACCGACACCATCGGCAGCGCCCCGCCACTATCGAGATAGGCGCAAGAGTTCAGCTTCAGCAGATTGAGATATCCCGCCTCCGACTGCGCCAGCAGCACCACCGCGGCGGGCGGGCGCGGCCGCTCCCCGGGCTGCCCCGGATCGTAATTCACGTCTAGCTGGCACCCCAGGATCGGCTGCACCCCGGCACCGCTAGCCGAAACCGAAAACTCCAGCGCGCAGAACATGTTATTGGTATCAGTCACCGCCACTGCCGGCATCCCGGCCGCAGCACACAGACCGGCAAGCTTCTTCACCGGCACCGCGCCTTCCAGCAACGAATATTCGGTATGAAGACGAAGATGAACAAACAAGCTGGATCGGGTCATCCCTCCACACTAGCGCATCGCGCCGGCAGGGGGAATTCCACCTCCCTTCTTCTGGCCAAAAATACTCCGGGGGAGGCGCCGCAAGGCGCCGGGGGCAGCGCCCCCACACCGCCGGCCACCAGACCAAACCCGCCCCAAAGCCTTAACCAATGCCACTTTTTTAGCACTCGGCATTCAATTTATGCAGTTTTCACGCTGTCCTTGGACACCTCCCGGCGTCCAGGCGCTTGCCAATCCCCGATTTCGCGGTTTTCCTCGATCTCGGACAGGAAGTGCCAGGCTTTACGCCGCATCGGGCCGGGCACAGGCGGACATCCGCGACAACAGAAAGCGGCACTGGAAAACTCATGGTTCAGATCTCGTTTCTTCTGAACGGCGCGCCGGTCGAGCTGACCGACGAGGCTCCGACCACGACGCTGCTGGACTGGCTGCGCGAGCGGCGCGGGCTGGTCGGCACCAAAGAAGGCTGCAACGAAGGCGATTGCGGCGCCTGCACCGTGATGGTGACCGATGCCGCCGGGGCGCGGGCCGTGAATGCCTGCATCCTGTTCCTGCCCCAGCTGCACGGCAAAGCCGTCCGCACGGTCGAGGGGATCTCGGGCCCCAAGGGCGCGCTGCATCCGGTGCAAGAGGCGATGATCACCCATCACGGTGCGCAATGCGGCTTTTGCACCCCGGGGTTCATCGTCTCCATGGCCTGCGCCCATCTGAACGAGCGGACGGATTTCGACGATCAGCTGGCTGGCAACCTGTGCCGCTGCACCGGCTACGCTCCGATCATCCGCGCGGCAGAAGCCGCCTCGCGCGAACCCGTCCCGGCCTGGCTGCGGGACGATCTGTCCGCCATAAGCGCCGCCGGCGAACAGGACCCGGCCACCGCGATGCCCGCGAATGCCGATGCGCTGGCCGAATGGTATGCCGCCAACCCCGATGCCACGCTGATCGGCGGCGCCACCGATGTGGGGCTGTGGGTCACCAAATCCTTGCGCGACCTGCCAAAGATCGGTTTTCTGTCCGGGGTCGAGGATCTCAAGTTCATCGATATCGGCTCCGAGGTTGTCCGGATCGGCGCCGTCACCTCGCTGACCGATGTCGGAGCGGCGATGGCGGATCTGCATCCGGGCTTTGCCGAGATGATCCGCCGCTACGGCTCTGTCCAGGTGCGCAACGCCGCGACCCTCGGCGGCAACATCGCTAATGGCTCGCCGATCGGCGACAGCCCGCCCGCCCTGATCGCGCTGGGCGCAACCCTGCACCTGCGTCACGGCAACACCCGCCGCGACCTGCCGCTGGAGGAGTTCTTCCTCGACTACGGCAAACAGGACCGCGCGCCCGGAGAATTCGTCGAGGCCGTGTCCTTTCCGCGCCAGCCCGACCGGCTGAAATGCTACAAGCTGTCCAAGCGGTTCGACCAGGACATCTCTGCCGTTTGCGGCTGTTTCAACATCACGGTCGAGGCGGGCCAGATCGCCTCTGCCCGCATCGCCTTTGGCGGCATGGCGGGCATTCCAAAGCGGGCCGCCCAAGTGGAGGCCGCGATCACCGGCAAGCCCTGGACCCGCGACACCATCGCTGCCGCGGCAGGGGCCTGGGCGCAAGACTTCACCCCGATGTCGGACATGCGCGCCTCTGCCGCCTACCGGCTGGAGACGGCGGCGAATATGCTCACCCGCTATTTTCTGGAAGACAGCGGCGTGCCCGCGAACGTGCTGGAGGTGACACCATGAGTGTCGCCAAGCCCGTCCCCCACGACGCCGCCCTGCTGCATGTCACCGGCGCCGCGCGTTATATCGACGATATCCCGACGCCCGCCGGCACCCTGTCGCTGGCCTTTGGCCTGTCCACCGTTGCGCGGGGCCGGATCCTGTCGGTGGACCTGTCCGCCGTTCGCGCCGCGCCCGGTGTGGTCGATGTCCTGACCGCCGGCGATCTGCACGCCGCCAACGATGTCTCTCCCGCCGCCCATGACGAACCGATGCTCGCCGTGGACGAGGTCTATTACCTTGGCATGCCGATCTTTCTGGTGGTGGCCGAGAGCCACCTTGCCGCGCGCAAGGCAGCGCGCCTGGGCAAGATCGCGTATCAGGAACAGCCCGCAATCCTGACCATCGAAGATGCGCTGACCGCCGACAGCCGTTTTGAGAGCGGCCCGGTGATCTGGACCAAGGGCGATGCCGCCGCGGCGCTGGCCAAGGCCCCGCATGTGATCGAAGACCGGATCGAGATGGGCGGGCAAGAGCATTTCTACCTGGAATCCCAGGCAGCTCTGGCGCTGCCGCAGGAAGGCGGCGACATGGTCGTGCATTCCTCGACCCAGCACCCCACAGAGATCCAGCACAAGGTGGCCGAGGCGCTTGGCGTGCCGATGCATGCGGTGCGCTGCGAGGTCCGGCGCATGGGCGGCGGGTTTGGCGGCAAGGAGAGCCAAGGCAATGCGCTGGCCTGCGCCTGCGCCGTGGCCGCCGCGCGGACGGGTAGGCCCTGCAAGATGCGCTATGACCGCGACGACGACATGACAATCACCGGCAAGCGGCACGATTTCCGCATCGACTACAAGGTCGGGTTTGATGGCGACGGGCGGATCCTGGGGGTGGATTTCGTGCAATACACCCGCTGCGGCTGGGCGCAGGACCTGTCGCTGGCGGTCGCCGACCGGGCGATGCTGCATGCCGACAACGCCTATCTGCTGCCCGCCGCGCGGATCGAGAGTCACCGCTTGAAGACGCATATGTGCTCTGCCACCGCGTATCGCGGTTTTGGCGGACCACAGGGCATTGTCGGGATCGAGCGGGTGATCGACCATATCGCGCATGCACTTGACAAGGACCCGCTGGAGGTTCGGCGCGTCAATTATTATGCTGAGGCCGATGTCGAGGACACAGGGGGGCCGTCTGCCCCCCGCGCTGCGCGCCCCCCCGAGAGTATTTCCGGCCAGAAGAAGCCGGAAGGGAGCAAGGCGGCGCGGGCTGGTGGCGCCACACCGTTTGGCGGGACCTACTCGCCGAAGCCGTCTGTGCCGGAGGCGCAGACCACGCCTTATCACATGGAGATCGAAGATTTCATTCTGGGGGACATGACCGAGGCTTTGGTGCAAAGCTCGGATTATCATGGGCGGCGCGCCGCGATTGCTGCCTGGAATGCGCGCAATGACGTGCTGAAGAAGGGGATCGCGCTGACGCCGGTGAAATTCGGGATCTCTTTCACACTGACCCATCTGAATCAGGCCGGGGCGCTGGTGCATGTGTATCAGGACGGGTCCATCCATATGAACCATGGCGGGACGGAGATGGGGCAAGGCCTGTTCCAGAAGGTCGCGCAGGTCGCGGCCAGCCGCTTTGGCGTTCCGTTGAATTACGTCAAGATCACTGCCACGGATACTGGAAAGGTTCCCAATACGTCGGCCACGGCGGCGTCTTCGGGGTCGGATCTGAACGGGATGGCCGTGAAAGCCGCCTGTGACGAGATCCGGACGAGAATGGCGGATTTCCTGGCGGGTGAACATCAGACCGAGCCGCAGCTCGTTCGGTTCGAGGAGGGCGCGGTGCATGTGGGGGGCGCCAGCTATTCCTTCGCCGATGCGGCGATGAAATGCTATGTGAACCGGATCAGCCTGTCGGCCACAGGGTTTTACAAGACGCCGAAGGTGACCTGGGACCGGATCAGGGGGACCGGACGGCCGTTTCTGTACTTCGCCTATGGTGCCGCGGTGACCGAGGTGGTGATTGACACGCTGACCGGCGAGAACCGGATCCTGCGCTGCGATATTCTGCATGACGTCGGCGCCTCGCTGAACCCGGCGCTGGATATCGGGCAGATCGAAGGTGCGTATGTTCAGGGCGCGGGTTGGCTGACCACCGAGGAGCTCGTTTGGGACGACGCAGGAAGGCTGCGGACCCATGCGCCGTCGACCTACAAGATCCCCGCTTGTTCCGACCGGCCCGACGTATTCAACGTGGTGCTGTGGGACGGGCGCAACCGCGAAGAGACGATCTATCGGTCCAAGGCCGTGGGCGAGCCGCCGTTCAACCTTGGGATCGCGGCCTTTCTGGCACTGTCTGATGCGATTGGCGCCTGCGGCTCGGCCTATCCGGCCCTGGATGCGCCCGCGACGGCGGAACGGGTGCTGGCGGCGGTGAACCGGGTTCGGGGCACATGAGCTTTGACCTGCAGGCCCTGCGGGACGCTGTTGCCGATCATGGTTGCGTCGCGCGGGTTGTCGTCGCGGCTGTCGAAGGGTCCGCCCCGCGCGAGCCTGGGGCGGCCATGCTGATCTGGGACGGCGGGCAATCGGGGACCATCGGCGGCGGCGCTTTGGAATATGAGGCGGCGGCGGACGCGCGCGCCTTGCTGCCGGGTCGCGGTAAACGGGTGTCGCGCACGCCCTTGGGCCCCGCCTTGGGGCAATGTTGCGGCGGGGCAGTCGTTGTGGCGACAGAGGTTTACGATGCGGTCCGGGTGGCGGCGCTGTCGGGGCCGGTGATCCTGCGGCGGCTGGAGGGGGCGGCCGACCTTCCGCTGCCGCTGCGGCGGGCCGAGGCACAGGCGCGCAATGCCGGCACCGCCGTTGAGCCTATCTTCAAGGCCGGCTGGTTGCTGGAGCCGGTGTCAGAGCCGCGACGCAACCTGTGGATCTATGGCGCCGGGCATGTGGGCCGCGCGCTGGTGGATGTGCTGGCACCGCTGCCGGACCTGCGGATCACCTGGGTCGATACCGGCGCCGCCCGGTTCCCCGCGCCCCACCAAGGTGTGACGCAGCTGATCGCCGCCAACCCCGCCGAGCTGGTGCCCTATGCGCCCCCGGAGGCCGAGCATCTGATACTGACCTATTCCCATGCCCTGGATCTGGAGCTGTGTCATCGTCTGCTGGGGCATGGCTTTGGTGCGGCGGGGCTGATCGGGTCAAAGACGAAATGGGCGCGGTTCCGGGCTCGCCTGGCGGCGCTAGGGCATTCGGCCGAACAGATCGCGCGGATCCGCTGCCCGATCGGCAATCCCGGCTTGGGCAAGCATCCGCAGGCCATCGCTGTGGGGGTTGCGGCAGAGATGCTGGCGCCGCCGCGCGCCGCGGACAAAGGAGACACCGCATGGCAGACGAACTTCTGACCGTCGAGGGGCTGCGCAAAGCCTATCCCGGGGTTGTTGCCAATGACAACGTCTCGTTCACAATCCGGCCCGGAGAGGTGCATGCCCTGCTGGGCGAGAACGGGGCGGGCAAGTCGACGTTGGTCAAGATGATTTACGGTCTGGTCAAGCCGGACAGCGGGCGGATGAAGATGCGGGGGGCAGCCTATGAGCCCGCGACGCCGCATGCGGCGCGCGCGTCCGGCGTGGCGATGGTGTTCCAGCATTTCTCGCTGTTCGAGGCGCTGAACGTGGCCGAGAACGTGGCCCTAGGCATGGAGAACCCGCCGCCGCAAAGGCAACTGGCGCGGCGGATCCGCGAGGTGTCGGAGACCTATGGCTTGCCGCTGGATCCGGACCGGCTGGTGGGCGATCTGTCCGCCGGAGAGCGACAGCGGGTCGAGATCATTCGCTGTTTGCTACAGGATCCGAAGCTGTTGATCATGGACGAGCCGACCAGCGTTCTGACGCCGCAAGAGGTGGAGATCCTGTTCCAGACCCTGCGCAAGCTCCAGGCCGAGGGAACGGCGATCCTGTATATCTCGCACAAGCTGGAAGAGATCCGGAGCCTGTGCGACAGCGCGACGATCCTGCGGTTGGGCAAGGTTGTGGGCACCTGCGACCCCAAGGCCAGTTCCGCGCGGGAGATGGCGGAGATGATGGTGGGTTCTGTGCTGCACACGCCTTCGCGGGACCAGGCGGTACGGGGCGATGTGGTGCTGGATCTGGCGGGCGTGTCGGTGAAATCGGCGAACCCGTTCGGGACCTCGCTGAAGAATGTGACGCTGCAGGTGCATGCGGGCGAAGTCGTCGGGATCGGCGGGGTGGCCGGGAACGGGCAGGACGAGCTGTTGGCGGTCTTGTCGGGCGAGGTTCCGGTGGCGGTGGATGCGGTCAAGCTGAACGGCGCGCCGATTGGCACTCTGGGACCGAATGCGCGGCGCCGTCTGGGGTTGCTGACCGGGCCGGAGGAGCGGCTGGGCCATGCGGCGGCCCCGGATATGTCGCTGACCGAGAATGCCTTGCTGACCGGGGCGATCCGCGAGCGCCTGGTATCGAACGGGTTTCTGAAATGGCCCGAGGCCAAGGCCTTTGCCGAGAGGGTGATCAAGGCGTTCGATGTGCGCACTCCGGGGCCGGGCAATGCGGCGCGGGCCTTGTCGGGGGGGAATCTGCAGAAATTCGTGATCGGGCGGGAGATCCTGCAAAAGCCGATCTGTCTGGCGGTGAACCAGCCGACCTGGGGGGTCGATGCTTCTGCCGCGGCGGCGATCCGGCAGGCCTTGCTGGATCTGGCCGCAGGAGGGGCGGCGGTGGTGGTGATCAGCCAGGATCTGGACGAACTGATGGAGATTTCGGACCGTTTCGCGGCCCTGAACGAGGGGCGGCTGTCGGCGACCCGGCCCGCGAAGGGGCTGACGGTGGACGAGATCGGGCTGATGATGGGTGGTGCCCATGACATGGAGGTCGCCCATGTGGATGCATGAGGCCTGGGCGGACGCAGGATCCTGGGGCGCGGCGGAGCGCGATGCGCCTTTGGCTGGTTCGATCGGTGCGGGGCATGTCTTGGGGCGCCTCCGCCGTGCTGTGTGGGGGCTTTGCCCCCCGGCCCTGCGGGCCGTCCCCCAGAGTATTTTTGGCCAGAAGAAGACAGCGAGGGGGGTGGTATGATCCGGCTGGAGAAACGGCCGCAGCCCTCGTCTTTGTGGACTGTGGTGACCCCGGCAATGGCGGTGGTACTGACAATGATTGCGGGGGGGATCCTGTTTGCCTTTCTGGGCAAGGACCCGTTCTTGTCGATCAAGACGATCTTTTATGATCCGCTGCTGGGGGAGTTCGCCTGGTATTATCGCGGGCAATTGCTGATCAAGGCCGGGCCGCTGATCCTGATCGCCATCGGGCTGAGCCTGGGGTTTCGGGCCGGGATCTGGAACATCGGCGCCGAAGGGCAGTACATCATAGGCGCGATCTGCGGTGCCGCAGTGGGGCTGGCGTTCTATCCGATGGAGGCGCGCTGGCTGATCTTTCCGCTGATGGTGATCGCCGGGGCCATTGGCGGGTTTCTGTGGGCCATGATCCCGGGACTGCTGAAGACCCGTTTCAACACCAATGAGATTCTGGTTTCGCTGTTGCTGGTCTATGTGGCCGAGCAATTGCTGGCCTCGATGGCGCTTAGCACGCTGCGCAATCCGGATGGGTCGGGCTTTCCCGGCAGCCGGAACTTGCAGCAATACGCGTCGGCGACGAATCCGGAGTTGGTTGCAGGGACCGGGATGCATTGGGGCGTTGTGGCCGCCTTTATCGCGGTGATCATGGCTTATGTCCTGCTGAACCGGCATATGCTGGGCTTTCAGATCCGGCTGACCGGGCAAAGCCCCAAGGCCGCGCGCTTTGCAGGGGTGCGGCCAATGCGGCTGGTGCTGTTTTGCATGGGCATCTCGGGCGCGCTGGCTGGGCTGGCGGGGATGTTCGAGGTGGCGGGGCCAGCTGGACAGATCTCTATCGATTTCAATTCGGGCTATGGGTTCACGGCGATCATCGTGGCCTTTCTGGGCCGGTTGCATCCGATTGGCATCCTGCTCGCTGGGTTGTTGCTCGCGCTGACCTATATCGGCGGCGAGGCGGCGCAGGCCAATTTGGGCCTGCCGGCGGCGGCGATTCAGGCGTTTCAGGGGATGCTGCTGTTCTTTTTGCTGGCTGTCGACGTGCTTACGAACTTCCGCATCCGGATCGGGCGGAGGGAGACGGCATGACCCGGCAAAAGAGACAGACCAAGGACCGGCGCGGGATCCTGCCGCCGCTGGTCGAGAGTCCGGAGCTGTGGAGAATCTGATGGATCTGAGCGCAATCAATCCCGCTGTATTGCTGGCTTCGCTGATGGTGGCGGCGACGCCGATCCTGCTGGCCGCGATCGGTGAACTGGTGACCGAAAAATCCGGCGTGCTGAACCTTGGTGTCGAGGGGATGATGATCACCGGCGCGATCTGCGGCTTTGCCATCGCGGTGGAGACCGGCTCGCCCTTTCTTGGCTTCATCGCGGCGGCTGTGGGCGGGGCGGTGCTGTCGATGGCGTTTGGCGTGTTGACACAGTTCTTTCTGTCCAACCAGGTGGCGACCGGGCTGGCGCTGACCCTGTTCGGGCTGGGGCTGTCGGCGCTGCTGGGGCAGGGCTATGTCGGGATAAAGCCGCCGCCGACGGGGGATCTGAACCTGGGGCGGCTGGCGGATATTCCCTTTGTCGGGCGGGTGCTGTTTCAGCATGATGCGATGGTCTATGCCTCTATCGCGCTGGTGGCCGGGGTCTGGGCGTTTCTGAAATATTCGCGCGCCGGGCTGATCCTGCGGGCGGTTGGCGAAAGCCATGAGGCGGCCCATGCGCTGGGCTACAAGGTGGTTGTCGTCCGGCTGATCGCGATTGCCTTTGGCGGGGCCTGCGCCGGGTTGGGGGGCGCCTATCTGTCGCTGGTCCGGGTGCCGCAATGGACCGAAGGGATGACCGCCGGCGCCGGGTGGATCGCACTGGCCATCGTCGTCTTTGCCAGCTGGCGGGCCTGGGGATGCCTGGTCGGTGCCTATCTTTTTGGCGGAGTGACCGTACTGCAGCTAAACCTGCAAGCCGCCGGGCTGGATGTGCCGGTGGAATACTTGTCGATGTCACCGTATCTGATAACCATCCTGGTGCTTGTAATCATGTCCTCGGGACGTGGCCGCGCGGCGTTGAACGCCCCGGCGTCCCTGGGCCGCATCTTTCACGCCTCAAGCTAAAGGCGCCTCATTCCAGCGGGCCGGAGCGTCCGCGTTATATCAGGGAGAGTACGATGAAAAGAAGAACGCTACTTGCCAACGGCGCGGCAGCGGCTGCGCTGGCCATGGGATCGCGGGCCGGGTACGCCGCCGGGCACGAGCCGCTGAAGGTCGGCTTCATCTATGTCGGGCCGGTGGGCGACGGCGGCTGGACCTATGAGCACAACCAGGGCCGTCTTGCGGTTGAGGCGCATTTTGGCGACGCGGTCGAGACGGTGTTTCAGGAGAACGTCCCCGAGGGCGCCGATGCCGAGCGCGCGATGACGCAGATGGCGTTGCAGGGGGCCGGGCTGATCTTTACCACTTCGTTCGGCTACATGGACCCGACGATCAACGTGGCCGCCAAATTCCCGAATGTGATGTTCGAACACGCCACGGGCTACAAGACCGCGCCGAATGTGAGCGTCTATTCCGCGCGCTTTTACGAGGGCCGGGCGATCCAGGGCCATATCGCCGGCAAGATGACCAAGACCAACAAGATCGGCTACATCGCGTCGTTCCCGATCCCCGAGGTTATTCGCGGCATCAACTCTGCCTTCCTGCATGCAACGAAGGTCAACCCGGATGTCGAATTCTCGGTGATCTGGGCCTACACTTGGTTCGATCCGGCAAAGGAGGCGGATTCCGCTAATGCGCTCATCGAGCAGGGCTGCGACGTGGTGCTGCAGCACACCGATTCCACCGCGCCTCAGGCCGCGGCCGAAGCGGCCGGCAATGTGGTCACCTTCGGGCAGGCCTCGGACATGGCGGAATATGCGCCCTTCCCGCGTGTGTCGTCGATCATCGACAATTGGGCGCCCTACTACATCGCGCGCGTGCAGGCCGTGATCGACGGAACCTGGGAAAGCGAGAACACCTGGGACGGGATCGGGCCCGGCATGGTCGGGATCGGCGAGATCACCGACGCAGTGCCCGAAGACGTGAAGGCCGAAGCGCTGGCGATGAAGGACGCGATTGCCTCAGGCGCGTATCATCCCTTTACCGGCCCGCTGAAAAAGCAGGACGGCTCGGACTGGCTGGCCGAGGGCGAAGTCGCGGACGACGGGACGCTGGCTGGCATGAACTTCTACCTCGAAGGCATGACGGGCACGATCCCCAGCTAAACCGAGCGTTTCGCGATTGATAGAAGGCCCGCCGCGACTGGCGGGCCTTTTTAATGCAGGGGTCGGGTGGCTTGCCTCGCCCTCTCCAGCCCGATACCTCTGGTGGAAAGAGGAGGCTCCCCCATGACCAAACCGCTTTCGACCGTTGACGGCAAACCGATTTCCCGGTTCTGTTTTGGTACCATGCAATTCGGCGGCAAGGCGGACGCGGCGCAAAGCCGGGCGATGTTCGACGCCTGCCGAGCCGCGGGGATCAACCTGTTCGACACCGCCTATGCCTATACCGACGGCGCGTCAGAGCGTCTGCTGGGGCAATTTGCCAAGACCGACCGCGAATCCCTGTTCATCGCCACCAAATGCGCCCATCCCGGGCACAGCGGCGCCGAGTTCATCACCGCCCAGTTCGAAGAGAGCATGCAGCGGCTCGACATGGGCTATGTCGATCTGATGTATCTGCATCGTTGGGATGACGACACCCCGCTGGAGGAAACCTTTGCCGCCCTGGCGCGGATGGTGGAATCCGGGCGGGTCCGGGCGATCGGGGTGTCGAATTTCTCGGCCTGGCAGACGATGAAGGCGGCGCGTGTGGCCGCGCAGTTCAGCCTGTCGATTGCCGCCCTGCAGCCGATGTACAGCCTTGTGAAGCGCCAGGCCGAGGTAGAGATCCTGCCGATGGCGCTGTCCGAAGGCTTTGCCATGATGCCCTATTCGCCGCTGGGGGGCGGGCTGCTGACCGGGAAATATGCCGCCGGTGCCCAGGACGGGCGGCTGGAACAGGACAGCATGTACAAGGCCCGTTACGGTCAAGGCTGGATGCATGACGCGGCGGTTGCGCTGGGCGCGCTGGCGGCAGAGATCGGCGTTTCGGCGATCACGCTGGCGGTGGCCTGGGTGGCGCGCAATCCTGGCATCACCGCGCCGATCATCTCGGGCCGCACGGCAGAGCAATTGCAGCCTTCGCTGGATGCGCTGACCTTCCAGATGGATGACGCGCTGTATGATCGGCTGTCCGCTCTGACGCCCACGCCGCCGCCCGCAACGGACCGGAGCGAGGAGGTCTGAGGCAAAAGAGATTGGCGGAAGGCGGAGGTGTCGATCCCCATCCCTTTCGGGACGCACCCGCTTCGAACGGGGCTGCAAGGCCGCTTGCATTCGCCTTCCGTGGCGGCAAACCGAGGGCACGATCCCCACACCTTGCGGTGCCATCCCGTTTCCAACGGGCGCCGGGACCTTCCCGGTTGATTTGCCTTGTGGCGGGTAGCTGAGGGCACGATCCCCAATGCGCAAGCGCATCAGTCCGCGTTCAAAGCGGCTCCCGTTCCCAACGGGTTAGCTACCCCTGGCGGTGGGCAGTGGTCTTGATCCACAATCTGGGAAAGATCGCAACGATTAGCAGTCGTGCCCCGGCACCCGCCGAGTTTACCCACCAATTTAGGGGTCAGTGACTGTATGATCGTTGCTGCTTCATGGGGCGCCTCTTACACAGCCTCTCGCCCAAAAGCAACCCCAAAAGTGACACGCCGCCGCATGCCCTGCCGTGTGGCTTGCCGCCATGAAAAAAATCCGGCACTCCTTTCGGCAAGCACTCATGTTTCGGGGCGAAGCCCCCGCGCGACACAGGAGATTCTCATGCGCCTGACCCTGCTTGCGGCCCTGACGCTTTGCCTGCCCTTTGCGGGGGGCGCGGATGGGGGCGAAGGCGCCTCGACCACCTATCTGAATGTGCGCGGCGGGCCCGGTGCTGGCAATCCGGTGGTCGGCGGGCTGGCCCCCGGCGATGTGGTGCAGATCCTGCGCTGCAACGCCGATGCCTGGTGCCAGATCGCCGGTGCCGGGCAAGAGGGCTGGGTCGCCTCGCGCTTCCTGACCGTGGTCCCCGGCGCGCCAGAGATCGACCCCCGCTGCCGCTGGGAGCTGGACATCGCATTGGCCGAACCGGATTATCGCGCGATCTGCCCGGCCGGGGTGGAGCCGCCGCCGCCGCCGCCCCCCCCGGGCGACCTCGCCTGCTTCTTCGAACGCGAAAGCTACGGCGGAACGCGTACCTGCCTCGAGGTCGGAGAATACGCGACGCTGGAGGCGGCACTGGACGACAGCATCACTTCGGTCCAGATCCAGGGCGAGGCCCGGGTGCGCCTGTGCACCGACCCCGACCTTGGAGGGATCTGCATGGACT
>CAYGRI010000052.1:0-20008 GCA_964352155.1 uncultured Maritimibacter sp. | reverse complement strand
CGTTGTGGGGGCGCCGCTGTTCATCGTGTCGGGCCCCGATCTGGTGATCGCGCAATGCAAGGCCGGGATCGTCGGCAGCTTCCCCGCGCTGAACGCGCGCGAGGCGCCGGGCGCGCCGCAGCTGCTGGACTCCTGGCTGCAACGCATCACCGAAGAGCTTGACGCCCACAACCAAGCCAACCCCGACCGGCCCGCCGCGCCCTTTGCGGTGAACCAGATCGTGCACCGCTCTAACACAAGGCTCCAACGGGATCTGGAGATCTGCAACCGCTGGGAGGTCCCGATCTGGATCACCTCGCTGGGCGCGCGGGCCGAGGTCAACGACGCCGCCCATGATTGCGGCGGCATCGCGCTGCATGACGTGATCAACAACCGCTTTGCCCGCAAAGCCATCGACAAGGGAGCCGACGGGTTGATCGCCGTGGCCGCCGGGGCAGGAGGGCACGCGGGCCGCCTGTCGCCCTTCGCCCTGATCCGGGAGATTCGCGAATGGTTCGATGGCCCGTTGCTGCTGTCGGGCGCGATTGCCACGGGCGAGGCCTTGCTGGCCGCGCGGGCGCTGGGCGCGGATCTGGGCTACATCGGCTCTCCCTTCATCGCGACGGCAGAGGCGAACGCGATCGACGACTACAAGGCAGCCATCGTCGCAGCCGAGGCCGAGGATATCATCCTGTCGTCCTATTTCACCGGCGTATCAGGCAACTACCTGCGCGCCTCGGTGGAACGGTCGGGGCTTGATCCCGAAAACCTGCCAGAGCGGACGCCAGACACCATGAACTTTGAGTCCAGCGGTGGCGCGGCCAAGGCCTGGCGCGACATCTGGGGATCGGGGCAGGGGATCGGAGCCGTCAAGGAGGTGGCGCCGGTCGCGGCCCTGATCGCCCGGCTGGAGGCGGAGTATACCGCGGCAGGCACCCGCCTCGCGGCGGAATTCGGATAGGGGGGAACGGATGGACCTTGGGGTAACGGATCGGGTGCGGCCGCTGATCGCGGCGGTGCGCAAGATGGTCGAGGACGAGATCGCGCCATTGGACGCCAAATTCCACGCCGAGGTGGGCAAGCATCCCTCTGGCGACCGTTTTCAGCACACCGCGCGGCAGCTGGAGATCCTGGACGGCCTCAAGGCCAAGGCGCGCGAGCGTGGGCTGTGGAACTTCTGGCTGACCGACAGCGCCTCTGGCTACGGGTTGACCACGGTGGAATATGCCTATCTGGCCGAGGAGATGGGCAAGGTCTGGATCGCCGCCGAAGTGTTCAACTGCAACGCGCCCGACACTGGCAATATGGAGGTGCTGGAACGCTACGGCACCCAGGCGCACAAGGACCGCTGGCTGGCCCCGCTGCTGGCGGGAAAGATCCGGTCCTCCTATCTGATGACGGAACCCGGCGTGGCCTCGTCCGACGCCACCAACATGGCGCTTGAGGCGCGCGAGGACGGCGATGGCTGGGTCCTGAACGGCGAGAAATGGTGGATCAGCGGCGCGGGCGACCCGCGGTGCAAAGTGTACATCGTGATGGCCCGCAGCGATCCCGACGCGCCCAAGCACCAGCGCCACTCGATGTTCATCCTGCCCGCCGGAGCGCCGGGGATAGAGATCTTGCGCCCGATGCAGGTGTTTGGCCACGACGACGCGCCGCATGGCCATATGCACATCCGGTTCACCGATGTGCGCGTCTCGGCCGAAGACTTGGTGCTGGGGCGGGGGCGCGGGTTCGAGGTCGCCCAGGGCCGGCTTGGGCCCGGTCGCATCCACCATTGCATGCGGGCCATCGGCCTGGCGGAACGCGCGCTGGAACTGATGTGCCGCCGGGCGCAATCGCGCGAGGCCTTCGGCCGGACCCTGGCCGATCTGGGCGCCAACCATGACATCATCGCCAACGCCCGAATAGAGATCGAGCAGGCCCGGCTCCTCTGCCTCAAGGCCGCCTGGATGATGGACACCGCCGGCGTGCGCGAAGCGCAGCCCTGGATCTCGAAGATCAAGGTGGCGGCACCTCTGATGGCGCTGAAGGTGATCGACGAGGCGATGCAGATGCACGGCGCCATGGGCATCAGCCAGGACACGCCGCTGGCGGGGATGTGGACCCATGCGCGCACCCTGCGGCTGGTCGACGGGCCGGATGCGGTGCACCGCCGCCAGATCGCCCGGGCGGAACTGCGCCGCTACACCAACGTGCCGTGACCCGCCGGTTCGAGGGCGCGGTGGTGATGCTGACGGGGGCCGCCGGCGGCTTCGGCCGCGCCGCGGCACAGCGCCTGGCCGCCGAAGGCGCCGCGCTGGCGTTGTGTGATTTGGACAAGGCGGCTTTGGATAACTTGGTGGATGACTTGGGGCAAGCCACGCCGATTGTTTCCCAAGCGTATGAAATCACAAGCGAAAACGCGGTTCTTTCCTTTATCGAACATGTGGAAAATGTGCTTGGCCCGGTCACCATCGGGATCAACAACGCAGGAATAGGACAAATCCTGACCCCGCTGCACCGCACCGATGCTCAGGTGTTCGACCGGATCATGGCCGTCAACACCCGCGGTGTGTTCTTGTGCATGAAGCACCAGCTGCCGCGCATGATCGCAACCCGCAGCGGCGCCATCGTCAATGTGGCGTCGGCGGCGGGCCTGGTCGGCGCGGGGCAAATGGCGGCCTATGCGGCCAGCAAACACGCCGTCGTCGGCCTGACCCGCGCGGCTGCAGACGAGGTCGCCCGCTACGGCGTCCGCGTCAACGCGCTCTGCCCCGCCTTCGCGCCCACCCCGCTGCTGGAGGCGCTCACCGAAGCGATGGCGGAGCGGCATGGAACCGACCGCGCCGCCGCGCAAACCCGCCTGGTGGATCGCATTCCGATGCGCCGGATGGCGCGGGTCGACGAGGTGGTCGAAGCGATGCTCTGGCTCGCCGACCCGGCCAATGCCTTCACCACCGGCCAGGCGCTTGCGGTGGACGGCGGGCTCACCGCGATCTGATCTTCTTCTGGCCAAAAATACTCCCGCCGGAGGCGCGCCCCACCAGGGGCGATCAAAACGCCTTGAACGTCAGCGTGGTCAGCGAGCGCTCAATTCCAGGAATGTGCAAAAGCTGTTCGTTGATGTACTTGCCCACGTCCTCATCCTCGGGGACATACAGCTTCAACAGGAGGTCGTAGTCGCCGGAGGTGGAATACAGCTCGGAATGGATCTCTTGCAGAACGACCCGCTCTGCGACGTCATAGGTTGTGCCGGGGCGGCAGCGCAGTTGAACGAAGAGGCATGTGGTCATCGGAGGTCCTTTCCTGATCCCAGCAGCACAATGGCCGCGGTTGGGGGCGGAATCAATGCCCCCGCTTGGATTGCCCGCATCCCCCGACTATAAGGCGCGCAAACCGGACAGGAGGCGCCCGATGCGCAAAGCCAGCATTGCCCGCAAGACGGCGGAAACGGACATCCAGGTCCAGATCGACCTGGACGGCAGCGGCGCCTATGACATGGCAACGGGGGTGGGATTCTTTGATCACATGCTCGACCAGTTGGCCCGGCATTCGCTGATCGACATGACGGTCAAAGCGAGTGGCGACCTGCATATCGACGACCACCACACGGTCGAGGACACCGGCATCGCGCTGGGCCAGGCGCTGGCGCAGGCCCTGGGGGACAAACGGGGCATCCGCCGCTATGGGGCCTGCCTGCTGCCGATGGACGACACGCTGGTGCGGGCCGCGCTGGATCTGTCGGGGCGGTCCTATCTGGTCTGGAATGTGGAAATGCCCCGGGACAAGATCGGGACATTCGACACCGAGCTGGTCCGGGAGTTCTTTCAGGCCCTGAGCACCCATGGCGGGATCACGCTGCATGTGGATGCGCTGCACGGGATCAATGCCCATCACATCGCCGAAGCCGCCTTCAAGGCGGTCGCCCGGGCCCTGCGAGAGGCTGTCGAGACCGATCTGCGCAAATCGGATGCGGTACCCTCGACCAAGGGGGCCCTGTGAGCGGAGCGGTTTCGCCGCCTTCGGCGGCGACCGGCCTCGGGAGGCTGCGCCTCCCGAGGCCAAACACCCCACCAACACGCGCGTGCGCGACCGGCGGCGCCGCAGGGAAAGCCAGACCATGCTGACCGTTCTCATCGACTACGATTCGGGAAACCTGCACTCGGCCGAGAAAGCCTTTCAGCGCATGGCCGCCGAGGTGGGCGCGGGCGAGGTCATCGTCACGTCCCGCCCCGAGGATGTGGCCCGCGCGGACCGGATCGTGCTGCCGGGCGACGGCGCCTTTCCGGCCTGCCGAAGCGCTCTGTTCGCGGTGGACGGGGTGGCGCAGGCGATGGCGGAGGCGGTGCTGGACAAGGGCCGCCCGTTCCTTGGGATCTGTGTCGGAATGCAGATGCTGGCGACCACGGGCCATGAATACGAGGCGGTGGCCGGGCTCGACTGGATCGGCGGCGATGTTGTTGCCATCCGGCCCGAGAACGACCGGCTGAAGGTCCCGCATATGGGGTGGAACGACCTGCGTTTTGACCGGCCGCATCCGGTGCTGTCCGGGCTGACCCCGGGCGACCACGCCTATTTCGTCCATTCCTACCAGTTCCAGGTGGCGAACCCGGCGGAACGGCTCGCCCATTGCGACTATGGCGGCGCCGTCACTGCGATTGTCGGGCGCGACAACATCCTTGGCACCCAGTTCCACCCGGAAAAGAGCCAGGCCATGGGCCTGCAACTGATCGCGAATTTCCTGCGCTGGACCCCGTAGCGGACCCGCCGGACGCCCGGTCACAGGCGGATCAGTTCACCCTCCGCCAGACCTGCCGCCTGCAGATGCCGACCGAATTGCAGGCCCTGAGGGTGAGGTGGCTGCCCTTGTTCTCGATCTCCACCGGGAACTGGCTGTTCATGATCGGGACAAAGACCCGTCCCGAGTAGCTGGGATCCTGACCCGTCACATTCGTCAGGATCAGCTTGCCGACATTTGCGGTGACGATCTGACGACCGCTGCTGTCATAGGCCCGGACGACCGTGCCGCACAGCGCCGCCCCGCAGGGGGTAATCTGCACATGTCCAGTCTGCGCTTTGGCATCGGGCTCTGTCGCCCATATCCCCGTGAGACCGGCCGCGCCCGCTGGCCCGGACAAGAGCCCAATCATTACTGTCAGAAAGGCCATTCGTATCATTTGTAAAACATCCCTTGGTATCCGCGGCAAACCCCGTAAGCCCGGGAGCCGATCCTCAGACATGGGAGGCGCGCCCGACGCGCGCAATGGTCGGCGCGCGCCCGGAACCGCTAAAAATCCCCGGATCCTGGCGCGGCCTGAGGCCCGGCCCCTTGGCATTGGACCGTGCGCATGCCAAAGACCGCCCTCGACGCGTCCAGAAGGAGCCTTCCGCATGATCCTGTTCCCTGCCATCGACCTTAAGGACGGCAATTGCGTGCGCCTGCTGCGGGGGGAAATGGACGCGGCGACCGTGTTCAGCGACGACCCGGCGGCCCAGGCCCAGGCGTTCGAGACGGCGGGCTGCGACTGGTTGCATCTGGTCGATCTGAACGGCGCCTTTGCGGGCGCTCCCGTCAATGGTGCGGCGGTGGAGGCGATTTTGGCGGCGGTCACGGTTCCGGCCCAGCTGGGCGGCGGGATCCGCGATATGGCGACGATCGAGGCCTGGCTCGACAAGGGGCTGGCGCGGGTGATCCTGGGCACCGTCGCGGTCGAGGCGCCGGATCTCGTGCGCGAGGCGGCGCTTGCCTTTCCCGGGCAGATCGCCGTGGGGATCGACGCGCGCAAGGGGCGGGTTGCGACCAAGGGCTGGGCGGAAGAGACCGAGATCCTGGCAACCGACCTTGCCCGCCGGTTCGAGGATGCCGGCGTCGCGGCGCTGATCTATACCGATATCGACCGGGACGGCGCGATGCAGGGGCCGAACGTGGCGGCGACCGCTGCTTTGGCGCGGGCGGTGTCAATTCCCGTCATCGCCTCTGGCGGGGTGTCCTCGCTGGACGATCTGATCGCCCTGCGTGATTGCGGCGCCGGGCTGGCGGGCGCGATCTCTGGCCGGGCGCTGTATGACGGGGCGATTGACCTGGGCGAGGCGCTGCGCCTACTAAGGGCCTGACCCGGCGCCAATCGGCCGGGTCCGTTGGAGGATGCGCGGTGCTGAACGACATTCTGTTGTCTTTCTTTTTCGGAATGCCCGCCGTCGTCGTGATCTTCCTGTCGAAAGACCTGTCGAGTCCTCCGGCACGCGCGATCCTGTTCTGGGGCGGCGTCGTGGCGACAGCGCTTGTGGCCATCGTGGTGGTGCCGATGTTCCTGTGCGACGGGGCTCTTTTGCGGGCCTACACCACCTGTCTTGGGGGCAGCGGCATGGCCGCGCTGTTCAACGGGGCAGAGCCTGTCATCCGCGCGGCGGCCTTCACCTATATCCTCGCCGGGCCGCCGCTGGCGATCCTCGCCTATCTGGTCGAGTGGCTGGCCGGCCGGCAAAGAACCTGACCCCGGGACGCTGGGGCCGCCGCCTTTCCGCTCTGCTGGCCTTTGGGCGCTCGC
Source organism: uncultured Maritimibacter sp. (assembly GCA_964352155.1). Classification (GTDB taxonomy): domain Bacteria; phylum Pseudomonadota; class Alphaproteobacteria; order Rhodobacterales; family Rhodobacteraceae; genus Psychromarinibacter. Next base: position 13,499 of record CAYGRI010000052.1, on the reverse strand, counting down.
TCGGTCCTGTGGGAAGCCTTTGTCGCGCCATGCAAAGCAGACACCCCGTGCGGCGCGATCAGGGATTTGTCCATTCCGCCGATGTGCCATGCCAAGACGGGGGCGACTCAGGCGCGCCTGCTGATCCTTCGAGTCCTTTGGGGCGGATGTCTCGCGGGGCCGGACGTGAGCATCCGGGCGTATTGCGGGCCGTGACAGCCACCCTGCTGGCTGTTGCGGGGCCCGGTTGCCTCGGGCTTGGGGCGGGTCAATGCGCCGGGGTCGACCGCTCCACAGCCGTGGGCCGCCGCTTAAAGGCACGCGCCGCCTCTGGTGCCGGTCGGCGAAGCCAAGTAGAACGCGCAGGGACCAGGAAGGGCGAATGAAATCATGCTGAAGACCCGGATCATCCCTTGCCTCGACGTGGCCGACGGGCGCGTGGTGAAAGGCGTGAACTTTGTCGATCTGATCGACGCGGGCGACCCGGTCGAGGCCGCGCGCGCCTATGATGCCGCCGGCGCGGACGAGCTGTGTTTCCTCGATATCCACGCCACCCACGAAAACCGTGGCACGATGTACGACCTGGCCACTCGTACGGCAGAGCAATGTTTCATGCCGCTGACCATCGGCGGCGGGGTGCGGACGCCAGAGGATGTGCGCGCGCTGCTTCTGGCGGGGGCGGACAAGGTCAGCTTCAATTCCGCCGCGGTTGCCGATCCCGATGTCATCGCCCGTTCGGCGGACCGGTTCGGGTCGCAATGCATCGTATGTGCCATCGACGCCAAAACCGTCGCGCCCGGACGGTGGGAGATCTTTACCCATGGCGGGCGGCGCGCCACCGGGATCGACGCGGTCGACTTCGCCCGGACCGTCGCCGCCAAGGGCGCCGGAGAGATCCTGCTGACCTCGATGGACCGCGACGGCACCAAGCAGGGGTTCAACCTGCCGCTGACCCGCGCGGTGGCCGATGCGGTCGACATCCCGGTGATTGCCTCCGGCGGGGTCGGCACGCTTGATCACCTGGTCCAAGGGGTGACAGAGGGTCATGCCAGCGCCGTTCTGGCCGCCTCGATCTTTCACTTCGGAACCTTCACCATCGGCGAGGCCAAGGCCCATATGGCCGCCGCCGGTATCCCGGTGCGCCTGACATGACGACCCTCGATCGCCTTGCCGCCACGATCGCGTCCCGCAAGGGCGCGGATCCCGAGACCTCCTGGACGGCCAAGCTGCTGTCGAAAGGCCCCGACAAATGCGCCGAGAAATTCGGCGAAGAGGCGGTGGAGGCCATCGTCGCCGCCGTCAAGGGGGACCGTGCGGGGCTGACGGCCGAGGCGGCGGATGTGCTGTATCACCTACTGGTCATGCTGGCGGCGCGGGATGTGGCGCTAGACGACGTGCTGGCAGAGCTTGATCGACGCGAGGGCCTGTCCGGTCTGGCCGAAAAGGCTGCCCGCCCGAAGGGGTGACGGGGCCGTTTCGGGGCTACTTGAGCGGGTTGCCGGCCGTCCGCCACCGTCTTCGGCGGACGGGGCGCCGTTTTGACCGCGACTGACCCATCCCGGGGCAGGGGCCGTCCACTACAGTTTCGACGAAATGATCCCGGTGTTGAACCCGGCCTTGCGCAATTCGCCAAACAGGCGCTGATGCTCGATCTTCGGGCAGCGGTTCTGGATCACGGTCACGCCGCGCGCCTCGGCCACCTTAGCCGCTTCGGCATGTTCCACCCCGATCTGCATCCAGATTGTTGCCAGCCTGGGCAAGGTCGCGAGGGCCGAGTCGACGATATCCGGCACGAATTCCGACCGGCGAAAGATATCGAGCATATCGACCCCGGCGTCTTCCGGGACCTGGGACAGGTCGGCCACGACCGTCTCGCCCAACAGGCGCTCTCCGGCGATCACGGGGTTCACCGGGATGACCCGGTAGCCTTTCAGTGACAGATACCGGGCGACGTAGTAACTTGGACGGACCGGATTGGACGAGACGCCCACACAGGCAATGCAGCGGGTGCGTTTCAGAACAGCCCGCAGATGTGAGTCGGAATAAGTCATGGGTCTGAATACCACGTCGTGCGGAATAAAAAAGCGCCCGGGCCTTTTTGGCCGGGCGCAAGTCACGGAACGAGGGACAGTGAAATCGAGCATGGTGTTCCGTTCCACGCTCGGCGTAGGCGCAAGATGCCACTGCTGACGGAAAAGGTCACGTAATATCGACGTTACCAATAGGTAAACAATTGCGACCCAATAAGGGAGAACTCTATTCCAAGCAGTTGGAATATATACTCTTTCGGCGGATTTATGCCGATTCTACATTCTGTTGAATTGGTTGACAGACGATAAGGGAGTCAGGCTGATTCGGGCCTTGCGCGGGCCCTGCCTGTCGCTGGGCGGCCTTTGAGAATCACCTCGGCCGCCCTCGCTGCGATGCGGCATACAGGGCGACGGCCGCAGCGTTTGACACGTTCAACGACCCAAAAGCGCCCGCGGCGGGGATCTGCGCGAGACAGTCGCAGGTGGTGCGGGTCTTTTCGCGAAGGCCGGGACCTTCCGCGCCAAGAACCAGCCCCACGGGCCCTTGGGGGGCGGACAGAGCAGTGCCGAGGTCTTCCTCGGCCTCTCCGGCCAGGCCGATCAGGGTGTAGCCCATGGATTGCAGCGTCTCCATCGCGCGGGACAGGTTGGCGACCCGCAGATAGGGCTGGCGTTCAAGCGCGCCAGAGGCCGTCTTGGCCAGGGCGCCGGTTTCGGGGGCGGAATGGCGCGCCGGGGCGATCACGGCGGCGGCGCCGAACACCTCGGCCGACCGCAGGATCGCACCCACATTATGCGGATCGGTCACCCGGTCCAGCAAAACCACCACAGACTCCGCCCCGCTGGCGCAGCGATCCTCCAGCCGGCCCCAGTCCAGCGCCCGGACCTCTAGCGCCGCGCCTTGATGCACCGACCCGGGATCCAGCGGCGCGGGAAACTTGCGCGGATCGGCGATCTCGGGCTCTGGCCCCGCCGCCAGCGCGTCGCCCAGACGGTCCGCCGCGTTCCGGGTCACCACCAGGCGCAGCTTTTCGCGGTTTGGGTTCAACAGGGCATCGCGCACCGCATGCAGGCCGAACAGCCACAGCGTTTCCAATTTGGCATCGCGGCGCGCCTGTTCCTTTTCAATCACCCATTTGGGTTTTTTCATCTGTCTGTGACTCCTGCCTGTCTGGTCTGAATTAACGGTTGACGGGTTCGGGCGCTACGTCTAATCAGCCCCTCACTAAGGGCGACGGGCTGCAAGGTGCGGCAGCGGACTGTAACTCCGCCGGGGAGACCCACGCCTGGTTCGATTCCAGGGTCGCCCACCATTCCCCCTTCTGAGCTCTTCGTTCATCCGCAAAAAAATTGCGTCGGTCGGTGGAAACAGTTGCCTTCCGGACAGCATGCCCAATGTGCTTCACAATGATCATTCACGGAAGGTGAACGCCGCCGCACCGCTGTTCGGCGCGTGGGCGGACCGGAGGCGTTCGCGCCCGCGCCGCCGTCTGTTGTTTGGGGGGAATGGCGGGCTTTGGCATTCAGATCATCTGTTCGATGGGCACCATTGTCCGCCAGCCGGTCAATTGAAGGCGAAGTGCAGTGGGTTCGGTGCTGCGGAACAAACCGGCCTTCGGATGCGGCGCGCGCCAGTGTATAGTTGGTGTGGTTTCGCGAGGCGCTGAGGATCCGACCTGGAGAACGATTGTTGTTCTGAATGGCCATCCCTGGGGCGTGACGTTGACGATTGGCCGCGCATTGGCGGACCAATTGAAGAATCGGCTCCAGGACATCCACATGACCTACTGTCTTGCGGTCGCCCGCATTCCGGGAGACGGCTGCGCAGGTCGAAGCCATCGCAAATGACCTCATCCTCAAGCTTCCGGCAGATCAGCCTGTTGTTCCTAAAACGATTCCGACGTCCAAGAGTGACCGCGAGCAGGCCGAATGACGCAAACTCGTTGCGTTGGGGCGGCAGCGTCCACCGTTCCATGTCCTCCACATCTGTTGCGATCTGGAGGAGAACCTGCGCCGTTTGATGTCAGAGCAATGGGACGGGATGCGCAAGCCGCGCGATTCTGAAATGGCGATAGGGAACCACACGGAAGCTGCGCCGCTTGATGGGTCGAAGGAACCGTTACTGCTGAAGCTTGATATTACCCAGATGATGCCTGATGCGGTGGCCCGCGCAATGTCACGCTGGTTCTTGGGGGGCGGAACTCTGCCCGGGCAGAGCTTGGAGCTGGGGCGCATTTGGAAAACCGTGACCGGCAAACGCCAGGTCTGACGTAGAGAGTTGCGCGATCCGAACCACCCCGGCCAAAGGATCGCCCCGCCGCGAACGGATCCGCCACTCCGTCGGCGTCGGCGGGCATCCGCGATCGCAGGCGCCCAGGTGGACCAGACCACGTCGATGACACAGACCACCCGTTCCGTCGCGATCGCCGGCGGGGCAAAGCTCGATAGGTTCGGCCGCGGGGATTCCCCGGGCCGTATGCCATAACCTGGAACTTGGGTATTTCTGCGCATATGGGCCAGATTGCGCGGCTTCGGACTGGGCGGAGCAGCGGCCGCGTCAACGGCCTGATGGCGAAGAATAAGGCATATGCCAAATGTCAATCTGAGCGCCTCACAAACGGGCGCCTTTGTTCTAAAGACATAATTTATCAACATCCTGTAGGTTCTTGAGAGAATGAATTGGGGATTGAGGCGGATGACGAATTATTCTTTCAGCGTTGTTGCGACGTCGGACGTGCGGGCGATTGATTTCGGCGGGCAGACAGAAGACATGTCTAACTTCTTTAACTGGCACAACGTCCAGTCGGTCACGTTTTCGAACCCGCAGCAAGTGACTGTCACGGATGACGACGACCGATTTCGCGACGACGACAGATCGCCAGAGAGCCTGGTGGCGCCGTTTGATGGTTTGCCAGCGGGAACCAAGTTCGAACCCGAATACTACATTGATCTTTTGGATGTGGACGGAAACACGTACCGTTTGGTCGCGATATCCACAGATGGCAACTTCAAGACGGCCGGCGCCTATGCATTCGTTGGCGATCCGCCGCCCTATGGCACCTGCCTCACGGTTGATAGCGTCACTCTTACGGACCGTCCCGACGACCTTTACACCGCTCTGGCGGGTGCGGGTGATGGGGCGGTGTGCTTTGCGGCGGGAAGCCTGATTGAAACGCCTTTCGGTCCAGAACGGGTCGAAGCGCTGAAGGTCGGCGATCTTGTGACGACCAGAGATCATGGGGATTGCCAGATCCAGGCGATCCTCAGGCGCGATCTTGATTTTTCTGTCGCGCCCGCCCGTCTGAAACCGGTCCGGTTCGGCAAGGGATCCCTCGGCGACGGATTGCCGCTGTCGGCGCTCACGGTGTCGCCGCACCATCGCATGTTGGTCGCCGACGGTGACGGAGGCTGCGTTCTCGTCCCCGCGAAAGCCCTGTGCTCGCGGCCCGGCATTCGCATCCTGCGCGGGAAGCGGACGGTGACCTATATCCACATTGTCTTTTCGCGGCATGAAATCGTCTATGCACATGGCGTGCTGTCCGAAAGCTTCTACCCCGGCCCCATGGCGCTTCGGATGGTGTCGCCCGCAATGCGTCGTGAGCTGTCGGACATTTTCGGGCCAGAGCCATTCGTTGCGCCGGCCAGTGAATTGGTCACGATGAAGCAGGCGAGATCGCAGGCAAGCCAGTTCCGCGCGATTGGGGCGGTGGGGGACGACCTGCCATTGTCAGGGCCCCTCGTTTGACCCTTTGAACAGGGGCGCCTGGATCTGCGCTGTCCCGTTCAACTGTTCAACTGAGGCCGCGTTTGGGGCAGCGGCGGGCGATAGCCGCTAGTTCCCGACGCGGGCCCAGGCGGCCGAGACATCGTGCCGCTGGAAATCGGGCAGCTCCAACCAATATTGCAGCGCGCCCATGTCGCTGCTCTCGAAATCCCGGAAACCGGCATCTGGGAATTGCATCAGGGGTATCGCAAAAATCCCGTCTTCTTCGGAATTCTGGGTGGATGGGGCATATCCCGCGGATTGATGCCGGTATCTTTGATACAGGGGATGCGCCTGATGGGCGGCCATCCAGGCTTGCGCAACCGCTGGCGGCAAGGTCCGAACGCCCTCCGGACCGTTGCAACAACTGGCCAGAACGCAGTGACGCGCCGCACGTTCCACGATCCCGTTCATCGAAAATGCGTTGTTGAGGAACCGGTTCCAGTCGTCCGACAGGTGGCATTCCAGCTTCAGCGCGCCCTCTGACGACAGGTCGCGCCACAGCGCCCAGAAGGCGGAACGGTCCCGGTCAGAGGGCGCCGCCGCCAGATCCCCAGATCCCAGATCCTCCATTTTTGCGGTGATCTCCCGGCGGCGCCGGGCGATCGCCTCTATCATCGCCAGGCTTTGTTGCTTGCGGGCGGGGTGATGTTCCGGCGCCTCCCAGCCGGGTTTCGCATAGAACGGTGCGGGGTCGCCATCGACAAAGGCGATATAGCGCCGATAAGTCTCCGCGGCCTCGTCCAGCAGCGTGCGATACCCGCCCAAAACGGTGTGCATGGCATGGAACGTGTGCGGGAACCCTTTGAACCCAATCGTGATCCCGTCCTGCGCCTTTTCCACCGGGTCAAATCTTGGCGGATCGACATCAAGAAAGGATATCGCCGGATCCCGCTGCATCCGTTCCACAAAATCACTCGTGACATCGTAGGCGTCATCGTAGCCGGCCCGTTGCAGCGCCGCGATGTCCCCGTCCGACAGCTCGCAGGTCTCGTTGGCGAACACCGCATCTGCGTTGAGCTGAAGTCCGACCCCCATCTCCATCTCCCATTTCGGTAGAATGGAGCCTTTCGGCAGATGGGGATGGTCCAGCTCGTGCAGCCAGAACATCCGATAGCTGCCCTGCTTGGGCTTGTAGGGCTCTATCGAGGCCGGGGGCACAACCTGCGCGATCCGGTGTGACTCGGGCATATGCACAACCAGATCCCCGACCAGGTTGCGGTATCCGTTGCGCCCCATCGGATAGAAGAAGAAGAGAATGCCACTTGCGGGATACAGGTGTCGCAGGCCAAAATCGGGGATGTCGGCGCAGTGGATCTGACCGATAAAATGGGCTGGATGCTGCGCGCCCTGAGGGTCGGTGTAGCGCGGCCAGATCAGCCCCTTGGGCGCCATCGGCAGACCACCGAAGAAGGTCAGCCCGGGGGTCTGCCTTTGCGGCATGACGGGGCGAAACAGCAAAGCCTCGCGCAGATGCCGTGTCAGATAGGCGCGCAACGCCGGAACCGGCACGTCATCCAGCATGGATTGCAGCGCGGGCGGCAGGGCAAAGCCGGTGCGAAACACCTCGCGCACTGCGGCCGCCTTGGCGGCCTGCTGCTGCTGGATCCGGTCGAACGCGCCGGTTTGGCGGACCAGGTTCATTTGCTCCACCTCGTCGCCAAGGGTCTCAAAGAACGATTTGACCTGCTCGCTTGGGGGCAAGGATTGGATCTTGGCGGATTGGATCGTCAGATGGGTCAGTCGCCGCCGCTCACTCCGGCTCAGCCGTTCCACGGAGCCACCCATATTACTGATCGACCGCGCCACCTGGCGGCTGTTGATGGCCCGTCCGGCCGTCAAGCCGAGCGACCGCAAGAACTTTTCAAACATGGCTGTCCCCTCGCTTTTCCTTCTCCTGGCGACAGAATTTGACGGAACTTTGCCGGACCTGGGGGTTTTTAGGGCTACCGCTGAAATAAAGGCGCGTTTGCACGTCTTTGCGGCGGGTGTATTGCTCCCCGCCTGTGCCCTGTGCCGCGCCCGGCTGACATCGCACCCCAAACGCGTTGCGCCATTTTTGGGCGCGGGCTGTCCCACCTGGGCGCCGCCGCCGCGCAAGACCTTGCGGCATGCGCCAATCGACCTGGTCTTCGTGGCTACGGCCCCCGTGGCCAACGGCGAGTCCAAAGTGGCAAGCCCCCCTGCCGAGTCCAGGTTGGCGTTGGCGGGTCCCGGGAAGGGACAAACAATGCGGCTATGTGGTCTTGAAGAGGCCGACGTCCCGGATCAGAGACCGAAGGGTGGCGGCGGCATGCCGAGAGACGGGATCGAGATACATGATCTTGGCAACGATCTGTTCAGCGACACTGCCGCCCGACAATTGTTCTGTGCGCTGAGCATAGCCCCCCGTGCCGATGTCGGCGACCACAGCCAGCCGGATGAACAGGAAGATGTAAAAGAACACGAACAGGTGACCAAAGGCCAGCTCTCGCTGCGGGCGCCGCAGCCGGGCGCGGGCAAGACCGCGGGAATGGAAGCTTGGAACGCGCGGCCCATTCGCCCCCCTGGTCTTGCGGTGCCGAAGCGGTGAGAGACTCGAGCGGGACAATGACGACATAATAAAGCCTGTTTGTTTAGATGCCCCCGCCTTGCATGCGCTCATTTTGAGGCAAACTCCGGCTAAATTGTGGCGAAGGCCGGGGGGAACCTTCTTTCTGTCGAATTTGCGGCGTGTGACCCTGCTTTGCCTCCGATCAAAGAACAAAATCGCGCTTGATTTGGGATTGTCCGCGAGGTTCGGCCGCAGGCGCGATGGCTTCGCCCCGTCCATCACGCGGCGCCGGGGCCGTTCCGCGGGCACGCGGCAGGTAGGCAGGGCGGACGGGGTTCTTGGCCTTGCCCGCAACTGGCGCTAACAGAGCGTCGGGGCCGGATCCATCTGGCCCCCTGCAACACCGGCCCGGAGAGCCCCATGACAGTCGCGCCAATGCCGTTCTCCCAGCTTCTGGAGCAACTGGACCGGCTGGCGCAAGCCGCGCTGGCGCTTTGGGAGCTTCCGCCCGGCGCCCGGGCGCGGCGGATCAATGTGGCGGAAAATGTCACCTATCTGGTCGAGGCGGGCGACGGGTTCCGGGCCGTCCTGCGGGTCCACCGCGCGCAGTATCACTGCCGCCGGGCCGTCGAATGCGAGCTTGCCTGGCTGGCCGCGCTGCACAGGGACGGCGTGGTCACGACGCCCGGCCTCTACCCCGGGCGCGACGGACAGGCAATACAGCAGGCCCAGATCGATGGGTTGACCGCCCCGCGCTTCCTGGTGCTGTTCCACTTTGTCGCGGGCGAACACCCCAGCGAGACCGGCGATCTGACCGGCTCTTTTGCGCAATTGGGCGCGATGGCCGCCCGGATGCATGACCACGCGATCAATTGGAACAGGCCCCCCGACTTCCGGCGTCTGGTCTGGGACGATGAGGCCGTCTTCGGCGCCAATGCAACCTGGGGCGACTGGCGCGACGCCCCCCACGTGACCGAGGCGCTCCGCCCCATCCTGGAACAGGCCGAGCAGGCGATCCGCACCCGCCTTGCGGCCTACGGCAAGGGCGTCGACCGCTACGGGCTGATCCATGCGGATATGCGCCTGGCCAACCTTCTGATCCACAACGGCGACACCCGGCTGATCGACTTCGACGATTGCGGGATGGGCTGGTTCCTGTATGACTTCGCCGCCGCGATCAGCTTTATCGAAACAGACCCTGTGATCCCCGCGCTCAAGGCCGCCTGGCTGCGCGGATACCGCAGCGTCCGCGCGCTTTCCCCGGCCGAGGAGCAAGAGATCGAGACCTTCGTCATGCTGCGGCGGATGGCGCTTCTGGCCTGGATCGGCAGCCATATCGAGGCGCCAGAGCCAAAGGCTATGGCACCGCATTTCGCGCAAGGCACCGCAAGGCTGGCCGCAACCTATCTCGAGCAGATATCCCGAACCAGCGCCTGACCTGTCAAACACCGCCACCCAAAAAAACCAGGGCCGCCTCACGGCCCGTTCCCGCGCGATCCCCTTCTTCTGGCCTGAAATACTCCCGCCGGAGGCAAGATTCTCTTCGTACCCACATCACCCAACCCGCGCACAGGCGTCAGCGAGACGGGCGCACCATCCGCACCAACATGCCGCCGGGCTTTTGCGCCTCGTGCAGGATCGCTACAACCGCATGACCCAGCGCCACCACGATCAGCGAGGTTCCAAGGATTTCATGCACGTCGCCCGCTGCGGGGATCTTGACGTACCAGGCCGCCGCCCCGGCCGCGGGCACCGCCACCATCAGCGCGTAGATCAGCAGATGCCCTGCATGGGCTGCCCTCACCATCAGCGGCGGGGTGCCCGGAACAGGCGGCGGCGCGCCCTTGATCAAGCGCAAAACGATCCGGATCAGCACCAGGGCGAAAACGGTGCCTCCGACCCAGACATGAGGGGTATTGCCCTCGATCCCGGTCCAGCCCTCGGCGATGCGCTGGTCGAGGACGCGGCCCATGCCGTCGCCTCCGATATAGGCCCCGACAATCAGAACCGCGATCAGCCAGTGCAGGATGATCTGGGGCAGGGTGAAAGTGGTGCGCTGCGCCATGTCACGTCTCCTGAGACGCCCGGCGCTACACGCCGGGGGGCGGCGGCGGGGGCAGAATGGTGAACAACTGCGCCAGTTCGCGCACATCCTCGGCCACCATCCAGCCGTCCTGCCCAGCCGTCCAGACATGAGTCTCGCGCCCGATCTCGCCCGAGGCGGCCATCCGCCCCAGCGCCGCCTTGGAAAACGGCCCGGTCGTTTGACCCGATTTCGCGATATGCCAGACCTTTTCCTGCGGTGGCGGTGGCGGGGCCATGGCGTGCTGCGGAGCGGCCTGGGCTTGCGGGCTGACGCCCCAGGGACCGGCAATCCCGTGCTGGCCCATTGCCATGCCCATGCCCATCCCCATGCCCGCACCAAGGCCCGCGCCCATGCCGCCATTTGGGTTCTGGGCCGCCGCCGTCATCGCTTCGGCCGCCGAGAATTGGGTGTATTTGCCCAGATCCCCTGCCACGCCCATCGAGGTGCGCTTGTCCAGAACCGCCTCGACCGCCGGGGGCAACGAGATGTTCTCTATGTAGAATTCCGGGATCGACAGGCCATAATCGGCGATGATGCCGCTGATCTCGGCGGCGATCATCTTGCCCAGATCGGCGGTGTTCGCGGCCATGTCCAGAACCGGAATGCCTGACCCTGCGATCACGCGGCTGAAATCCTGCACGATGATGTTGCGTACCTGGAACGAGATCTCGTCCATGGTAAATTCGCCATCGGTGCCCACGATCTCCGTCATGAACCGGGCAGCATCCGCGACGCGCACCGAATAGGTGCCAAAGGCGCGGATCCGGGTCGGCCCGAATTCGGGGTCGCGCAGCATGATCGGGTTCTTGGTGCCCCATTTCAGATCGGTGAACCGCGTTGTGTTGACGAAGTAGATTTCTGACTTGAACGGGCTTTTGAAGCCGTGGTCCCAGTGCTGAAGTGTCGTCATGATCGGCATGTTGTTCGTTTCGAGCATGTACAGCCCAGGGGTGAACACATCGGCCAATTGCCCTTCATGCACGAAGACGGCCGCCTGACCCACCCGCACCGTCAGCATGGCGCCGTACTTGATCTCGTGGCCGTGACGCTCGAACCGCCAGACCATCGTGTCGCGTGTATCGTCGACCCAATGAATGACGTCGATAAATTCGCCGCTGAGAAAATCGAAAATGCCCATCGTAATCCTCCGGAACCCTCTGGGACAGGTTTAGGACAGATCGGGGACAAACGGAATTGGAAACCGCGCGCCCGCCGTCATGCGGGAATCCGCAGATCTGAATCCGGCGCGCCATAGCGGACACCCAGGATCATCGCCTCGCTCACCACGCGGTACAGGTCGGACCAGGCGCTAAGATCGGTTTCGTTCCAGTCCGGAATGTGAATGGCAAGCGTGCGCAACAGTGCCTCGCCCATAACGTCGAAATCCGCTTCGGTCACGCCATAACTGCCATGGCGGGCGCCCAATCCTTCGAGCATTGGCAGCAGCGGTTCCAGACTGTCGATCGCCGTGACCAAGACCCCAAGCGTCTTTTGCAGCATCCGGGCTTGGGCGGTCATGTCCTCGGCGAACAAGGCGCGCAGTTCCGGCGCCATCGCGAAAAGCTGCTTGTAGAAGGCGTCCACAAACCGTTCGGGATGCTCGGCCAGATGAATATTGCCCGCGCGAATGCGGGCTCTGTGCTTTGGATCGAGCATCTCGGTCTCCGGTCACGCCCCGGCGCGGTCGTAGGCCAGATATGTGAACGTCTTGTTAAGGCGCCGGGCTCAGGAGGGGCCGCCAAGCAGTTCCGTGGCGATAACCTCGACGATCGGGCGAGCCTCTTCGGCGGTCATGCCCGATGTCAGCCGGGGGTCATAAAGCATCCGCAGCAGCAATTCGTCATGGGTGGTCAGCAGCCCGAATTCCTCGTCGTCGTTAAAGATCGAGGGGCGGGCCATCGGGCTGTCGTTGGACAGGCCCAGGCCCTGCGCCAGTTCTTCGTGGATGCAGGACAGGCGCAGCAGGTCCGGATGCTCGCCCCGGATCACGGCTACGGCTTCGGTGTAGGACCCGTCGTCGCCGGGGTCGCGGGCGAAGACCAGGCAAAAGGTCGTGCGGCGCATGTTTTCCACCGTCGACACCGCGCCCGCGCTGATATCGGGGATGATCGCGCGCAATTGCGGCCCGATGTTGCGCCGTTCATCCTCGTTCACCATGAAAACGTGGAAATTGGCGTTGGTCCCGTCGGTCATGGTGATCGGCAAGCCAGAGATCTGACCCAGCCGGCGGGCGTAGCTGGTGATATTGGCGCTGTCCCGAGAGCGCTGGGCCAGGGGGACGCTGTCGCCAAAGATCACCTTCATCCGGATCGGGGAATTCCAGCGGTGCAACTGGCTGGGGGTTTGCTGGGCCACCAGCCGGCCGCCTACATTCGCGAATTCCTCGAACAGGGCGATCCGGATGAAATTCTCGACCAACTGGCGCCTGGAGACGGGCGTGTCCGGGCCGCCGCCGTCGATCCGCAGCAGGCCCTGCTTTTGCAGATCGGCCTGTATGCGGGCGTAATATTCCGCCAGATCCCGGCTGGTCTGCGACAGCTCGGCGACCTCCGGGACGGCCTCGACGTCGGGGCGCGCGGTCGGCGGCGGAGAGGAGCGCACGGCCGTGTCGCAGGCGACCAGCGCCAGCATCGCGGTCAGGCACAGCCCGCGGCGTCTCCACATGCGCCCCGCTTGCCCCATGCGCGTCTTAGCCTTGCGACCCGGCGGACCCGACCGACGCGCCAATTCCATCGCCCCGCGCCTTGGCGGAGGACAGCGTGTCTCGCAGGTCTTTTTCCATCTTCTTGAGGTCTTCCTCGGCTGCGGCGCGCTTGGCCTTGCCCTCGTCGGCGATCTGCAGGCTTTCCTGGATCGTCGCGATCAGCTCGGCATTGGCGGTCTTGACCGCCTCGATGTCGAACACGCCCCGTTCCATTTCCTCGCGGATCGTGCGGTTCGCCTCGCGCAGGTTCTTGGCGTTGGCGGTCAGCAATTCGTTGGTCAGATCGTTGGCCTCGCGCACCGCCTTGGCCGCCTCGGACGACCGCTGGATCGTCACCGCCTGCGCCAGCTGGGTTTCCCACAGCGGCACGGTGTTCACGAGGGTCGAGTTGATCTTGGTCACCA
>CAYGRI010000051.1:1767-20786 GCA_964352155.1 uncultured Maritimibacter sp. | reverse complement strand
GCCCGATCCGGTCCATCGCCTCGCGGAACAGCTTGCGGTCTTCGGCCATCTCGATGGCGGCGCGCTTGGCGCCGATCATCTCGACGCCGTATTTCTCCAGAACGCCCATCTCTTCCAAAGCCAGCGAGGTGTTCAAGCCGGTCTGCCCGCCCATGGTCGGAAGCAGCGCGTCGGGCCGCTCCTTGGCGATGATCCGGGCCACGATCTCGGGCGTGATCGGCTCGATATAGGTGGCATCGGCGAGGCCCGGATCGGTCATGATCGTGGCGGGGTTGGAATTCACCAGGATCACCCGATAGCCTTCTTCGCGCAGGGCCTTGCAGGCCTGGGCGCCGGAATAGTCGAACTCGCAGGCTTGCCCGATCACGATGGGTCCTGCGCCGATGATCATGATGGACTGGATATCGGTACGCTTCGGCATGGGTCCCTCTCACGGCGCAGGGACAGCGATGCGTCGCCGCCCAAATCGTCGCGGTTATAGAGGGTGCGTGCGCCGGTGCAAGCCCGCCACGGGCAGAAACTCGACTTCGCGGCGTCTCATGTTCCGGGGGCGGCGGATCGCAGGGGGACATTGCCACGAAGTTGGACGGTTCGGCTGGGCGCCAACCGCACGAAGTGCCAGAAAGCGTGCGCCGCAGGCGCTCAATTTGGTAGCTTGGGCAAGACACATCGGAGGAGGCAAACGATGCTGACAGGAAAACGGGCTTTGGTGACCGGCGCGAGTCGCGGCATCGGGCGCGCCATTGCGCTGCGGCTAGCCCGCGCGGGTGCCGATGTGGTTGTTCAGGCCACGAACCCGGACAGACTGGCCGCGCTGGCGCAAGAGATTGCCCAGACGGGAGTTCGGGCAGAAATATTTGCGGGCGATGTCGCCGACCCTGCCACCGCCAAAAAAGCCGTGGCCCTGGCCACTCAAACCTTCGGCGGCGTGGACATTCTGGTCAACAATGCCGGGATCAACACCCGCTCTTCCACGCTGGACATGGGCTTGGACGATTGGCAGCGGGTCATGGATGTCAATCTCAACGGCACGCTGCATTTCTGCCGGGCGGTCCTGCCGGGCATGATCGCGCGCGCGGGCGGCAAGATCGTCAATGTGTCCTCCACCACCGCCAAGACCCCACACAAGAACGCGGCGCCCGCCTACGGCGCCTCAAAGGCGGCGGTGAACTATCTGACCATGCATCTGGCGCGAGAGATGGCGCCGCACAACATCTTCGTCAACGCGGTCTGCCCTGGCCCGGTGGCCAGCGACATGACCGATCAGTGGGACGAGGCCTATCGCGCCCGCGTGCTGGCGGGCGTGCCGCTGGGCCGGATCGGCCGCCCCGAAGACATCGCGGAGACCGTGCTGTTTCTGGCCTCGCCGCAATCGGATTTCATCACCGGCGAAACGGTGAACGCCAATGGCGGCACCTATATGAACTAAGAGAAAGTAAACTTGTCACGTCGCTGAAAGCGTTGACCCAAAACGGAAACCGCGCCAGTCTGCTACAAATTCCTGCACAGGGGCGGACCGATGGGGAGATTGCGGCGGACACGATTGCCGCGCGAAACGTTCGGGGCGGCACAGCCCGCGGGCGGGTCCGGAGGGATGCGATGACCGACAGCACCCGCCGCAAGGGCCTTGCGGACCACGTATTCGACAAGCTGAACCGTGCGATCAAATCCGGGGCCTATGGCGCGGATGAGCGTCTGCCCACGGAACATGACCTGGCATCGGAATTTGAGGTCTCGCGCCCGATCATCCGCGAAGCGCTGCGGCGGTTGCGCGCGCAGGGCCTGATCTATTCGCGCCGTGGGGCGGGCAGCTTCGTGCGTCAGCCCGGCTTGCGCGCGCCTCTGGGCTTCGGAACAGTGGCCAGCATCGCCGATCTGGAACGGTGCTACGAATTCCGCATCACCCTGGAACCGGCAGCCGCGGCGGCGGCGGCGGACCGGCACACGCCCGAGGCGATGGGCGCCATAGAGACCGCCCTGGCAGAGATGCGGGACGCGACAGAGCGTCAGCGCCACCGCGAGGATGCGGATTTCGCCTTTCACCTCGCCATCGCCCGGGCCTCTGACAACCGGTACATCGCCACCGCGATGGAGGCGCTTCAAGATCATATCGCCGTCGGGATGCAGTTTCACGGCCGGTCGCTCAAGGTCACGCCCGACGGTCTGGCGCAAGTTTATGCCGAGCATCGGGCGATTCGCGACACGATACGCGAGGGCCGCGCGGCACAGGCGCAGGATCTGATGCGTGCCCATCTGATCGGCTCGCGCGAGAGGCTGTTTCAGGGTCGGGGGCAGAGTCCTGATGAGGCCGGGCACGATGCGCCAGAACCTCTGCGCGACCAGGCGGCCATGGGGGGCGGCCCCTAAAAGGCCCCCTGAAACGGCGCGGATCGAAGGAACCAAGGGTCAGAGGGCCGGGCGGTTCCGTGTTAGACCGCCCGGTGTCAGTAGGCCGCGCGGTACAGGGCCTCGACCTGTTCCACGCTCATGTCGCGGGGGTTGTTGTCCATCAGGCGGCGGATGCTGTGCGCCTCCTGGGCATAGGCGGGCAGATCCTCTGCGCGGATGCGATGCGCCTGCAGGGACATGTCGATGCCCAGATCCCGGCAAAAGCCCATCGCGCGGGTCAGTACCTCTTCAGGGTTCTGCGAGACAGCCAGCCCCAGATCCGACAGGATATCGGCCGTCTTGCCCGGACATTCGGGGGCGTTGAAGGCCAGGACATGGGGAAACACCAGCGCATTGGCCAGCCCATGCGCCAGTCCGGCCTGGGTGCCCAGCGGGTAGGCCACCGCGTGACCCGCCGCCGTGTTCACCGGCCCCAGGCACAGCCCGCCGTAGAAAGAGGCCAGCAACATCCCGGACCGCGCCTCGGCATCGCTGCCATCCTCCACCGCGCGCTTCAAGAAGCGGCCGACCAGCTTCATGCCCAGCCGGGCGTAGTCGTCGACCAGCGGATGCGCCTTCAGGCTGGTGAACGCCTCGACGCAATGGGCCAGCGCATCGACACCGGTGGCCGCCGTCGTCTCGCGGGGGACCGACATTGTCAGGTCAGGGTCGAGGATCGCGATATCGGCAATCGTCAGCGGGCTTTCCACTGCGACCTTCATCCCCGTCTCGGACGAGGTGAACAGCGCGCGGATCCCCGCCTCGGACCCGGTTCCGGCTGTCGTCGCCACCTGCGCCAGATCCGAGCATTTCTGCCGCACCTTGTTTGGGCCGGCGACCTCTGCCGGGATCTGGTCGCTGTCCCACAGCACGGCGACCAGCTTGGCAATATCCATGACAGAGCCGCCGCCAAAGCCCACCACAAGGTCCGGCTTGACCTGCCGCGCGACCGCCAGCGCCGCCTCCAGATCCGTGTCCTTGGGTTCCGCCGCGACGGGGGCGTGCAGCGTGATCTGCCCCGGCAGTCCGAGGCGATCCACCATCCGCGCCGTGCTGTTGGTCGCCAGGACCAGCACGCGGGAATAGCCAGAGGCCCAATCGGACAGCCGCGCTGCGGCGCCGTTGCCGATTTCAGTCCGTTTGGGCAGGTGCAGGGTGACAGGTCTGGAAATGTCCATGTCCGGGGTCCTTCGTTTCAGGATCTCACAGGCGATGCGTGCGGATGCGGCAGAGGCACGCGCCAAGGTGTCTGGGGGCCGTCCCGTCCCGCCCGCCGATGGCGGCTGGCGCCAAAGGGCCAATGCGGGTCATTGCGCGGCCAGCCAGTTGGGCGTCAGGGCGACGTATTTGATCGCGCGGCGGTGGTAGGTATAGGCGAGATGCAGCGTGCCATCGGCACTTTGGACCAGCGAGGGATAGGACATCTCGTGGTTCCGGCCATCCAGGGAATCGTTGGCCAGACAGGTGCCGGGTCCATCCTCCACCAGAATGCGGGTGGGAAAGCTGCGCCCTTCGTCCGTCGAGAGCGCCAGCGTCATCGGCGCACGCGGCACGCCCCAGATCGGGTTGCACCCCCCCGTGGCGTTGGGCCGGTCATCCGCTGCGCCCAGCTCGTCATACAGCGAGGCGCGGCGGGCGTCGGGATGCATTGCCGCATTGGCCGGGTTGCAGGCCATGGCGATACGGCCATCCGCCAGCCGGATCACCGAAATCGAGGAATTGTTATTGGGCACATCGGTGGGCTCCGGCACGCTCCAGCTGTCGCCGCCATCGATGGTTTCGGTGCGATGGACGAAATCGGCCTGCCGCCGCCGGAAGAACGCCGCGTAGCGGGCGCCGCCCAGAGGGACCAGCGTCATGTGAACACAGCCGATGGAGCCGGGCACCTCGACCTCGCGCCAAGTTTTCCCGTGATCGGGGCTGATCGCCAGCGCGGCACTGTCGTGGCTGCCGGTCCATTTCTGGCCCGGGCGCGGCACGCAGCGAAACAGCGGCAGCGGCCAGGCGCCATCCTCGCGGATATGGATCGGCCCGCGGATGAAGGTGCCCGCGGGAAGCGGCAGATCGGTGGGCGGGCCGTTCAATTCGCGCATCCGGACGACGCAAGCGTCCTGATTGCCGCCGGGCTGGGCGGTGTGCAGGATCAGGCGGCGCCCGTCGGGTGTGTCGAATTCAACCGGATTCTGTTCCGACCTGTCCGGGTCGCCCGTGATCTGCGCCGCGCTGGTCCAGCCGTCGCCTGCCAGCGTTGAGCGATGGATCGAGATGTCGGCCTTCCCCTCCAACGAGCCGCCGAACCACAGGCAATGCAGCCCGTCCGCGCCCAATGACAGAAAGGCGGCGTGGTTCTGGATGCAGGGGCTGGGCAGCAGCGCTTCGGACCGGCCGGGCGCGGTGGGGCGCAGGCGTCCATCCATTCCATCGGCGATCCGCCGGGGCCCGTCCGCGATCTGCTGGGGGGAGAGGGGTGGCATCGTTTCAACTCCCAAAGACACAGGAAAACGCTTCCCGGTGGCGGGGAGTGTTCGGGTCCGTGCTTCAAGTTGTCAAGTTGATTGTTTTTTGGGCGACCGGTGCGATGTCTCACCGCCCGCGGCAAATATCTGAAAAGAGGCATGTATTGCCGACACGTTTGGAAGCAGTCCGCGTGTGGCGACAAATACGTTGACAATTTTCGAGGGGCAATCAAGGGTTTCTATAGGGCGGATGGCTTTGTGCCACCGGGAGGATCGGAATCGCGCATGCCAATTGCGGGTCAGGCGAGGGACAATGATCGCGCGGCGGTCATCGGCGTGGTGCTGATGGTCGGCGTCGCCTTGCTGAGCGCGGCCGATGCCGTCATCGTGCGGTCGCTGGCGCCGGGGGTGCATCCGTTTCTGATGGGCTTTACCCGTGCGCTGTTCGGGCTGCTGGTGTTTCTGCCGTTCCTGCTCATGCGCCCCGGCATATTGCGGTCCAACTTCGGGTTTCTGCATGTGCTCAGGGCGGGGCTGAAACTGGCCTCGCTGATCGCGTTCTTCTTTGCCTTCTCCTTGTCGCCGCTGGCCGATGTGACGGCCATCGCCTTTACCGCGCCGATCTTTGTGACCCTCGGGGCCTGGCTGTTCCTGTCGGAAAAGCCGCGCCGGCTGCGGGTGATCGCGGTTGGCATCGGCTTTGTCGGGGTGCTGCTGGTGCTGCGCCCAGGGCAGGGCGAGGGGGTGTCTCCCGGGCTGATGTTCGCGCTGGCCGGGGCCTTGCTGACGGCGGTGATCCAGATTCTGCTGAAGCCGATGACCGGGCGCGACAAGCCGATGACGCTGGTGGCCTGGAATCTGATCGCCACGGTGCCCATCGCACTGATCCCGGCGCTGCTTGTCTGGGTGACGCCCAGCCCCGCAGAATGGGCCCTGCTGGCGCTGCAAGGGGCGCTGGGCGCGCTGACGATGGGGCTGGTCACGGTGGCTTTCTCGATGGCCGAAGCCTCGCTGCTGGTGCCGATCGACTTTCTGCGGCTGCCGGTCGTGGCGCTGATGGGCTATCTGCTGTTCGCGCAAACGGTGCCGATCTGGACGCTGGTCGGGGGCACGGTGATCTTTGGCGCGACGCTGTTGATGGCGCAGTCGGCGCGCAACCGTCCGGCGCGGTTGATGTGATGTCACAGGTTGTAGGGCGCCAAGGTCTCGACGATCAGCTGCCGGACATTGTCCTGCAGCGGGGTGCGGCGGGTGGATCGGTACACAAGATACATGTCGGACCGGAATTGCGGCGGCAGCGCGATGGGGCGATAGCGGATCCCCGCCATCTGCAGAACCTGCGCCGAGGCGGGCACGAGGGCCGCGCCGATGCCCCGGTTGACCAGCGACAGGACGGTATGGGTCTGCGCCACCTCTTGCACCGTGCGGGGGGCGATGCCGGCGGTGTTGAACAAGGCCCGGTGGGTCTCGCGCATGAAGCCGCCCCGCTCGGCCGAATAGCCGATGAACGGCAGATCATCGAGGTCGGGCAGCCTGGGCGCCTCGTTCGCGGCCAGGGCAAAGCCGGTGGGCACGGCCAGAACGAACGATTCGCTGACCACCCGCACCCGGTCGATTCCGCGCTCTGGCCGTTCCATCCGGGTCAGACCCAGATCCAGCCGCCCCGATTGCTGGGCGGCGACGATCTCGTAGCTCATCATCTCTGTCGGGTTCAGCGTCACGTCCGGCATCGCCTCGGCCATGGCATTGACCAGACGCGGAATGAACTCCAGCGCCGCCGAGGGCACGAAGCCCAGGGCAATCGCCCCCGCCTCGCCCCGCGCCGCCTGCCGTGCCTTCAGCACCGCATGTTCGGCCCGCTGCAGCAAGTCAGAGGCGCTGTCGTAAAAGCTTTCGCCGGCGGAGGTCAGGCGCACCTGACGGTTGTTGCGGTCCAGCAGTGTCAGCCCGACCGCATGTTCCAGCAGCTTGATCTGTCGCGACAGGGGCGGCTGGGTCATGTGCAGCCGTTCCGCGGCGCGGCGAAAGTTCAGTTCCTCGGCGACGGCGACGAAACAACGAAGCTGAAAGAATTCGTAGCGGCTGACCGACATGCGAGGGCTCCGGGCGATGTGAGTGATACAGAAATTGTATCATGTCCATCCAATTTTGGAATGTACTTTGAGAGAAGGTTCCGTAGGCTTGCTGGGTCACGGGCGAAGCACGCCCATCCAAGGCCTTGCAACCACAGGAAGATGGTTTGGCATGAATGACACCAAGGGAGGATACAAATGCTAAGATACCTAAGCGGCTTTGCGGCCGTCATGCTGTCCACGACCGCGGTATTCGCGGCGGGGCATGGCAATACGTCGGTGACCGTCGTGCTGTCGGAAGAGCTCGACATCGTCGACCCCTGCGAGGGCTCGCGGTCGAATGTCGGCCGCGTCGTGGCCCAGAACATCTCGGAATCGCTGACCGAACTGGTGCCCGGCTCTGGCCTGATGCCACGTCTTGCGACGGGCTGGGAAGACATGGGCGGCGGCACGTGGAAGTTCGATCTGCGCCCCGGTGTAACCTTCCATGACGGCAGTGCCTTCGACGCCGCCGATGTGGCTCATTCGCTGGAGCGGATCAAAAGCCCCGAGCTGACCTGCGAGATCGGCGCCAAGTATTTTGGCGGCATCGAGCTGACGACCAACATCATCGACGACACCACCATCGAGATCACGGCAGACCCGGCCCAGCCGATCCTGCCGCTGCTGCTCGGCACGGTATATATGATGAAGTCAGACGAGCCGATGGATGCCTATGTCGAGGTACCGATCGGAACGGGCCCCTATACGTTCGACGAATACAATCGCGGGCTGGACATCAAGGTGTCGGCCTTTGAGGGCTACTGGGGCGACACGCCGACGGTGACGGATGCGACCTATGTGTTCCGCACCGACAGCGCCGTGCGCGCGGCCATGGTCGCGGCGGGCGAGGCGGATATTGCGCCGAACATCGCGTTGCAGGATGCGACGAACTCGGCCACCGACTACAGCTACCCGAACTCTGAAACCGTGTATCTGCGGCTCGACACCAACATGGCGCCGCTGAACGACAAGCGGGTGCGCGAGGCGCTGAACTATGCCGTCGACCGGGAAGCCTTCGTGGGCACCATCCTGGCGGACGGCACGCTGCTGGCAACCGGCATGACCCCGCCGTCGACCCTTGGCTACAACAAGGATCTGGATCCCTACCCCTATGATCCCGACAAGGCCAAGGAACTGCTGGCCGCTGCGGCCGCCGATGGCGTTCCGGTCGACATGGAGATCACGCTGGTCGGGCGGATCAACAACTTCGGCAACGTGCTGGAGGCGATGGAAGCGCTGTTGGCCATGTTCGGCGACGTTGGCTTCAACATGAACCTCCACATGGTCGAGGTGGCCGAGTGGCTGGAGCATTACTCGCGCCCCTTCCCCGAGGATCGCGGCCCGGAAATCGTGCAGGCCATGCATGACAATTCCAACGGCGACCCTGTGTTCTCGATGTACTTCAAGTACGACAGCGAGGGGCTGCAATCCGGCGTGACCGATCCGATGCTGGACAGCATGATCGCCGAGGCTACCTCTCTGACCGGTGCCGACCGCGCCGCGAAGTGGAGCGAGGTGTTCAAGTACATCCATGTGGATCAGGTCTATGACGTGCTGCTGTGGCATATGGTGGGCTTCTCGCGCGTGAACGAGCGGTTGGCCTTCACGCCATCGATCCGGACCAACTCGGAACTGCAATTGTCGCAGATCGAGTTCAACTAAGCGAAAGGACCGGGGGCGCGCAGCCCCCGGTTCCCCAGGGGGCCAGGCATGCGATCTTTTCTTGGCAAACGTGCCATCGCCAGCGGCATATCGTTGGTGGGCCTGATCATTCTCGTATTCTTTCTCAGCCGCCTGACCGGCGACCCGACGGATCTGTTTCTGCCGGTCGACGCCAGCCAGGAATCCCGCGACAATTTCCGCGAGATCCACGGGCTGAACGACCCGCTTTTCCTGCAGTTCCTGCGCTATGTCGGCGATCTGGCGCGCTTCGACTTCGGCGAATCCATCCGCCGCGGCGGGCAACCGGCGATCGAGGCGGTGCTGCAGGGCTTTGCCTGGACACTTCAACTGGCCGCGATCACCATGACGCTTGTGACGGTGGCGGCGATCGTGCTGGGCTCGCTGGCCGCCTTCCGCGTCGGCGGCGTGTTCGACCGGCTGGCCACGTTCTTTTCGCTGATCGGCGCCAGCGCCCCGGATTTCTGGGTCGCCATCGTGGCCATCGTGGTCTTTTCCGTCACCCTGGGCTGGGTGCCTACCAGCGGCACCGGCGGGTGGGAGTTCTGGATCCTGCCGGTCGCGGTGCTTTTCATCCGCCCCTTCGGCCTGATCCTGCAGGTGGTGCGCGGGTCGATGATCTCTGTCCTGTCCTCGGCCTATGTCAAGACGGCGCGGGCCAAGGGGGTGAAGAACAAGGTGATCATCTTTGTCCACGCCCTGCGCAACGCGATGCTGCCGGTGATCACGGTGATCGGCGATCAGGCGGCAGGGCTGCTGAACGGCGCGGTGGTGGTCGAGACGATCTTTGGCTTTCCCGGCGTCGGCAAGCTGATGATCGATTCCATCCTTTACCGAGACTTTGCGGTCGTGCTGGCGGCGATCATGGTAACGGCCCTTGCCATCTTCCTGATGAACCTGGTGATCGACATCCTGTATGCCGTCCTCGACCCCCGGATCCGGTACTGACCCATGGTTTCCGATCCCGACATCCTCCCCGACGCGCCGCACCCGCTCGTTTCGATCCTGCGGATGCTGTGGCGCGACAAGTTCGCCCTGTGTGCCGCGATCTTTCTGACCCTGGTGATACTGGCCGCGCTGTTCGGCCCGATGCTGCTGGAAGACATCGCGACCAAGCAGAACCTGCGCGGCCGCAATGCGCCGCCGTTCGACTTCTCCAAGCCTTGGGTGTTCTGGCTTGGCGGAGACGCCCTTGGCCGCCCCCTGCTGGCACGGATCATCGTGGCGGCACAGAACACCATCATGGTGGCGGCGGGGGCGGTGGTCTGTTCGCTGGTCATCGGCACGACGCTGGGCCTGATCGCGGGCTATACGTCAAAGCTGCTTAGCCAGGCGATCATGCGGCTGGCGGATGTGATCATGTCCTTCCCCTCGCTGCTGCTGGCGGTTCTGGTGCTGTACATGCTGGAGCCGGCGGTGGGGAATCTGATCATCGTGCTGGCGATCACCCGCATCCCCGTCTATCTGCGCACCTGCCGCGCCGAAGTGCTGGAGATCCGCGAGCGGATGTTCGTGCAGGCGGCCACTGTCATGGGCGCCTCGACCAAGCGGATCGTGTTCCGCCATATCCTGCCGGTGGTGCTGCCCACCCTGCTGACCATCGCAACGCTCGATTTCGCCTTTGTCATGCTGGCCGAAAGCTCGCTGTCCTTTCTGGGCATCGGCATCCAGCCGCCCGAGATCTCCTGGGGCCTGATGGTGTCGCAGGGCCGACCCTATCTGACCACCGCCTGGTGGCTGTCGTTCTGGCCCGGCCTTGCGATCATCCTGACCACGCTGTCGCTGAACCTGCTGTCGAACTGGATGCGCACCGCGCTGGATCCGGTACAGCGCTGGCGCCTGGAAACCCGGAGGCGGAAATGAGCCACCTGCTGGAAGTGCGCAACCTCTCGGTCGATTTCCACACCGCGCAGCGCACAGTCCATGCGGTACGGGATGTGTCCTGGCATCTGGACCGGGGCGAAACCCTGGCGATTCTAGGGGAATCGGGGTCGGGCAAATCCGTCTCTGCCTCGGCGATCATGAACCTGATCGACATCCCGCCCGGAGAGATCGTGTCGGGCGAGATCCTGTACAACGGCTCCGACCTGCTGAAGATGTCCGGTGAACAGCGGCGGGTGATCAACGGGCGGCGGATCGCGATGATCTTTCAGGATCCGCTGAGCCATCTGAACCCGGTCTATCCCGTAGGCTTCCAGATCGCCGAGACGATGACGGCGCATGACCTCCCGCGCGACGAGGCGCGGGGCACCGCGCTGCGCCTGATGCTCCGGGTTGGCATCCCTGATGCGGCGGCCAAGTTCGACGCCTATCCGCACCAGTTCTCTGGCGGGCAGCGCCAGCGACTGATGATCGCGATGGCCCTGGGGATGAAGCCGGACATCCTGATCGCCGATGAACCGACGACGGCGCTGGACGTGACCGTGCAGGCGCAGATCCTGTCGCTGCTCGAAGAATTGCAGCAGGAGACCGGCATGGGCCTGTTGCTGATCACCCATGATCTGGGCGTTGTGGCCGAGGTGGCCGACCGCGTCGTGGTGATGAACGGCGGCGAGATCGTCGAGACCGGCAGCGCCCGGCAGGTCTATCAGGCACCGGTGCATCCCTATACCAAAAAGCTGATCGCCTCTGTTCCCGGCGAAGGGGCGATGGCGGCGCCGCTGGCGGGGCACGACAAGCCACTGCTGGAGATCCGGGGGATGCGCAAGGAATACGGCGCCTTTGTCGCGCTGGAAAACGCCAGCCTGACCGTCCGCCCGCGGGAGACGGTGGCGATCGTCGGCGAAAGCGGCTCTGGCAAGTCGACGCTGGCAAAATGCATCCTGCGGCTGGAGGAACCGACCTCGGGCGAGGCGCTGTATCAGGGCGAGGATCTGGTCACCATGTCGCCGGCGCAGATCTTTTCCGTGCGCCGGGCGATCCAGATGGTGTTCCAGGACCCTACGCAATCGCTGAACCCGCGCATGTCGGTCTATGACATCATCTCGGAGGCGTTCCGGATCCACCCCGAGATCCTGCCAAAGGCGCAGTGGAAGCAGCGGGTGCAGGACTTGTTGGGCCATGTGGGGCTGGATGGCAGCCATATGCGGCGTTATGCGCATCAGTTTTCCGGCGGACAGCGGCAGCGGATCGCAATTGCCCGAGCGCTGGCGCTGGAACCCAAGCTGATCATTTGTGACGAGGCCGTGTCGGCGCTGGATGTCTCGATCCAGGCCCAGGTGATCGCGCTGTTGCGGCAATTGCAGGAGGAGTTCGGCCTGTCCTACCTGTTCATCGCCCACGATCTGCCACTGGTGCGGGATTTTGCCCATCGGGTGGTGGTGATGCAGGGCGGGCGGATCGTGGAACAGGGGCCGGTGCAACAGATCTTCGAGGCACCGCGCGAAGAATACACCCGCAACCTGCTGGCCGCCTCACTGCATCCCGACCCCGATGTTCAGGCAAACCGGCGCCGCGAGCGCCTGTCGCTCCGCGCCGCGGGGTAAGGCCGCGCCGCGTCCCGGCGGCTCCCGGCGGCGGGCAGGCCGCGAACTCTGTCGCGTTGCCCCGCCTTGTCAGCGGGGACAGGTCCCCCCGCATCCGCTTTGGGCCAGACCTGTTGTCAGCGGGGCGCCCTTGGGGGCCGGATCACGCGCGGATCGTCGGTATACAGCGCCTCTGCCAGATCGGCCCGATGCCGCAGAACAGCCCGCTGGTTGACAGAGCCCTTGTCGGTGACCTCGCCCTTCTCCAGATCCAGCGGTTCAATCATCACCATGGCCTGCGGCACCCGCATCGAACTGCCCGTGGCCGTCTTGTTGTAGGCGGACAGCCGGGCGCCGATGGCCTCCCTGAAGGCGGGGTGGTTGAACAGTTCGGCGTCGCTCATCGCCTCCCCGCCCGGAACCTCTCGTTCCGCCGCCGGGCGCACGGGCAACAGCAGCGCGCCAAGGCTGGACCGGCTTTCGCCCACGATCACCACGTCGCGCGCCAGCCCGCCCAACGCATCCGTCAGCTTGGCCCGCAGCGCCCCCACGGCCACCCAGGTGCCGGTGTCGAGCTTGAAATTCTCTGCCACCCGCCCGTCAAAGAAGAAGCCCTTGGCCGGATCTTCGGGATCGGCAAAGCGAAAGGCGTCGCCCAGGCAATAGAAGCCTTCGTCATCGAACGCCTCTGCCGTCTTGACCGGATCGCGCCAATAGCCGGGGGTGATCGAGGCGCCTTTCACCCGCGCCTCCCATTTGCCCTCGTTGGGCACAAGCTTCAGCGTGATCCCGCGCGCCGGGATGCCTACATTGCCGGGCTTGTCTTGCGGTTCGGTGCAGAACAGCGCAAAGGGCGCGGTCTCGGTAGAGCCCAGTCCCGTGGCCAAGAGCACCCGCTCGCCCGTGGCCTGAATCGCCAGCCGGTCGAGATCGGCCCAGGTGTGTTCCGCCATGGCGGCGCCCGCATACATCATCAGCTTGAGGTTGCGATAGAAGGACTCGCGCAGGGCGCTGTCCTCTTCCATCGCATGGACGAGCATTTCATAGCCCACGGGCACGTTGAAATACCAATTGGGCGACACGTCGTGCAGGTTGCGGATCGTCTCGGCGATGGCATCGCGGGTGGGGCGGCCATGGTCGATGTGATAGGTGCCGCCGTGGTAGATGTTCATGTTGAACACCTTGTTGCCGCTGGCCACATGGTTCCAGGGCGCCCAGTCCAGCAGCACCGGCGGTTCGGCGCGGAAGAAGCGGAAGCAATCGGCGACGAGTTCCTGATTGGAACACAGCATCTTTTGGGTGGTGATGACCGCCTTGGGCGCGCCGGTGGTGCCCGAGGTGAAAACGAATTTGGCCACGGTATCCGGGCCCGTGGCGGCATTGGCGGCGTCGACGGCAGCCGAGGGCGGGGTGGCCAGAACGGCCTCCCATGTCAGGGCGCGGCCGGGACCACTGAGGCCCAGACGCGGCAGGCCGGGGAAGACCGCGTCCATCGCGGCAGCAAAGCGCCCGGTGTCATCGGCAAAAACCGCGCCTGGCGTGATCTGGTCGCGCACCTGGATCAGCTTGCCAAAGGTATCGCCTGCCAGCGAATAGGCTGGCGCAATCGCGGCAGACGGCACGCCGACATATTGCGCGCCCAGGGCGGCCAGCGCATGGGCGATGGAATTGCCCGACAGGATGACCAGCGGGCGCTGTTCGGACAGTTCCAGATCCAGCAGCACCTGACCCACGGCGCGGATCCGGTCCAGCAACTGGCCATAGGTCACGCGCAGCCAGTCGCCCTCCGGCCCGCGTTCGGCCATCCAGACCCTGTCCGGCGCCGTTTCGGCCCAATGGGCGATCTTGTCCGACATCCGCACCGGCCAGGGATCCAGCGGATTCTCTTGCCAGACCAGAACAGACCCGTCCGGGCGCTTGTCCCAGGCCACGCGGGCCTCCCACAGCTCTACGGTGCGCAGTTTTGATTCGGACATCGCTCCCCCCTCGTTTTCGATTGTTTACAATGAAACAGTTTCCATGGATAGTAAATCTTGACACAGAACGCTGCCGGGGGATTCCGCATGAAATATCTGAAGTTCGAGATGCAGGGCGATGTGGCCGTGATCGGCCTGAACCGCCCGGAAAAGCGCAACGCGATCTCGGATGCGTTCATCGAGGAACTGGACGCGGTGATCACCCAGGCCAACGGCAGCGCGAAGGCCGCGGTGATCCACGGCTATGGCCCGCATTTCTGCGCTGGGCTGGACCTGGCAGAGCATGTGCAGAAGACGCCGTTCGAGGGGGTGCATGGCTCGCGCCGTTGGCATGAGGTTTTTGGCCGGATCGAACGCGGCAAGCTGCCCTGGTTTTCGGCCCTGCATGGCGCGGTGGTGGGCGGCGGGCTGGAGCTGGCCTCGTCCACCCATGTCCGCGTCGCCGACACCACCGCCTTCTTCGCGCTGCCAGAGGGGCAGCGGGGGATCTATGTTGGCGGCGGCGGCTCGGTCCGCACGGCGCGGTTGATGGGCGTGGCGCGGATGACCGATCTTATGCTGACGGGGCGGTCCGTATCGGCCGACATGGCCGAAAGCTGGAACCTCGTGCAATATGTCGTGCCCGAGGGCGAGGCGCTGGCCAAGGCCACCGAACTGGCCGCCAAGGCCGCGACCAATGCGGAATTCTCCAACTATGCCGTGATCAACGCGCTGCCGCGCATCCAGGATATGGCGGCCGACGACGGGCTGTTCGTGGAAAGCCTTGTGGCCTCCTTCGCCTCGACCAGCCCGGAGGCCGAAGAACGCTTGAACGCCTTCCTGCAAAAGCGCGTGGGCAAGGTGGGCCGCCCGGAGAGCCAGGGGTGAAAGACACCGCCGAGCCAGAAGAAAGCGTCGATCTGGGGGCCTTGACCGGATCGTTGGGGTTCATGCTGCGGATGGCGCAGTTGCAGGTGTTCGACCTGTTCTTTCAACGGCTTGCGGCACATGACATGAAGCCGGGTGAATTCACCGTGCTGTGGGTGATCGCCGAAAACCCGGGGTTGCGCCAGGGCACCATCGCGCGGGAGTTGCGGATCAAGCCCGCGCATATGACCAAGCTGATCCGGCGCATGGTGGCGGCGGGTTTTGTCGCCCGGACGGTGCCCGAGAATGACCGCCGCTCGGTCCGGCTGTCGCTGACGGCGCCAGGCGCGGCCTTTGTGGAAAAGAACCGCGGTGCCTTTCTGGACCTGCACGCCGCCGAACGCGCGCGGCTCAGTGACGGGGAGACCGCGCAATTGCTGGCCCTTCTGGGCAAGCTGACAGGATTAGGGAGCAAGACATGAACGTCGACGATCTGGTAGCCATCGACATCCACACCCATGCCGAGGAGCCGTGCCAGCATCCCCGCGACGACGGGTATGACGATTTTCAGGCCGGGATGGCGAAGTATTTCCGCAACCCGGCGGGCAAGGATGGGATGCTGCCCTCGGTCCAGGAAACCGCCGCCTATTTCCGCGAACGCAAGATCGGGGCGGTGATCTTTCCGGTGGATGCGGAGCGTGAAACCGGCTTTCGCCGCTATTCCAACGAGGATGTGGCCGAGATCTGCGCCGAGAATTCCGACATCCTGATCCCCTTCGCCTCGGTCGACCCCTGGAAGGGCAAGGCTGGTGCCCGCGAGGTACGCCGCCTGGCCGAGGACTATGGCGTCTACGGCTTCAAGTTCCACCCGACCATGCAAGGCTTCTTTCCCAATGACAGGCAGATCTATCCGGTGCTCGAAGCGGTGGCGGAAACCGGCAAGATCGCCCTGTTCCACACCGGGCAGACGGGCGTGGGGTCGGGGATGAAGGGCGGCATGGGGATGCGGCTGAAATACTCGAACCCGATGCATATCGACGATGTGGCCGTGGATTTCCCCGACATGCCGATCATCATGGCGCACCCGGCTTTCCCCTGGCAGGAAGAGGCGCTGGCGGTCTGCCAGCACAAGCCCAACGTGTATATCGACCTGTCGGGCTGGTCACCGAAATACTTCCCCGAGATCCTGGTGAAATACGCCAACTCCCTGATCAAGAAGAAGGTTCTGTTCGGCTCGGACTGGCCAGCGATCACCCCCGATCGCTGGCTGGCGGATTTCGAGAAGGCGCCATTCCGGGATGAGGTGCGGCCGCTGATCCTCAAGGAAAACGCAAAAAAGCTGTTGGGGCTATGAGCTACGCCGCCGATGCCGCCGCGATGCTGGATGCGCTGGCGCGCACGCCGGATTGGCCCCGTGTGGCGGGGGATCTGGACACAGAGACGTTGGACGCGATCCTGACAGAGGCCGCGAAGCTGGCCGAGGGGCAGGTCGCCCCGCTGAACCCGATCTCGGACCGGGTGGGCGCGCGTTTTGCGGGCGGCAAGGTGACGATGCCGCAGGAAACCCATGCCGTCTTTGACGCTCTGGCAGAGGGTGGCTGGCTGGGGCTGGAACATGACGAGCCGTTCGGCGGCATGGCGATGCCGCTGACCGTCTTTGCAGCGACGATCCCGGCCTTTGAACGCGCCTGCGTGTCGCTGATGATGTGCGCGACCAGCACCCGCGCGGCGGCGTTGCTGCTGTCGTCCTGGGCCCCGCCAGACCTGCGCGACGACTGGGTGCCCGCGCTGGTGGCGGGCGAGCGCTGTGCCACGATCTGTATCTCGGAGCCAGAGGCCGGGTCGGACGTGGGCCGCATTCGCACCCGCGCCACCCAGGGGCCAGAGGGCTGGCGCGTGACCGGCGCCAAGGTCTGGATCAGCTTTGGCGCCCATGATCTGCGCGACCGGATCGGCCATTGCATGCTGGCCCGCACCGGCGACGCGCCGGGCACCCGAGGCTTGTCGCTGTTCTTTGTTGAAAGCGGCCCCGGCGTCGCCTGCACCCGGATCGAGGAAAAGCTGGGCCTGCACGGCTCTCCGACCTGCGCGCTGCAATTCGACGGGGCGCGCGCGCATCTGCTGGGCGAAGAGGGGCGCGGCCTGCCGCAGCTGTTCACGATGATCCGCCACATGCGCCTGTCGGTTGGGATGCAGGGGCTGGGTGTGGCGCTGGGCTGCTATCACGCCGCCCGCGACCATGCGGAGACCCGGCGGCAGGGCGGCAGCCCCAAGGCGCCCGCGGTCCCGATCCTCGGCCACCCGGATGTCCAGCGCCAGCTTGTGTCGATGAAATCTCGGATCGATCTGTTCCGGCTGGCCTTGCTGGAGGCGGCCTGTAGCGCCGATCTGTCCGATGCGGATCCCGATATGGCGCGGCTGAACGCCTGGATGCTGCCTTTGATCAAGACCTTCGGGGGCGAGCTGGGGTTTCAGGCGGCCTCTGACGCGATCCAATTGTTGGGGGGCGGCGGAGTCACCCGCGACTATCCGGCGGAGCAATATCTGCGCGATGCCCGGGTGTTTACGATCTACGAAGGCACCACCGGGATGCAGGCGCAGGATTTCCTGCTGCGCCAAAGTCTGGCCGAGGATGGCGCGGCGCTGGCCGTTTTCATGACGCGCGCGCGGTCGGAATGCGAGGGCCCGGCGCTGGCGGTGATTGAGCGTTTCGCCGATTTCGCGGCCCAGATGGCGGCGGCCCCGATCGAACGTCAGTTGGCCGGGGCCGATGCCTTTCTGCGCGCCGGTTGGGTGGCGGTGCAGGCCTGGATGTCCGCCCGGTTGGGGGGCGAGGAGGCAGCGTTCTTCCTGGCGACCGCAGCGGCAGAGCTTGATCTGCGGATTGCGGCGGCGGCCTGGCCGCCCGCCTGAGGGGCGGTGGGCGGCCCCCCTCCTCGGTTCGGCCTGCGGCAACGGGCCACGCCCTGCGGCGAGGCCGAGGCCCAGGACCGACGCCGCTTGCCCCACGCAGAGCGCCGGGGCCGCAAGGCGCGCGCAGGCGCCCCGGCTGGCCCTTCGATCCTTTGTGCCGGGCGCATTGTCTTCAGGCGCTGAATGTCGCCAACCTCTCCGTCAGGGAGCCGGAGGTCTTGCCCAAACGGGCGGAGTCACACACGATATCTGGTTGATTTCCTCGCTGCTCTACGCTACGTCACTCTCAGGTGCACACGACACGGTATGGCATCGAAAGATGCCGATGGCAGGGTCCAGCCTTTGACTGGACGGACCCTGCCAGCAGAACGGTCTCCAACCCTCCCCTCCCTGCATGTTCTTGGTTCCGGCGACCGAGCGACCAGTACGATTTGAGCCTCTGCTCAAGGTGAGGTCGCGGGCGGCGCGCGGAGTGGCCTTGACCGTCCGCCTTGACGTCCGGTGCGCTTACCGCCCCACCAACCCGAAGGTCTCGCGCCCCAGGAATCGCAGCAGGACCGCCGCGGAGGTCACAACCGCGCTGATCATCAGAAACCGCAGCGACACCCGCACCCGCGCATATTTCCGCGTCACGATGCCTGAGAACGAACGGCAAAGCCGCGCCAGCCCGTCCTCCACGTCAGCCGGGGTTCCGACTCGCTCCAGCAGCAGCTTGCAGCTGTTTTGCCGGGTGTGTTTGAAGTAGTACAGGGTGTCCGACCCGCTGTCCTCTTTCGGCAGGATCGCCAGGATCGAAAAGATCATCGCCAACAGCGCGCAGCCGCTGGCCAGGACGATGATCACCGCGGACACGGTCGACAGGGTTTCCGACCGCAGCATCAGGAAATTCGCCGACAGGATGATCGAAGACGAGGCGATGGCCGCGCTGACCTTGGAATCCGCCGGCTTGATCTCGTCCCGCAGCAGGTTGGCGTAAAAAGATCAGGGACTGCGCCCGATCCGCTATCAGCTGTCCATTTTGAGCGCGTTGATAAAGGCCTCTTGCGGGATGTCGACCTTGCCGAACTGGCGCATCTTCTTCTTGCCGGCCTTCTGCTTGTCCAGCAGCTTGCGCTTGCGGGTGGCGTCGCCGCCATAGCATTTGGCGGTCACGTCCTTGCGCAGGGCGCTCAGGGTCTCGCG
>CAYGRI010000051.1:0-1757 GCA_964352155.1 uncultured Maritimibacter sp. | reverse complement strand
TTTTCACAAGGTTGTCCTCGCGATAGCCGGTCAGTTGGTAGTCAAACGAGGCATAGCCCTTGGTCACCGATTTCAGCCGGTCGTAGAAGTCGAACACCACCTCGTTCAGCGGCAGGTCATAGACGACCATCGCGCGGGTCCCGGCGTAGGTCAGATCTTCCTGGATGCCGCGGCGGTCTTGGCACAGCTTCAGCACGTCGCCCAAATATTCGTCGGGGACAAGGATCGTGGCCTTGATCCGCGGCTCCTCGATATGGGCGACGGTGGTGACATCGGGCATGTCGGCGGGGTTGTGCAGTTCGGTGACCGAGCCGTCGCGCATGTGGATCTTGTAGATCACCGAGGGCGCGGTGGTGATCAGGTCGATGTCATATTCCCGCTCCAGCCGGTCGCGGATGACTTCGAGATGCAACAGCCCCAGAAACCCGCAGCGGAACCCAAAGCCAAGGGCGGCAGACGTCTCCATCTCATAGGTGAAGGAGGCGTCGTTCAGCGCCAGCTTTTCGATCGCGACGCGAAGGTCTTCGAATTCGGCGGCGTCGACGGGGAACAACCCGCAGAACACGACCGGGACAGACGGCTTGAACCCCGGCAGCGGAGCATCGGTGCCCTTCTTTTCCTAGGTGATCGTTTCGCCGACGCGGGTGTCGCGCACCTGCTTGATCGAGCCGGTCCAGATCCCGATCTCTCCGGGGCCCAGTTCGGGAATGTCGACCATCTGCGGTTTGAGCACGGCCAGCTTGTCGACCCCGTAAACGGCGCCGGTTTGCATCATCTTGATCCGGTCACCCTTGCGGATCACCCCGTCCATCACGCGGATCAGCACGACAACGCCCAGATAGGCATCG
This sequence comes from uncultured Maritimibacter sp., assembly GCA_964352155.1. Taxonomy (GTDB): domain Bacteria; phylum Pseudomonadota; class Alphaproteobacteria; order Rhodobacterales; family Rhodobacteraceae; genus Psychromarinibacter. The sequence continues at coordinate 909 of CAYGRI010000051.1, read as the reverse complement.
TACCAACTGTCCACCAGCATCGCCTTCAGCGGCGCGTTGCGGTCGCCTGTGGGGGCGGGAAGGCGGGTGACGATCGCCTCCAGTACCTCGGGGATGCCCAGGCCGGTCTTGGCAGAGATCTCCACCGCGTCGGCGGCGTCGATCCCGATCACATCCTCGATCTGTTCGCGGATCCGCGCAGGCTCGGCGGCGGGCAGGTCGATCTTGTTCAGGACCGGCACAATCTCGTGATCCGCGTCGATGGCCTGGTAGACATTGGCCAGCGTCTGCGCCTCGACCCCCTGGGTGGCATCGACCACCAGCAAAGAGCCCTCGACGGCGCGCATCGACCGGCTGACCTCATAGCCAAAGTCCACATGGCCGGGGGTGTCGATCAGGTTCAGGATATAGGTCTGGCCGTCCTTGGCGGGATATTCGATCCGCACGGTGTTGGCCTTGATGGTGATCCCGCGCTCGCGCTCGATATCCATGGCGTCGAGCATCTGCTCTTTCATGTCGCGCTGGGCAACGGTGCCGGTCAGCTGGATCAGCCGGTCGGCGAGGGTGGATTTCCCGTGGTCGATATGGGCGACGATGGAGAAATTGCGGATATGAGAGAGCTCTGTCATGCCCTGAGGATATGCGGCGGATCGGGGGTGCCGTCAATGGGGTGCGACGCGGCGGCGCCGGACGGGGGCAAAGGGTAAGCTGTTGATCGCGCTATGGATAGCGCTACCATCCTGGGGCGGACCTGCGGGGATTTGAACGGCGGCGCCGTGCAACCGCGCCGTTGCATGGGCCGGGGCGCCGGGGCAGAGTGGTGTTGATCAGTGGAGGCGGCATGGTTGACGTCACGAATGAAGACGAGTTGAGGGCCTGGCTGGAGGCTCTGCCACCCAAAGCGCGGGTGAGTTTCGCGGCGCGGGCGGC
>CAYGRI010000050.1:0-21028 GCA_964352155.1 uncultured Maritimibacter sp. | reverse complement strand
GCGCAGGATTTCGGCTCGCTCGGGCAGGGGGGCGTCGCGCCGGTCCAGCGCCGCGAAGGGGGCCGTGCCCAGTACCGCGACGATGGCCTCATAGCGGGAGACCCGCTCGGGGTGTCCGCCGGGGGTGCGATGTTCCAGGCTTGCGGGATGTGTGATAAAGGCTGTGCTCATTGTTCCACCGAACCGTATTGGCCCCGATATGACAACCCGCATCTGCACCCTTTTCGCCGCCCTTGCCCTCGCCACCCCGGCCCTCGCGCAGGAGGTCGTCGACAGCGTGCTGTCCGACCTGAACGGCGACGGGCTGCGCGAGCGCTTTACCCTGCTGCATGACGGCGACGGCATGGCCGACCTGATTGTAGAGGATACCGGCTTTGGCCGTGTGACGGTGCCCAATATCGTCTGGATCGGCGGCATCGGGCAGGAACCAGATCTGGATCTGGCCGCCAACGGCTCTGTCCGCTTGGCGTCAATGAACGAATCCATCGGCCGCAATCGCTGGCGCCAGACACTGACGATCGCCTGGCGCGGCGGGGCCTACAGGGTGGCGGGATATACCTATGAATGGTACGACACGCTGGACCTGTCAGACAGCGGCAGCTGCGACCTGAACCTGCTGAACGGCAAGGGCTTCGTCAGCAAGGGCGACGGGCCCCGCCGCGCCGTCCGCCACGATCTTACCGCCCGCCCAATCACCGCATGGTCCGACGACCAGCCGATCCCAGAGGTGTGCGGGGCTTGGGAATAGGCAGGTCACGGACCGGCCAGAGGGCGGTTCCTGCTGTTAACCGATGAGATATTGCCAAACGACGCCAACACAGGCGCCGTGGCCCCGTGCAGCCTTTGCGATCCGTCGCGTGCGGCGGTTCGCATCTGCAAAGCACGGATTCAACGGTGGAAACGCGATATCCACAAAAACGTCTAATATCATTTTTGATATCTTACACTGATTTATTCAGTCTTTGACGTTTCTGGAAATGGTAAACTTCAATACCAATGAAATTAATGCAGGTTGAATAGAATTCGCATGCAATATTTTTCCGACGTTAAAAGGCTTGGAAACGATTGCCCATATATACGCTCGCCTTGACCATGACGAAGATGGCGTCGTCACGTTTGTTCCGGTGGTTTGTAAGGGTCAAGAGACATGACAAAAATTGCGCAATGGACATTTGATGAGGCGCCGGGCTCGAAAGTCGCGGCGGATACCGCGACCGAAGATGGTGTCAAGCAGGTTGGAACGTTTCAGAATGGCGCAACCACCACCGGTTCCGGTTCCGGAGTCTTCGATGGCAAAGACGATTACGTCGAAATTCCAAGCGACCCGGGATTCGATCTTGATACCGGCTCGATTGCCATAACCTTCACCCAGGAGACCGCTTCGATAAGCAATGGCCCTTCGGGCAGCAAGGCGGCGCAAGCACTGTTTTCCCGCGACTCGATGAATTTTGACGGTGGCGGCCATCTTACGATTTTCGTGAAGTCCGATGGCAGCATTGGCGTGCGCCACCAGGACGAATCCGCGTCGTACAATTTTCAGGGTGGCAACGTCAAACTGGGGGAACCTTCCACAGTTATCTATAGTTGGAGCCCGACTGGCAGCCAATTGATCGTGGATGGCGTCGTCGTCGATAAAGGGGCTGACGCACTGACTATGGGTGGCAATCACGAGCCCATCGTCATCGGGGCATCACAAACAAGAAGTGGCGACGGCGTTGCAGACAATCTTACGGGCTTCTTTGACGGAGAGATTCAAGAAGTCGTGATTTATGACGAGGTTATTGGAACCGGTCCCATTCCGTGTTTCACGCAAGGCACGCTGATACGAACCCCCGACGGAGAGGTTCCTGTCGAGCTACTTTGCGTCGGCGATCTTGTTTGCACAATGAACAACGGTGCGCGACCTATCCGCTGGCTGGGGTCACGTGTCGTCGCATTGGACGATGTTGCGAACAAGTCCGGCAATCTTCGCCCTGTTCGGATTCACGCGGGCGCTTTGGGCGGCGGCCTTCCACGACGGGATCTGTTGGTGTCCCGTCAGCATAGAATGCTGATTTCATCCAGGATTTCGGCGCGCATGTTTGGCAGCCCCGCTGTCCTCAGCGCGGCCATAAAGCTGACCACACTTCCCGGAATTTACACGGACGATACAATCCAAAGCGTCACATATTTTCACTTTATGTTCGACGAGCACGAAGTCATTTTCGCAGAGGGCGCACCAACCGAAAGCTTTTACCCGGGAAGCAACGCGCTTAAGGCGGTCCCCGAAAAGACGCGGCAGGAAATATTCACGATCTTTCCTGAATTGGTGTCGGATGACTGCACGCCAGCTCCGGCCTTCCCAATTCCAAAAGGGCGCCTTCAGAACAAGATCGTTTCGCGACACCTCAAAAGCAATGTACCGTTGCTAGAAAACTTCGGCAGACAATTCAGTCGCGCGGGCTAAACCTGATCATATGGCCAAGCCATTTTCGGATCCCAAAGGAAAACCTCCCGTTTTTCGCCTTCCAAAAAGCGCGAAACTGCATTGAGCCTCAAGAAAACGCGGACCCTTATAAGGCGGGTGTGTTGTGCAGCATTTGGCAGGGTGTGCCCGGTTACGCCATCCAGTGGATCGGGACCGCTCGGCCCCGCAAGGACGCGGCACATGCCTCTCCTCTATCTTGCCACGGGTGGTCTCTTGTAGCCACGATCGCGGAACGTTGCCAGTCTTAACGCTGCTGTTGCCATGCCGAGCAAATCTTCCGACAGCCTGCGAAATAATACATGAAAACAGCTTGCGAACGACGATCTCCGGCAACGGCTACCACGCAGGTTTCAGGTCACCCCCCGGCTTCCAGAAACACCTTCATCCGTCCCAGCGCCTCCCGGATATTGTCCTGACTGTTGGCATAGCTCAGACGGATATAGCCCTCGCCCAGCACCCCAAAGTCCGGGCCGCCAATGGTTGCGACGCCGGTCTCTTCCAGCAGGGCCGAGGCCAGCTTTTTAGCCTTCCACCCGGATTGCGAGACGTTGGGGAAGGCATAGAACGCGCCCTTCGGGACGATGCAGCTGACGCCAGGCAGATCGTTGCACAGTTCCACCACCAGCTTGCGGCGGGCGTCAAAGGCGGCGACCATCTCGGCCACGGCATCCTGCGGGCCGGTCAGCGCCTCCAGCGCCGCGAATTGCGCGGGCGCGTTCACACAGGACCAGGCGTTGACCGCCAGTTTGCGCGCATTGTCGAACAAGCCCTGCGGCCAGACCGAATAGCCCAGCCGCCAGCCGGTCATTGCATAGGTCTTGGACCAGCCATTGAGCAGGATCAGCCGGTCGCGGATCTCTGGATAATCCAGCAGCGTGACGTGCTGTTCGGCATCGTACAGCATCTGGTCATAGATCTCGTCCGACATGATCGCGACCTCGGGCCAGTCGGTCAGACCGGCGACCAGCTTGTCGACCTCGGCCTTGGGGGTCACACCGCCGCAGGGGTTGGCCGGCGAATTGACGATGATCAGTCGGGTCTTGTCGGTGATCAGCGACAGCGTCTCTTCGGCCGAGAAGGCAAAGCCGTTCTCTTCGCGGATCGGAATCGGGATCGGCTTGGCGCCGGTGAACTCGATCATCGAGCGATAGATCGGGAAGCCGGGGTCGGGATACAGGATCTCCGCCCCCGGTTCGCCGAACATCAGGATCGCGGTGAACATGGTGACCTTGCCGCCGGGCACGATCAGCACATGCTCGGGGCTGACGGTCGCGCCAAAGCGGCGGTGCAGATCGGCGGCCACCGCCTCGCGCAGGGGCAGGATGCCGGTGGCAGGGGTGTAGCCATGCTGGCCGTCGCGCAGCGCCTTGACGGCGGCCTCGACAATGTTCTCGGGCGTCGGGAAATCGGGCTGGCCGATGCCAAGGTTGATGACATCCATCCCCCCCGCCGCCAGTTCCCCTGCCCGCGCCAGCACGGCAAAAGCATTCTCTTCCCCAATCCTGTCAAATCCGGCGATCGTCTGCATGTCATGCCCTCCGCGTTTTCCGTGTCATCCCGGAACGGGTCGGAAATGACAAGTCCTTGCAGACAGACGGGCCGGGTGGCAGGCTGCGCGCATGACGTGGATTCTGCTCTTGATCTCATTGGCGGCCGAGAACTGGCCGCGTGACGAAACCGTGTCGGGCTATGCCGACCGGGACGCGACCTATGCGCTGATCGAGGTGAACGGCGCGCCGCCACCCGCCCCGGCCACGATCCGCTTTCCCGAGGAAGGGCGGGTCGAGGGACAAGGCCCCTGCAACGGCTATGCTGCCTATCAGACAGTCCCCTACCCCTGGATCAAGATCGGCGCCGTGGCCTCCACCCGCAAAGCCTGCCCGGACCTGGCGTTCGAGACGCTGTTCTTCAAATCCCTGCAGGCCGCGACGCTGGTCGAGGTATCGGGCGATGTGCTGATCCTGTCGGATCCGGGGGGGCTGCTGATGACCTTTCAGGCCCGAGACTGACGCGCCTGCAGATCGGCGAATCGCTGCCGCGCCGGAGGCAGCGGGCGGTCGCCCAGCGCGGGTGCCAGCCGGTTGGCCAGAAAGTAACCAGTGACCCGCAACGCCTCGGCGATCTCTGACGGCGGCGCGGGGCGAAACACCCGCAGGCAATCGGGAAGCGGCAGCAACCGGTCCTTGAACGCCCCGGCGCCCGCCGGTGTCACCGCCCGGCCGGATCTCGGAGAGACATAGGCCAGCCCCTCGGTCGCGCCGGTCACCGCGCAGACCGACAGATCCAGCCCGAAGCCCATCTCATCCAGCAGCGCCAGTTCCCAGTGCAGATAGGCCAGCTCCCAATGCTCGGACTGGCCCAGCAGATCCAGCAGCGCCACGGTGCGGTGATACAGCGGCAAATGCGCCTCGCGTTCCGGCAGCGCGAAGGACAGCAGCCCGGTCACGGCGTTCAGCGCCGACAGTGCCAGCCGGTCGCCCATCACCTGCGCCGCCCGCGAGCGCACCGGTTCGACGGAATAGCTGCCCAGATGATCCTCCAGCCGGGCGCGCCACGTCAGATCCAGCTGCGCGCCGGGTTGCAACAGCGGGGCCGTCTTGCGGCTGGAGGCGCCCCGGACCACGCCAGCGTGACGGCCCCGGTCGGGGGTAAAAACCTCTACGATGGCGCTGGTCTCGCCATGCGGGCGGGTTACCAGCAATATCCCCTGATCGCGCCATTCCATCTGTTTCCTATACAACGGCCCGCCAAAGGCACAAGGTGCTTGCCGTTCGCGAGAATCAGCGCCAAATAAGAGAGTGATGCTGTCACCTTTCGCCCGTCTCTGTGCCATGACGACCGCGCTACTGGCGGCAGGATCGCTTACGCTGCAAGTCTTGGTGGTCTTGCCCGAAACCAACGGCAGCGTGCCGGCGACGCTTTGGGTCATGGGCCGGTTCTTTACCCATCTGACCGTGACGCTGGTTGCCATCGTCTTTGGCTGCACCGCGATCCGGGGCAAGCATAGCTGCGACCGGCTGACGGCGGGACTTGTCCTGTGGATCGCCGCCGTCGCCCTGATCTACCACGGCGTCTTGTCGACCCTGTGGGATCCGCAGGGCCTGCGGTATTATGCCGACCAGGGGCTGCACAGCGTCGTCCCGGCCGCAGTCGTCCTGTGGTGGCTGCTGTTTGCCGAGCGTGACAAGCTTTCCTGGCTGGACCCGCTGCTGTGGATGATCTGGCCCGTGGCCTATCTGATCTATGCCGTGATCCGGGGCGCGGCGGACGGGATCTATCCCTATCCGTTTCTCGACCCGGGCCGAGTGTCGGCGCTGCAACTGATCTGGAACGTCTCGCGGCTGATGGAGGGGTTCCTGTTCGGCGGATACATCCTGCTGGGTCTGGCGCAGCCACACCAATCGACTCAACTGTCCGACAGCCCGTCCTCTTTCAAGAGCGTCCGGCCTGCGCGGTCTTCGACCTCGATCACCCACAAGTCCGGGTCGAACCCGCGCTGACGGCGGATCGTGGCGTCGACCTCTGCCTCCGGCCCCTCGGCCAGAACGATCCAGGCGCGCGCCCCGGTCATCAGATCGACGGATCGTTGATACAACACCGCCGTCCCGTCCAAAGGGTTCTGCTTGACCAGCACCGCGCCGGCGGTCGCGTCGCCCCTGGCCACCACAAAGGCGGGAATGTCCGCCAGGCGCAGACGGGTCAGGTAGGCCCCGACCCAGACATCCGCCGCCAGTCGCGCCACCCGATCAGCCGTTGCCGTCGGAAAAATCGAGCCCGATGGCAGAGTACCGCTCCGCCTCGTCCAGCCAGTTCGGACGCACCTTGACCTGCAGGAACAGGTGGATCTTGCGTTCCAGCATCGTCTCCAGATCCGCGCGGGCGGCCTGACCCACGGCCTTGATCGTCTCGCCCTTGTTGCCCAGAACGATTCCCTTGTGGCCGTCGCGGGCGACATAGACGATCTGGTCGATCCGGGCAGAGCCGTCCCTGCGTTCCTCCCATGCCTCGGTCTCGACCGTCAGCTGATAGGGCAGTTCCTGATGCAGCCGCAGGGTCAGCTTTTCGCGGGTGATCTCGGCGGCGATCATCCGCATCGGCAGGTCGGCGATCTGATCCTCGGGGTACAGCCAGGGCCCCTCGGGCATCTGGCCCGCCAGCCAGTGCCGAAGATCCTCGACGCCGTAACCCTTTTCGGCAGAGATCATGAAGGTCTCGGCAAAGGCGTAGCGGTCGTTTAGCTTCTGCGACAGGCCCAGCAATTCGGGCGCCTTGACCCGGTCGATCTTGTTGATGATCAGCGCGACCGGGGCAGTGCCCGCGCGATCCTCCAGCCCTTCCAGAATCGCCTCGACCCCTTCGGTCAGGCCACGGTTCGCCTCGATCAGCAGCAAGACGACATCGGCATCGGCAGCGCCAGACCAGGCGGCGGCCACCATTGCCCGGTCCAGCCGCCGTTTGGGACGGAAAAGCCCCGGTGTGTCGACAAAGACGATCTGCGCCTCGCCCTCCAGCGCCACGCCGCGAATCCGCGCCCGCGTTGTCTGCACTTTGTGCGTCACGATCGAGATCTTCGCCCCGACCATCGCATTCAGCAGCGTCGATTTGCCCGCATTCGGTTCCCCGATCAGCGCCGCGAACCCGGCCCGTGTCTCAGACATCTGTGTCATCCATCCTTGCGCTCCAGCCGCTCCAGCAGCGACCTGGCAGCCGCCTGTTCCGCGCGCCGTTTGCTGGCGGCCTTGGCCTGGCCGGTCTGTCCGCTTTCCAGCCGCACCTCGACCGTGAAGACCGGCGCATGATCGGGGCCGGACCGCGCGACCTCCAGATATTGCGGCGGTGGCTGGCCCTTGGCCTGCACCCATTCCTGCAAGCTGGTCTTGGGGTCGCGCGCATCCTGTTCGACCGAGGCCACGCGATCCCCCCAGGCGGCCAGCACCACGCGCTGCGCCGCCTCGAACCCAGCATCCAGATAGACGGCGGCTATTACCGCCTCCATCGCGTCGCCCAAAAGCGCCTTCTTGCGCCGCCCGCCCGACAGCATTTCCGATCGGCCCAGCCGCAGGACATCGCCCAGCCGCAACGCCTCCGCCACCTCGGCGCAGGTTTCCTTGCGCACCAGAGCATTGAACCGCGGCGCCAGCAAGCCTTCGCGCGCGCCCTCGTCCGCCTCCAGCAGGGCTTCGGCCATCACCAGGCCCAGCACACGATCGCCCAAAAACTCCAGCCGCTGATTGTCTGGCCGCGTCGCAGACGAGATCGAGGGATGCGTGAGCGCGGTGATCAGCAGGTCGGGGCGCGCGAAACTATGGCCCAACCGCCGGGCAAAGGCGGCCTGATCCGCCGACAGCCTCACCCCTGGGCCCCGCGCATCCGGATCACTCGATCGCTTTGAAGAACCGGTCGCTTCGCCAGGTCCAGAAGAACAGCATCGACCGGCCGGCGGACGAGAACATGATCCGGTCCGCGCGGCCGATCAGGTTCTCGAAGGGCACAAAGCCAACGCCACCGGCCGCCTGCGACACGCGGCTGTCGGTGGAATTGTCGCGGTTGTCGCCCATGAAAAAGAAATGCCCCTCGGGCACGGTGAAGACTTGCGTGTTGTCCAGCGTTTCCGGCCCGATGTTCAGGATCGAGTGCTGGGTGCCGTTGGGAAGCGTTTCAATCGCGCGTTCCTTGTAGCAGATCCCGCCCATGCCGACCGCGCCGTTGCCACAGCGCGGCAGATTGCCAACCGGCCCCTGCGGAGAGCGGATTTCCTCGAACAGACCGGCCGAGGCCTGCGGCGCGGCAACCCCGTTGATGTACAATACCGCGTCTTTCAGCTGGATCTTGTCGCCCGGCAGACCGACGACGCGCTTGATGAAATCCGTGCCGTTGGTGGGATGCCGGAAGACCACCACATCTCCCAATTCAGGCGCGCTGCCCAGGATCCGGCCGGTCATCGGGCAAATCGCGAAGGGGCAGGAATATTGCGAATAGCCATAGGCCATCTTGTTGACGAACAGAAAGTCGCCGATCAGCAGCGTGTCCTTCATCGACCCGGACGGAATCCAGAACGGCTGAAAAAACAGGGTTCGGAAGATGCCCGCGATCAGCAGCGCGTAAACGACGGTCTTGATCGTTTCGACGATGCTGCTGGCGAAACTGGTTTCACTTGCCATGCGTGCTGTCCTGCCCTTGTCAATTTGCAGGGGTTCATGCGGGTGCCGCTGCGCCATGTCAAGCCAACGCGTGGACGCAGCGCGCCCCTTGACCCGGCGTCGTCCCCGCGCGGAACCGGCACGGGCGGGGGTTTAGTCGATGCGCCGCGCCTCAATCACGACAAAGGCCTGCGCCCAGGGATGGTCGTCTGTCAGCGTGACATGCACGACCGCCTCGTGCCCCTCGGGCGTGATGTCCCGCAGCCGTTCGGCGGCCCAACCGGTCAGATGCATCACCGGCTGGCCGCTGCGCAGATTGGACACCCCCATGTCCTTCCAGGCGATCCCCATGCGCAACCCCGTGCCCAGCGCCTTGGAGCAGGCCTCTTTCGCGGCCCAGCGCTTGGCGTAGGTTCCGGCCTCGTCCCGGCGGCGCGCGGCCTTGCGCTGTTCCACCTCGGTAAAGACCCGGTTGCGGAACCGGTCGCCGAACCGCTCCAGCGTGGCGGCGATCCGGTCGATATTGGCCAGATCCGTTCCGATGCCCAGGATCATAGGCCTACGGCGCCTCGACCCAGGCGCCGATCGCGCCGGTCGACTGGTTCACCGACACCCCCAGCGTGCCCGGCCGGAAGCTGCCGTCATCAGGCCTGTAGCGGCTGACAGGAAGCCGGAACACCAGCCCGACACCGGGGTCATAGGCCGCCCGCAGCGCGGCAAAGTCGAGCCCGCCAAAGCCCTGTCCGCCAGCCTCTGTCACCAGCACACAGGTGGCGCTGCCAAGCTCGTCATAGGGCGGGCTGATGACCTGCAGATAGAACGCCCCGGCGGCCGGCTCCACCGTGTCGAACAACGTCACCCGGACGGCGCCATTGGCGAATGTGCGGGTGAATTGCTCCCACGGTTCGGGGATGTTGCGCGCCGAACTGCGCCAGTCAGAGCAATCCTCCACAACCTCCTGCGCGGCGCTCGCCATCGGCAGCAGACACAGCAAAGTGACCAGAGCTTTCAGCATCCTATCCTCCTGTCGTCCCCGGGGCCAAAGATCCGGGGGTGGCAAAAGACTGGCACGGACCGGCAGACAACGCAAACCTCCGATATGGTCTCGGCGCAGGCGGAATGCTACGGTTCTGGACGCCCCCGGTGGCGCAAGGACAGACCGGCATGCCGCCAAAGGCCGCCGCGAATTGCTGGAGACCTGAATGACCGCTGACACAGCCGGCCAAACGCCGCAGAGCCCCGGGGCATCCGGCCTCTTCCTGCCCGACGCGGTGGTGCGTGCGCGGCTGGACTGGGCGATCCAGACCCTGCAGGCGGAGGGGTTCGAGGTAACGGCGCCGCTGGAGGTGCGCGAAAACACCGGATCCCTGACCGCATTGTTTCGCACGACAGACGGCGATGTCTTTCTGAAATCCGTCCGGGGCGCTTCTTTGCACGAACCGGAGGTCACCCGCGCGGTGCATCGGCTGGCGCCCGGTCTGGTCCCCGCCATCCGGGCCGAGAACCGCGATCTGGGCTGTTGGCTGGTGGACAGCGGCGGCACGGGGCTGGCCTTGCCAGAACTTCTCCGCCAGAGCCATATCCCCCCGCTGCTTGCCGCCCAGGCCGCGCTGCAACGGCTGACGCTGAACACCGGCGCCGACTGGCTGGCACGTGGCGCAAAGGATCTGGCGCCGACGCGCTGGCCCGGCTACCTGTCCGACCTGCGCGGCGCCAGGGGCGCGCTGGAGATCGACGACACCCCGCAAGAGGTGATCGATGCTCTTGCCGGGGCCGACACCGCGCTGTCGCGTCTGACAGAACGGCTGGTTGCGATGCGTCCGCCGATGACGGTGGTGCATATGGATCTGCGCCGCAACAGCATCACGTCGCGCGATGGCCGGCCGCATCTGATCAACTGGGGCGATGCCGGGTTCGGGCCTGCCTTCCTCGATCCCGTGCCGCTGTTCAGCGAGCTTGCCGCGCTTGGCCTGACCTCGCGGGCCTATGAGGATCTGGCGGATGCCGTTCTGCGCCCCTGGACGGATATGGCGCCGATGAAGGATTTGCGCGCGGCGCGGGATCTGTGCCGGATCGTCTATCCGCTGCTATATGCGCACAGGCTGATCCATGCCCGACCCAACGACGAGACGCTGGCACCGGCCTTCAACGGGTTGCTGCGGTTCTACCTGTCAACCTTCCTGCAGCGGCTCGGCGCCGCCGACCTCTGATCCGCTCGCATCGCCAAGACGCGGCGAGGGGCGCGGCACGTCAGGCGCGGGCCGGAAGACGGGCGCCAGAGGGGTCGGCAGGGCAGGAAGCGTGGCGCCCCCGGGCAATTGCGTCTGACCCGCCCCGATGCCACGCGCCTGAAAGTGGTCCGAAGCGAGCGCAGCCCCCAGATCCTCGACCAGATTGCAGCAACAATCGGCCTTGGCAAAGACAGGGACCCAATCCGCCCCGTCGCGCGCGGCGATCCGCCGGGCGACCTCTGCCAGAGTGGCCGCCGGATCGCGCTGATCGTCGCGCAGCGCCGGTGGCAGGTCGATGGCGGCGCTGAACCTGTCCCAGAACCGCTGTTCGATGGCCGCCACGGCCACGATCCGCCCGTCCTGCGCGGGATACAGATGATAGCGCGCTGTGGCGCCGGTCAGCAGATGGTCGCCGTTGCCCGGCTCCGCGCCGGTCGCCGCCCGCTGCGCCAGCGCCCACCAGGCCAGCGGAAACAGGTTGTCGGTCATCGAAACATCCAGATGCGCCCCCCGCCCGGTGACACGCCGCGACTCCAGCGCCAGCAGGATGTTCATCACCGCCGGATAGGCACCCCCGGCGATATCGGCGATCAGCACCGGCGGCACCACCGGCGCGGCCTTGTCGCCCAGCGACAGCCCCAGCACGCCGGTTTCCGCCATGTAATTCAGGTCATGCCCCGCCGCGTCGGCCCGCGGACCCGTCTGCCCGTAGCCCGTGATCGAGCAATAGATCAGCCCCGGATACCGCGCCGCCAGATCCGCCGGCCCCAACCCCAGCCGCGCCATGACCCCGGGGCGAAACTGCTCTATCAGCACATCGGCGCGGGAAAGGTAAGGGTCCAGCCGGGCGCGATCCTCGGCGCTTTTGAGATCCAGCGCGAGGCTTTGCTTGCCCCGGTTCAAGGCGGCGAAACAAGCCGAATCGCCGTCCAGCATGGGCGGCCAGAGGCGCATCTCGTCGCCCGATCCGACGCGTTCGACCTTGATCACCTCGGCCCCCGCCTCTGCCAGGATCAGCCCCGCCATCGGCCCCGGCAGAAGGGTCGAGAAATCCAGCACCAGCAGCCCGTCCAATGGTTGCATGTCACCCCCTTTTCCCCACGCCGCCCAGACACGATAGCCTTGTTGCGCCCGTGTCGACTTTGACGCTACCATCAACCGACAGCGCTTGGGGAGGCCGCGATGCCAAATGATGAATCCGACCATCCGAACCGCGCGCTCACGCTGCGCGACGTGTCCGAGGCCTCGGGCGTCAGCGAGATGACCGTCAGCCGTGTGCTGCGCAACCGCGGCGATGTCAGTGATTCCACGCGCCAGCGGGTGTTGGACGCGGCGAAGACGCTTGGCTATGTGCCCAACAAGATTGCCGGCGCGCTGGCCTCGCAGCGCGTAAACCTTGTGGCCGTCATCATCCCCTCGCTGAAGAACCTGGTGTTTCCCGAAGTCCTCAGCGGGATCTCTGAAAGGCTCGAGGATACGGCGCTGCAGCCAGTCGTCGGGGTGTCGAACTACAAGCCCGAGCGTGAAGAGAAAGTGCTGTACGAGATGCTCTCGTGGCGGCCCTCTGGCGTAATTCTGGCGGGTTTGGAACACTCCGATGCCAGCCGCGCCATGCTCAAGGCCGCCGGGATCCCCGTGGTCGAGATCATGGACAGCGACGGCGAGCCAATCGACTCGATGGTGGGCATTTCGCATCGCCGCGCCGGGCGCGAGATGGCGCGGGCGATCGTGTCGCAGGGCTATCGCCGGATCGGGTTTCTGGGCACCAAGATGCCGCTGGACCACCGCGCCCGCAAACGGTTCGAAGGCTTTACCGAGGCGCTGGCAAAGGCTGGTCTGGAAGTGGCCGATCAGGAATTCTACGAAGGCAGCTCTGCCCTGATGAAGGGCCGCGAGATGACGCAAAAGATACTGGAGCGGACCCCGGACCTGGATTTCCTGTATTACTCCAATGACATGATCGGGGCGGGCGGTCTGTTGCACTGCCTGGACAACGGCATTGATGTGCCCGGCAAGATTGGGCTGGCCGCGTTCAACGGGGTCGAGCTGCTGGACGGCCTGCCGGTGCAATTGGCCACGATGGACGCCGGCCGGAACGAGGTTGGACGCGAGGCGGCACGGATCATCGCTGGCCGCGCGGATGGGTCCATCCAGGCGCCAGAGCGCATTGTCCTGAAGCCAAAGTTGTCCTTCGGGCAGACGCTGAAGCGGTAGCTTCAGGCGCGCGCTTCCGCCTGCCGAAATGCGTGCGCGCGGTCTGGCGCAGGGCCGTTCCGATCACGGCACGCTTCGGTCCAGAACTTTGCCCCTTACTCCAGGCTGCCATAGAATTCGTGACCCTTGCACCCGTCGACGCGTTTCAACCGGACCCGAACGCGGCACCTTTTGTCGCCCATCGCCAGCGTGTCCTCGATCTGGACCGAGGCATAGCCGGTCGTTCGGGCGGAAATCGAGCCGAACACCGTGGTGGTCATCATGCACAGGGAGGCGCGCCCCTCGACCCGTTCGGCAAAGGGGCAGCGCGTGTTCGTCAGGACAAGTTCTTCATCAGAGACGGATTCGACCGAAAACCCGCCGCCAATGCGGCGTTTCAGATCGACCAGCACCTGTGAAAGGGTCGCCGGATCCCACTGGGTTTCGCCAAGCGCTTCGATATATGTTTCGCCAATCTTCGTGCCAATTTCCGTGCCGACCTCGCCGATAAAGGCAGAGGCGCCCTTGAGGCCCACAGTCTCTTCAAGCCGACTGGCAAGTGAGACCAGCGTGTCGCCGAGAAAACCCATCTGCTCCAAAGACACGTCAAGCTGCTTCAGATCCTGCATAACAAGAGATGCCTTTCCGGTCTTTGACCGCTACCCGGGGCGACCATGGGGCAAATCCATGAATCCATGCTTAATAACTTTAGCTAGGCAGCGATCCTCCGTCCCGTGGGCGTGGACAGGTCCGGGTCGAATTGGCTATGCAGAGAGTGCGGGCAACGACGTGTCGCACAGCGGTGCGTGGTCCACCGGCAAGTGGGATAATCAACGCAGATATGGCAGAAGCGAACAGGTCTGACAGATGGGTCGTTCCGGCCGCATCGGGAGTGCTTGCGGTCACATTGTGGCGCGTTGCCCTCCTGGCGTTCAACCAGACGGATCTGTTGCCGGCCGAGGCGCTGGCCTGGCTGTGGGCGCAGGACCCGAGCGTTGCACCTTCGGTCCTGACCGGGTGGGCGATCGCCGCGGCGACCGCGCTCGGCGACACCACTCTCGCGATCCGCCTGCCCGCCACTCTGTGCCACGCGGCGACGGCGATGATCCTGGGCGGCATTGCAGAGCGTTTGTTCGGATACCGCGCAGCCCTGACGACGGCGCTGGTCTATGCCACCCTGCCGATTGTCGCCCTGGGCAGCCTGTTTCTGTCGCCCGCGACCCTCGCCGCGCCCTTTGCCGCCGCCGCGCTGCTTTTTTACCTTCGCCTTCTGGGGGACGGCGCAAGATGGGTCGCCTTTCTGGTGGGCCTTTGCCTTGCGCTTGGCTGTCTGGGGCATCCGGCGGCGTTCCTTCTGGTGATCTGCGCGATCCTTGCTGGCGCCGTCTTTCCCGATGCGCGGCCCGGAAGGATCGCGGGCTTGCTGATCACGGTGGCCTTTACCGCCGTCTTGCTGCCGCTCCTGCTCTGGCAATGGTGGGAAACCGGCGCCCCGGCGATCTGGGACGGAGCCATCGGCCCGGACATGCTGGCTATGGCCGGTCTGCTCCTGGGGCTCGGGGCCGCCATCGGGCCGGCGCTGTTCACCGCGCTTCTGATCGCCGCCATTCGCTGGCGAGACCAACCACCGCTGCTGCAGTTTCTGATGATCTTCGTCTTTCCCATCCTGGGCATCGGCGGCCTGATGGCGATACTGGGCGCGGGTCTCTCCTGGGCTGCCGCCGCCGTTCTGGCCGCGGCTCCGGCGGGCGTGGTCTGGCTGTCGGGCAAGGCCCGGATCTGGTGGGGCCTGGTCTGGCTGCTCAATGGGCTGGCGACGGTGATGCTGCCGCTGGCCACCGTCATTCCGGACAGGCTCCCGGGGGCAAAGGTCGCGCTGGTTCCGGTCAGCGGTGGATCCGAGATCGGCCAGATCATCGTCGATATCGCGGCGGACCTGAAGATCGGCGACATTTTAGTGGAGGACGACGGCCTACGCGCGGTTCTTGCCTGGATCGCGCGGGACAGCGCTTTGGCGGTGCGGTCGGATACCAAACCGCAACCGGGGCTGGGCGCCAGCGACGTGCTGCTGGTTCTGCCCATGGGCCTCAACCCGCCCTGCCCGATCGAGGCGATGGATCTTGCCGAAATCGCGGCGACCGGCGGCGCTTATGCGCAAAGGCCGCAGATGCTGTATCTGGTCCCCGGACTCTGTTTCAGCTTGCCGTAGCCGGCGCGGGGTCCGTAGCGACGATCCCAAGCAAGACGCAAAGTTTGTCGTTCGACACCACGAGGTCCTGCAACGTGACCGCGTCAAGATGCGACAGGAACGCTTCCATCGCGGCCAGGATCGAGGACCGCAACCGACAGGCTGAGACCAGCGGGCAAGTGTTGTTTTGCGGCTCCAGACATTCGACCACCGGCGTCTCGGCCTCCATCTGTCGAAACACATCGCCGACCGTGATGTCCGAGGCGCCGCGCGCCAGGCGAAGCCCGCCATGCCGGCCACGGATGGTTTCCAGAAAGCCCAGCTGCCCCAAACGGTTCACAACGTGACCCAGATGATTCTCGGACGAATTGCAGGCGACGGCCACTTCGGCCTTGGTCACACTCCGATCCTGGTTCACCGCACAGAACATCAATGTTCGCATCGCAAGGTTGGTTCGTTTCGTGATCCGCATCGCTTGGCCTCCCGTTCCCTGGCGACCATAGCATAGCGTCCACACCAGAAATGCCGTTGACGCAGATCAACTGCGCCAACACCGCCGGTGCCCCGCGACTCAGCTGTCGTTGGTATCGGGATAGGCGCCCACGACGCGCTGGTCGAAATCCAGGATCGCCCCGGTCACCACGCCCGACTGAGGCCCGAGAAAGAACGCCGCCTGCCGGGCGACATGCTGCGGCTTGACCAGCATCCCGAAGGGCAGATTAGCCTCGGCGTCGCCCAGCCAGCCTTCGGAGCGGCCATGGTACTTCCGCTGGGTCTCATCCTCGCCGGGCGTGTCCATCCAACCCACATTGATCCCGTTCACACGGATGCGGTTGTCCGCAAGCGTGTTCGCCGCGTTCTTGGTGATGTAGAGTAGGGCCGCCTTGGACGCGCCGTAGGGCGCCAGAAACGGCAGCCCGCCATGCACGACGATGGACAGGATGTTGACGCAGGTGCCCGCATGCCCCTGGTCGATGCAGTGGCGCGCGAAGCGCTGCAGGGCAAAGAACGGCCCCTTGGTGTTCACCTCGAACATCCTGTCCCAAAGCTCTGGCGTCGTATCCAGGACAGAGCCGCGATCCGTCAGCGCCGCGCAGTTCACCAGGGACGTCACGCGCCCCATCTTCTGGATGGCGGTGTTGACCAAGGCCCCCGCCGCCTCGGTATCCCCCATGTCGACATGTACAAAATCGACCTCGGCCCCGGAAACGGCCAGCGCCTTGGCCGCCGCCTCTCCCTTTTCAGCGTTGAGATCCGCGATCACCAGACGCGAACAGCCCTGTGCGATCAGTTCATGAGCAATGGCAAGACCCAAGCCCTGCGATCCGCCTGTCACAAGGGCCTGAGTCTCAAAATGGTCTTGGGTCACCGCGGGATCCTCCTTCGCGCATCTGTCCGCGTTTACGTGCCGTATGGAGACAGGCCCGGTCAAGCAGATGTAGCGCAGCCAAACGCAGGCGCGCCGATTGGCTGCGCCGCGCTTTCAGGCGGCCAGCACCTTGGAGACGGCGCGCAGCAGATCCTGACGGCTGATCGGTTTTTGCAGGAAGGGATGCTGAATGCGCGTGTCCGGCCGCGCATATCCGGACAGCAAGAGCACCCGAAGCGGCGGATGCAGCGTCAGCAAACGTTCGGCCAGATCGAGGCCCTGAACCTCGCCCGGAACGACCATATCCGCCAGGAGCAGCTCAAACGGCCCGTCTTCGGCAAAGGCACGCTCGCCCTCGGCCCCGTCAGACACGGCAGCCACCCAATGGCCCGCACGGCGCAGTTGGCGGGCGATCACCTTACGCAGGCAATCGTCATCCTCCAGCAGCAGGATCCGGACGGGACGCATCGGCAGCGGCCTCGCCTGCGGCTCAACCGGTTCCATGGGCGTTTCCGAGTCGACCGGAAGATACACCTTGAAACGGGTGCCCAAGCCGGGGCGCGAGGTCAGATCAACCTCTCCGCCGGCCTGACGGACAAAGCTGTGCAGCATCGCCAGACCAAGACCCGAATTCTGCGGAGCGCCCTTGCTGGTCACAAACGGCTCGAACAGGCGGGCCTGAACGGCGGGGTCAATCCCGGTTCCGGTATCCTCGACCGTCAGCAGCGCGCAATGGCCATGGTGGGTTTCCGGGTAAAGCGACGTCGAGATCGCCAGCTTTCCGCCCGCGGGCATGGCATCCCGCGCGTTCAAGGCCAGGTTCAGCACCGCACTGTCGGCCAGGCTGCGGTCGCAAAGAACAGGCAGGGGCCGATCCTCGAGAACGACGGACAGGTCGATGTTCCCGGGGATCGTGCGGCGCAAAAGCGGCGCCATGTCGCGCAGCACCTCATTCAGATCGACCGCTTGCACCCGGGACGGCGCCCGTTTGGCGAAGCCCAGCATGGTCTGCGTCAGGGCACGCCCGCGCGACGTGGCGGACAAGGCGTCGTTCACCATCTCGTGGCGCTCCTTGGGGTCGGCAATCTCCTGCAACAGCTCGAGGTTTCCCAAGATCACAGCGAGAATATTGTTGAAATCATGCGCCAGCCCGCTGCTCAACCGGCCAAGACTCTGCATCCGCTCCGCCTCTGCCCTGGCGCTGTCGTTCCGGTGCAATTCGGTGATCTTTGTGGTTGCGCATATCACGCAGGCCACCTTGCCGGCGGCATCCTTGCGTGGCCGGATCACCTCGTGCAGGCGCAGCACCTCTCCGTACCGTTCCACGCGGTAGGTGATCGACCCGCCCCTGCCGTCACATGCCGCCGCATAGGCCGCCCGCAGCGCGCCCCGATCCTCGGCCAGCACCCGCTTCATCGGTGCGTCCGGGCCTGACGGCTCCGCCATGAAGCCCGCGACGCTCATGCCGAAAACGCTCGCGATCCGGTCGTTGGCATAAAGGCACTTGCGGCTTTCGGTTTCCCAGACGCAACAGCCCAGACCGACCATCTCGACGGCCCGGTCCAGCCATTCCGAAGAGTCCACGGGGACCGCTTGCTCCTTCGTCCGAGCGCGCGGTGCCGGAGCGCGGCGCCAGATCCACAGCAGCAGAACGGCTGCCGCCAGAATCGGGATTGCCCAGGCGGCCTCCCCCGCCAAAGCCAGATCCTCGGCCGAAAGGGCCGGTGTCGCAACGGGAAGGCCCAGGCCAGCAAACCCACCCGCTCTTGCCCCCGGCCCGTTCATGGCAAACGAGCGCATACCATGGCGAAAGACTAGGAAAAGACGCATGTCAGGCGCCAAATAATACCATCTGGACGAGGCAAATCGCCCCTCCCCCCCTATGCCACGTCAACAATTGTGGCCTCTTTCCAACCGGTCAAACACATGTCCCCGAAACCAACGAAGCGGTTCGAGTCCAGACTGCGCTTTCGGCTTGCGCGCGACAAGAGAAAATTTTAATAACTTTAAAGTTGTGTCCCGTGGCGTCGCAACGCTGCCGTTCCAGGGGCATCGACCTGGCCCTCTAACAGGACAACGCCAAACATCTCGGCGGCCGCTTCCGCCGTGATATACCCTAGGGCGACGTCCTGGGCGACGGCTTGGGGGTCTCTGTCAAATGGATGGCCATAGCCCCCGCCTCCGGGCGTGCGCACATGGACCCTGTCGCCTGATTGCATTGGAATGTCTTGCTCTTTTGACAGGTGATCCGGAATATAGGCCGTGCCGCCCCGCCACACCGTGACCGCATTCGGCGCCCCGTCTGCCCCGCCCATCGCGCCTTGCGGGCCAAAGCGCCCATGGTCCATCACGAAGCTGGCCCGCGCCTCGCCACGCCGCAGCTCGACCATGTAGTCCAGCCCCAATCCGCCCCGGTGCTGCCCGGCGCCGCAAGAGCCTTCATGCAACCTATAGTGGTGATAGAGAACCGGAAACGCCTGCTCCATGATCTCGACCGGCGGCGCCTTGGATATGCCGATGGTCGAGCATCCGTTGGACAAACCGTCATGATCTGCATTCCCGCCGTAACCGCCACCCGAAAGCTGATACATCACGAATCCCCGATCCCGTTCCGGATCATACCCGCCCAGCGCGAAATTACCCGACGTCCCGGCGGGCGCGGCGGTGATCCTGTCAGGCAGCGCCGGGACCAGGGCGGCAAAGACCGCCTCGGCGATACGCTGGCTGACCTCTGCGGCGCACCCGGACACGGGGCGGGGATATTGCGCGTCCAGGAAGGTCCCCTCGAGTCCGGTGATCGTCAGCGGGTCGAAGGCGCCCGCGCTGATCGGCACCTCGGGGAAGATATGCCGCATCGCCAGATAGACCGAGGACAGAGTCGTCGCCCGCACCGAATTCATCGGCCCCAGACAGGGCGGGCTGGAACCTGCGAAATCAAAGGTCAGGCTGTCGCCCTGCCGGGTGACCGTCAACCGGATCGCCAAAGGCTCGTTCACCACGCCGTCGCTGTCGATCCAGGCGACAGAGTCATAGGATTGCTCGGGGATCTGCCGGATGAAGGCGCGCATCTGCGCGGCGGCGCGCCGTTTCAGCTCGGCAATCGCCCGAGCGACGGTGTCATCGCCGTAGCGGTCCATCAGCGCCGCCAACCGCGCCTCTCCCACCATCAGCGCCGCTGCCTGCGCCTTGACGTCGCCGATGCGCTGATCGGCGACGCGGATGTTGGAACAGATGATCTGGTAGATCTCGGTATCCATCTCCCCGCGCTTGAACAACTTTACGGGGGGCAGGCGCAGCCCCTCTTGCTCCACCGCCGTGGCGCTGGCGGAAAACCCGCCGGGAACCGAGCCGCCGGTGTCGGGCCAATGGCCGGTGTTCGACAGCCAGCAGAACAACTTTCCGGCGCGGTAAAAGGGGCGGGCAAAGCGCACATCCATCAGATGGGTGCCGCCCAGGTAGGGATCGTTGACGATGTAGATGTCATCCGGTTCCGGCGCCGCGGTCACGCCCTTGGCGATTCGATCTATCAGGATCCG
Source organism: uncultured Maritimibacter sp. (assembly GCA_964352155.1). GTDB lineage: Bacteria > Pseudomonadota > Alphaproteobacteria > Rhodobacterales > Rhodobacteraceae > Psychromarinibacter. The sequence goes on along the minus strand of CAYGRI010000050.1, from coordinate 904 downwards.
GGTGGATTCCTGCATCGTGCCCACGAACACCGGCAGCCCGCCCGCGCCCTGGGCGATCAGCGCGCCGTCACCGGCCGCATAGATCCCGTCAGAGCGATCGTTCGCCTCGGCGATCACCGGAGAGAAGGCGGCGCGGGAAAAGGACAGGTCCATCTCGTCGCAGACCTGCTGCAAACCGGCCTGAATCACCGACAGGGTGATCGAATCAAGGCTCATTGCGCCACCTCCACCATCAGATTCCCGCCGGTTTCCACGGCAATGTCATCGGGTTCCAGCAGGATGGTGGTGTCCATCTGCTCGATCACCGCGGGACCTTTGATCCGGGCGCCCTCAGGCAGCCATTCCCGGCGATAGACCGGCGCTGCGGCGGGGCCGCTGTCGAAATGTACAATCCGCGTGCCGGTCTGCGCCTCGGCCAGCGCCGCCTTGCGCCCGGCGGGGTCGATCAGCGTGGTCAGGTCCACCGGCACCCGTTCCCCGATGACCGAGGTGTTGGCATTGACCACCTGCGCCCGGATCTCGGCCAGATCGACGCGGAACCGGTCGAGATAGACAGCCTCGAACGCGGCTTGCAGATCGGCGCGCGACAGGGACGGGTCGCGGACAGGCACGCGGATCAGATGGGTCTGGCCCGCGAACTGCATGTCCACCGAATGCACCGCGCGCAGGGATTGCAGGGCGACGGGTTCGGCCTGGATCAGCGCCTCGCCCGCCGCGCGCTGATCGGCAAAGACGGCGCGCAGGTCGTCCATCTCCAGCCCGTCCAGCGGCGCAGAGACCGTGCGGACATAATCGTGGCGCAGATCGGCCACCACACAGCCGATGGCATTGGTGATGCCGGGGCGCGGCGGAATCATCACGCGGGGGATGCCAAGCTCCTTCGCCAGGGCGCAGGCATGCAGCG
>CAYGRI010000049.1:3987-21270 GCA_964352155.1 uncultured Maritimibacter sp. | reverse complement strand
CCGGGCGGTTAGCTCAGCGGTAGAGCACTACGTTGACATCGTAGGGGTCACTGGTTCGATCCCAGTACCGCCCACCATCCCACAACGACCGGTGGACGGGCCCGGGGCGCCGCAGACCCCGCGCGAATTGGGACTGGTTGGTGCGCGCAGTGGGCGAACGGTGGCTTGTGACACGAAAGCCCGCTGCCCTCGTTTTCAGCGCACAAGGTTGTTTCCGACCGGCAAAGAGCATGTTAAACGCGCGTTCTACTTGGATATCGCTGATTCTGCGGTCTTGACAAACAGGCGCACAGACGGCACTTCCGCGGCTTGAGAGGGGGCTCGCGCGGTTTTTCGCGCTCACTTCTCCCAACGCATCGAACTGCCCCATCCGGGGACTCTGCCGTCCAGATGGGCGAAAGAACCGAAACCACGGCGCCCGGGCGCCGGCAACAGGAGACATGACCGATGAAGGTCCGCAACTCGCTCCGCTCGCTGAAGAACCGGCACCGCGACTGCCGGGTCGTGCGCCGTAAAGGCCGCGTCTATGTGATCAACAAGACCCAGCGGCGGTTCAAAGCCCGTCAGGGCTAAGACCACGCATCAGCACGCGAAATGAGCCGCCCCGCCCGGGCGGCTCTTTTTCGTCGCGATCCGGACAGGACTGCCCCGGCGAGAGCTGCCGCCATGGCCCAACGCCGCCAAAGAATCAGGGACCTTGAACCGGCGGCAGAGGGGCTCACACAAGGCCCTCGTGCCGTCGGATCAGTCGTAGTCGCGCTGGTCGTCGATCACTTTGCCATCATTGGGCAGGCTGCCGGGCGCAACCAGTTCGACCGTTCCTTTCAGCTTCAGCACCTCGGCGACGCTCTGCTCATAGGACGCCTGATCGCCGGGGGATCCAGAGTCCAACCGCACAATCATTATGTCCCGCTCATTCTCCCGCGTTGCAATAACGCGCGCCCGCGCGACGTCCGGATGCCGGGCGACCAGCTCCGCCACCTGCTCCGGACGCACGAACATGCCCTTGATCTTGGTGGTCTGATCCGCGCGGCCCATCCATCCCTTGATGCGCAGATTGGTGCGACCGCAAGGGCTGGTGCCGGACAAAACCGCAGACAGATCCCCGGTGGCAAAACGGATCAGCGGATAATCCGGGTTCAAAGAGGTCACGACCACTTCGCCCACCTCGCCCTCCGGCACGGGATCGCCGGTTCCGGGGCGCACGATCTCGACCAGCACGCCTTCGTCTACGATCAACCCCTCCTGCGCGGGGCTTTCATAGGCGATGTTGCCCAGATCGGCGGTGGCATAGCATTGCAGGCACAGAATGCCCCGATCCGCATATTCCTGCCGCAAAGAGGGGAACAGGGCCCCGCCCCCCACAGCCGCCCGCGTGATCCCAAGCGCGACCCCCATCTCGCCGGCCTTGTCGAGGATCACCTTCAGGTAATCCGGCGTCCCCGCATAGGCTGTCACGCCCAGATCCTTCGCGGCGCGCACTTGCAATTCCGTCTGCCCAGTCCCGGCGGGAAAGACGGTCGCCCCGACCGCCCGCGCACCGTTCTCAAAGATCATGCCAGCAGGCGTCATATGGTAGGAAAAGCAGTTCTGCACGATGTCGCCGCGCCCGATTCCCACGGCATGCAGAAAGCGCCCCATCCGCCACCAGTCGTCGGTCATGCGACCCGGCTCATAGATCGGTCCCGGCGACTGGAACACATGGTCGAACCCGGTCGCCGCCAGCGCGGTGAACCCGCCAAACGGCGGCGCCTCGGCCTGGGCCACCCCCAGCGCCGATTTCCGGATCACCGGCAGGTCGGCCAGCGCCGCCAGGCTGTCCACCCGCCCCGGATCGACCTCGGCCAAAAGCGCGGCCAAGGCGGGCGCGGCGGCCTTGGCATGGGCAATCTGCTCTGGCAGCGCCTTGGCCAGATTGGCGGCCCGCGCCTCTGCCGTGCGCGTTTCAAGCGCGTCGAAATACGATGTCATCGTCAATCCCTCCCGTCCCGGCGGCGGTGTGCTGCTGATCGGCACGTCTCCACCGCGTCATTGTAGACGACTGTATGCCATCCAGACTACACTGGTCCAACCGCGCAAACGACACAGCGATGCTGACGGAGGGCCGTTTTCATGACGCTAACGCAGGACGCCACAAAGTCCACGACGGTGACCGCCCCGGAGATCGACCAACGTGTCCGGTTTCTGGACGATCTGCAGACGATGGAGGTCGACTTCTCCGACTTTCACCTGGAAACCTCCGCCGATGTAAACGCGGTCTATGACCGGATCGAAGAGCGGATCGAAGCCAGCGGCGAAGACCTGTGGTTCTTCCTGATCGACTATTCCGGCAGCCGGATCGACCCGTCGGCCTGGTTCGCCTTTTCCCGCCGCGGCAAGGCGCTGAACCACGCCCATTCCATGGGGTCGGTCCGGTATGACGCCTCCGAGGCCACCCGCCGCCAGATCGAACGCGCCGCCGGAACGGATGCATTCGACGCCAACCTCTTCGCCGATCGCGACAGCGCCCTTGCGCGGATTGCCAAGCTTCCGTCCAAGCGGCGCGAGAAGATCGTGCATGTCCCCAATCATACACGAGACGAGATCGCAGAGCGCTTCGTCTTCGACGCAAAGGAACAGATCCTGCACATCGACCTGTCGGGTTTCGTGCTGGAACACAGTCTGGATGTCGACCAGCTCTTCGATGTGCTGGAAGCGCGGATCCTGGACAGCGGGCGGCGCTGGTATTTCCTGATCAACTACAATGACACCCGGATCATGCCCGGCGCCTGGGTCGAGTTCGCGAAACGCGGCAAGGCGCTAAACCTGGGCGGCTCCCTCGGGTCGGTCCGCTACGAGGCGGGGTCCGAGACTGAGGCCGACATCCGCCTGCGCGCCGAAAGCCAGGGCTTTCGCCCCAACATCCGAAACACCCGCGCCGAGGCGCTGGAGCGGATCGCCGAGTTGAAGGCCGCCGCCGGACACTGACCAGCGCCCCCACCGGGCGGCCTGCCGGGTCGCGCGCCGCCCGGCACCTCAAACGCCCTCGGTGTTCTGACCCTCAGGCGACCGCGCCGCCAACATACCGGCCCGGCCGATCCCCAATCGCATCCTTTGCGCGACCGTGATGACCCGCGTCTCTGCGTCGCTCAACTGCGCGAGGCTTCCAGAATGCAAACCGAGTCCCGGCACGCTACACCCAACCGGCGATGCTGCCCCCCGGATGGCCAGCCGCATCGCCATTGCCTTGCGAAATTCACGGCAGCCGCACGGGGCGGCGGGGCCCCGCAAAGGCCGCAGGCCTGCGTGGGGAGAACAGTCTTGCCGCGCCCAGCGCGGCGCAATTGGATCACGGTCAGCTCAGCCACCGCTTGCGCCGACGATAGCTGCGCACATCGCGGAACGATTTGCGCCCCTCTTCCGACATCCCCAGATAGAATTCCTTGACGTCCGGGTTCTCGCGCAGATCGGCCGCCGGCCCGTCCATCACCACCCGCCCCGATTCCAGGATATAGCCGTAATGGGCGAACCGCAGCGCCACATTCGTGTTCTGCTCCGCCAGCAGGAACGACACCCCCTCGTTCTCGTTCAGCCCTTTCACGATTCCGAAAATCTCCTCGACCAGCTGCGGCGCCAGCCCCATCGACGGCTCGTCCAGCAGGATCATCTTCGGCCTAGACATCAGCGCCCGCCCGATGGCGCACATCTGCTGTTCCCCGCCAGAGGTGTAGCCCGCCTGGCTCTTCCGCCGCTCCCGCAACCGCGGAAAATAGTTATAAACAAGCTCCAGATCCGCCGCCACCGCCGCCTTGCCGTCGCGGCGCGTGTAGGCGCCGGTCAGCAGGTTCTCCTCGATGGTCAGATGCTCAAAGCAGTGCCGCCCCTCCATCACCTGCACAACCCCACGCCGCACCAGCGCCGCCGGATCGCGGCCCTGCACCCGTTCGCCCTGATAAAGGATCGACCCCTTGGTCACCTCGCCGCGTTCCGATTGCAGCAGGCTGGAAATCGCCTTCAGCGTCGTTGTCTTCCCCGCGCCATTGCCGCCCAGCAAGGCGGTGATCCCGCCCTGGCGCACCTTCAGCGACACGCCTTTCAGAACAAGGATCACATGATTGTAGATCACCTCGATATTGTTGACGTCCAGCAGGATGTCATCGGTCTTTTCGGCGTCCAGCATGGCGGATGGATCCCTGTCACCCGGCCCAAACAGCCGGAACCCTGTGGCCCGCCGGCGGCACGCGACCGCCGGCGGGAACCCCGGCTTAATTGCTCACGTTACAGTCTTCGTTCATCGCCCAGGGTGCGTTCGCCTCGGCATATTCCGCCGCCTTAGCCTCGATCAGCGCCGCATAAACCGCGGTATTCGCCGTCAGCAGGTCAGAGGCTTTCACGAATTTCTCGCCGTCCCATTCCAGCATCCAGCCACCGGAATGACCCGTATGGTTAGCGCAGGACGTCGCGAACGGAGGCACCATGCCCGTCAGGCCCAGTTCCTCGATTCGCTCGGCGGTCATGTCGATATTCTCCAGCCCCCAGCGCAGCTGCGTGGCAGAGATCTCGGCCGTGCCGAAATGTGCCTGCGCCGCGGCGATGCCTTCAGCCAGGATCGCCGACATCACCACACCGCGGCCATAGAACACGCCCGACATTTCCTCGGCATTCGACTTGGTCATGCCGGTGTCGACGACATGTTCCTTGATCGCGGCCATTACCGGCGCGTCCATGTTCGGGTAGGACCACGAGATCGACTTATAGCCAGCCCCGTCCGCACCGACGAGCTTCAGATCCGCGTCATGTCCGGACCACCAGACGCCCACGAAATTCTCCATCGGGAACTTCGTTTTGACGGCTTCGGTGATGGCGCCCGCATTCATCGCGCCCCAGCCCCACATCACAACATAATCCGGGCTCTCGCGCCGCACCTGCAGCCACTGGGCCGACTGGTTCTGCATCTCTTTCAGACCCACCGGAATCGGCACCAGCTCAAATCCCTTCTCGGCGGCCAGAGCCTCCAGCAGGGGCAGCGGCTCCTTGCCGAACGGGTGGTCGAGATGCAGGAACGCGATCTTCTTGCCGTTCAGGCTGCCCTCGCTTTCCAGATATTGCACGATCATAGACGCCGCGTCCCAATACCCGGCCGGCATGTTGAACGCCCACTGGAACACCTTGCCATCCGCCATCGGCGAAAAGCCGTAGCCCGGCGCCAGAATCGGAATCTCGTCGATGTTGGTCTTGGGCAGAACCTGCAGCGTGATGCCGGTGGACCACGGCTGCGTTACCAGCGCGGCCCCCTTGGTCTTTTCATAGCATTCCACGCCCTTTTCGGTGGAATAGCCTGTCTCGCATTCTTCGAAATTCACCGGAACGCCGCCGATGCCGCCATCCCGCTCGTTCAGCAGGGTCATGTAATCGGCCTGCCCGTTCATCAGCGGGATGCCCGTCGCCGCAAAGGGCCCGGTGCGATAGCTGAGGTTTGGCGTATACAGCTCTGCCGCCATGGCAGCTCCGGTGGTCACGCCCGCGACGGCGGCGGCAATGGCCAGTTTCGTCATCTGTCTCATTCGGTTTTCCTCCCGTTGGATTATGTCGTCTGCCCTCGTTGGCCGAGTGTCTTGCGGCCGAACCCTAATGCGGGAACGGCCAGATGATAAGTTTTTCGCGCAACAGCCGCCAAAGCTGGGCCAGCCCATGCGGCTCCACGATCAGAAAGAAGATGATCAGCGAGCCCACGATCATGATGTTCAGATGCTCGATCATGGCGCTGTCGATGGGCAGCCCCAGCGCTCCCGGCACAAGGTTCAGCACCACCGGCAGGCCAACGATCAGGATCGCCCCCAGATAATTGCCCATGATAGAGCCTAGCCCCCCGATGATCGCGATGAAAAGGATCCGGAAGGACAGCGGAATGTCGAACAGGTTGGGCTCTGCCGCGCCGCGCCACATGAAGACGAACAGCGCCCCCGCAACCCCGACGATATAGGACGAGACGGCAAAGGCGATCAGCTTGGATTTCAGCAGGTTGATGCCGATCAGCTCTGCCGCGATGTCCATGTCGCGCGTGGCTTTCCAGGTGCGCCCCAGCGTGCCCCGCGTCAGGTTGATACACAGCAATGTCAGCACAGAGACGATGAACAGCACAACATAATATTGCACCATCGAACTGGCCTGCGGCCCCGCAACATAGAGCCCGAAGATATCGAGGTTCGGCACCTGAATCGCGCCCGACGCGTTGTAATTGTACAGCCAGGCCCATTTCTCAAACAGCCAGACCAGAAAGAACTGCGCCGCCAGCGTGGCAATCGCCAGATAGAAGCCCTTGATCCGCAAGCTGGGGATGCCGAACATCACGCCCACCCCGGCGCTGAAAAAGCCCGAAAGCATAATCGCGACGATCGGGTTCATCCAGGGCAGGATGGTGATGATCTTGTAGCAGGCATAGGCGCCGACCCCCATGAAGGCCGCCGTCCCAAGGCTGAGCTGTCCGGCATAGCCGGTCAGGATGTTCAGCCCCATCGCCGCCAGCGAATAGATCAGGATCGGGATCAGCAGGGTCTGAAAGGCGAACTCGGACGCCGTCAGCGGAAAGATCACCCAGGCGAACAACAGGATCAGCCCCAGCAGAAACGCATCCTGGCGGATCGGAAACAACGCCTGATCCGCAACGTATGAGGTCTTGTACTGCCCCGCGGTCCGGTAAAGCATCAGGAGGGCTCCTTTATAAAATGCCGCGGCATCGCCATGTAATGTCCATAATGATGGCCATACTGTCCCCTGCTCGATACAGGAGTTTGCACATGCCCCCGCCCGACCGCCGGAACGACGACCAGGACAGTTTTCTCGCCCAAATGTGGCGCGGCCTTGCCAGCGGCCTTGGCCGGGGTCTCGGCTTCTTCCTGGGTCTGCTTGTGATTGGCGCAGCAACGGTCGGCGGCGCGTCGCTCGCCTTCGGCATCACCCTGCAAGTCGCGGCGGGCCTTTTTGTGCTCCTGGTGATCGCAGTCGCGATCTTTGCGGTATTCGCCAACGGCGGCTTTCTGTAGCCACCAGCGCCCAGTCCGGATGGTTGAGCCTGTGCAGGTTGCCATCCCGTTACACCCGCTCAATGATCTTTTCGCCGAACAGACCCTGCGGCCGGAACAGCAGAACGATCAGCGCCAGCACAAAGGCGAACCAGGTCTCCGTGTTGCCGCCCAGCAGGGGCTGGCCCCAGTAGATCTCGAACAGCTTTTCCAGGATCCCGATCATCAGCCCGCCGATGATCGCGCCGGTGATGCTCTCCAGCCCGCCCAGCATCAGAACCGGCAGCGCCTTGTAGGCGATCACCTCCAGCGCAAAGGACACGCCGGCCCGCGCGCCCCAGGCGATGCCGGTGACAAGCGCGATGATCCCCGCGATGAACCACACCAGCACCCAGACCGTCTGCAAAGAGATGCCGACCGACAGCGCCGCCTGATGATCGTCGCCCAAAGCGCGGATCGCACGGCCCATGCGGGTGTAGTTCAGGAACGCCAGTAACCCCACCACCAGCAGCGTCGCCACGATCACCACCGTGATGTCCAGATGTTGCAGGATCAGCAGGCCGCCCCAGGGCTCCAGAACCGTGTCGCCCGTCGGGATGCCAAGCTGTTCGCTGATCATCACCTTGTTTTCACCGCCGAAAATGATCTCACCCAGACCGATCAGGAACAATGTGATCCCGATGGTCGCCATGAACAGAATGATGTCGGGCTGCCCCACCAGCGGCCGCAGAACCACCCGCTCGACCGACACGGCCAGCAGGAACATCACGCCCAACGTCATCCCAACCGCGATCCAGGCCGGGATGCCAAAGGCATGCAGGCCCACCAGCGTCAGCGCGGCAAAGACCACCATGATGCCTTGCGCAAAGTTGAAGATCCGGGACGACCGGAAGATCAGCACAAAGCCCAGCGCGATCAAGGCATACAGCACGCCCGACACCAAACCTTCCCACAGAACCTGCAACAAAAAGTCGGGCGCTTCGACCATATCGACGAAGGGATTGATGAAAATATCCTTCAGCATGGCGCTGGCCCCTCACTTGTATTGGTCAATGCTGCACCCCCAGATAGGCGTCGATCACATCCTGGTTTGCCCGCACCTCGTCGGGCGTCCCGTCGCCGATCTTCTTGCCGTAATCCATCACAACCACCCGATCCGACAGATCCATCACCACGCCCATGTCATGCTCGATCAGCGCGATCGTCGTCCCGAACTCGTCATTCACATCGAGAATAAAGCGGCTCATGTCCTCTTTCTCCTCGACATTCATCCCGGCCATCGGCTCGTCCAGCAGCAGGATCGAGGGCTCGGCAGCGAGCGCCCTCGCCAGTTCCACCCGCTTCTTCAGGCCATAGGGCAACCGCCCCACCAGAGTCTTCCGGATCGCCTGGATCTCCAGAAAGTCGATGATCCGCTCGACCTGCGCACGGTTCGCAATCTCTTCGGCCTGGGCCCGGCCCCACCACAGAGCCTGGCTGAACAAGCCGGCGTTCATCTTGGTGATCCGGCCCGTCATCACATTGTCCAGCACACTCATCCCCTCGAACAGGGCGATGTTCTGGAACGTGCGTGCCACACCAAGCCGTGCGACCTCATAGGGCTTCATTGGCGGGCGCGGCTGCCCCTTGTACCAGACCTCGCCCCTCTGAGGATGATAGAAGCCGCTGATCACGTTCAGCATCGAAGACTTCCCGGCCCCGTTCGGCCCGATGATCGCCCGGATCTCGCCCTCGCGGATGTCGAAAGAAATATCCCGGATCGCCACCACCCCGCCGAAGGTCAGCGTGATATTCTTCATCTCCATCAGCACGCCGCCGATGGTGCGTCCATCCGGCGTCACATAGCTGTCAGACGTGTCTTTCACAGCATCCCCCACTTACGGGATGGCGGGCGGGGCGATGCCGCAGGCGAGCGTCGTCCCGTCATTCCGCCGCCATCTTCTGTCCCGAGGCGCTGGCCACCGCCACATCGCGGATCTGCAACGTCGCGCTGATCTTACCCTTGCGGCCATCCTCATAAGTCACTTCCGTCTCGGTATAGATCTCGCCCGAGCCGTCATACAAAGCCGTCACCAAATCGGCGAATTTCTCCGAGATCGGCACCCGCCGCACCTTGCGGGTCCGTGTCAGCTCGCCATCGTCCGCATCCAGCTCCTTGTGCAGGATCAAAAATCGGTGGATCTGGCAGCCCGACAGCATATCGTCATCCGCCAACGAGCGGTTCACCTCTTCCACATGCACCTGCACCATCTCATAGACTTGGCTGTGCTGCGCGAGCTCCTGATATGACCCGTAGGCGATATTGTTCCGCTCGGCCCAGTTCCCCACCGCCGCCAGGTCGATATTGATAAAGGCGCAGCACATGTCCCGATCCGCCCCAAAGACCACCGCCTCCAGGATGTTGGGATAGAACTTCAGCTTGTTCTCCACATATTTCGGCGCGAACAGGCGGCCGTCGACCATCTTGCCCACATCCTTGGCCCGGTCGATGATCCGCAAATGCCCGGTCCCCTCCTCGATGAACCCGGCATCGCCCGTCGCGACCCAGCCCTCGGCATCCTTGGTCTTCGCCGTCGCCTCGGCGTTCTTGTAATACTCCACGAAAACCCCCGGCGAGCGATAGAACACCTCGCCCGTCTCGGCGATCCGGATCTCGGTCCCCGGCGCGGGCACGCCCACCGAATCCGACTGCACCTCGCCATCGGGTTGCATCGTGATAAAGACGCTGGCCTCGGTCTGACCGTACAACTGCTTCAGATTGATCCCCAGCGACCGGTAGAAATCAAAGATCTCCGGCCCGATCGCCTCTCCGGCCGTGTAGCCCACGCGCACCCGGCCCATCCCCGCAAGACTGCGCACCGGCCCGTAGATCGCCATCTGACCCAGCTTGTACAGCAGCCGGTCCAGAGCAGACACCGGCTTGCCATCCAAGAGCCGCGGCCCAACCCGTTTTGCGAAATTCAGGCATTTCTGGAACAACCAGCGCTTGAACCGTCCCGCGTCCTCCATCCGGATCATCAGGATCGTCAGCCGTTCCTCAAAATACCGCGGCGGGGCAAAGAAATAGGTCGGCCCGATCTCGTGCAGATTCTCATACATCGTCTCCGGGCTTTCGGGGCAGTTCACGCAGAACCCGTTCCAATAGGCCTGCCCCACCGAAAAGATGAAATCCCCGACCCAGGCCATCGGCAGATATGCCAGGATCTCTTCGCGCCAGGTCAGCTTGTCGAACTCCGACGACGCTTTGGATGATTCGATGATGTTCCGGTTCGATAGCACCACACCCTTGGGCTTGCCCGTCGTGCCAGAGGTATAGAGCATCACGCAGGTATCGTCATAGGTCAGCGCCGCCTCCCGCGCGGTCAGCTCGCCCTGAAAGCGTTCATGCGCCGCGCGCCCCTCGGCCATCACATCATGCAGATTGTGCAGCCGGGTATGGTCGTATTTCCGCAAACCTCGCGGGTCCAGATACAGGATATGCTCGATCCCCTGGACCGTCTCCTGCACCTCGATCACCTTGTCGACCTGTTCCTGATCGCCACAGACGGCGAATCTCGCGCCGCAATGCTCCAGCACATAGGCCATCTCTTCGGCCCCAGCATCCTGGTACAGCGGCACCGGGATCGCGCCCACCTTCTGCGCCGCAACCATCGACCAATAGAGCGCCGGCCGGTTGCGCCCGATAACGGCCACATGATCGCCTTTCGCCACGCCCAGCGCCAGAAACCCCAGCGCCATGGAGCGGATTTCCTCCGAGGTCTGGATCCAGCTCCAGCTTTGCCAAATCCCGTATTCCTTCTCGCGATACGCAGTGCGGTCGCCATAGCGGCGCGCATTGCGGGTCAACAGGGCCGGGATCGAAATCAGCCCACCCTCGGCGTCCTTGTTCGCCACGTTATCTCCTCCCGTAAACATGGCCGCCCCGCCTTTTGAACGCAGAGTCGCCGCCACCGATGGCGCCGCATTATTCCTGCAAATCAACCTACCCGCCACGCAACTTTCGTACAACTACGCGCACAATGCAACGGCAGCCGAAGCTATTCCGCCACGGCACCGGCAAACCGCTTGCGCAAGAATCGCCGGTTCATGCTATGATCCGCACATGGATCCAATCACGCTTGCGTTCTACGCCATCGTCTGCGGCTGCCTCAGCGCCGTGTCACCTGCCGTGCCACGCCTGCCGACCCGCCTTGCGATTGGCGCGATTGTCGGCCTTGGGGCGGCCATCGCCCTGCCCTGGGTAAAGGGCATGCTGCCGTCCGCCTATTGATCTGACCCCCAACCCGGGATCAAAGCCGTGACACCGCCCCGGCCAGAACCTGCAGCCCCGCCACCAGATCCTCCTCTGCCGTGTCTTCCGCGAAATCGTGACTGATCCCGCCAATCGACGGCACAAACAGCATCGCCACCGGCATCTTTCGCGACACGTTAGAGGCATCGTGCACCGCCCCCGACGGCATGCGCCGCCATTGGCCCGGCGCCACGTCCTCGGCGGCGACGGCCAGCGCCTGCTGCAACCTGTCATCCATATCCACCGGATCCAGCCCCAGCAACGGCCCGATCTCCAGCCCCAGGCCACAGCTCTCTGCCACCTCGGCCAGGGTGTCGCGGACAATCCGCTCCATCGCATCAAGACGCGCCACCTCGCGATCGCGCCACTGCATCGAAAAGACCGCTTTGCCGGGCACGATCGACGATGCCCCCGGCTCCAACGTTGCAAAACCGGTGGTCCAGACGGTGGAGTCTGTCGCCACATCCGCCAACCGGGCGTCCAGCAAGGTCGAAAACTGCACAAGCCCCCGGAACGCATCCCGTCGCAGATGCATCGGCGTGGTGCCCGCATGGTTCTGCTGGCCGCTGAACGTCACCCGCATGTCCCGGATCCCGACGATGCCGCTGACAACGCCGACCGTCTCGCCAGCCTGATCCAGCCAGGGCCCCTGCTCGATATGCGCCTCGACAAAGCCGGAAAACAGCCCCGGATCGACCCAATCCCCGGCCATATCCGCCATCCGCCCCCTCGCCTCGGCAAAGGACAGCCCGCCATGATCCACCAGCGCATCCGCTGCATCCAGAGACAGCGCCCCGGTCCAGACACTGCTGCCCGTGGTCACGCCCCAGCGCCCCTCCTCGTCCTGAAACGACACGACCGACACCGGAGGGCCGCCGGATTCGCGCGCCGCCCGCGCCAGCTCCAACGCGGCAACAACCCCAAGCGCTCCGTCCAGCCATCCCCCCTCGGGCTGACTGTCGCTATGCGACCCGACGAGCAGGCTGCGCCCTTCGGCCAGCCCGAACAGATTGCCAACAGGATCCACCCTCGGCACCAGCCCCGCCGCCTGGAACTGCTCTAGCAGCCAGGCGCGCGCGGCAATATCCGCCGCAGAATACGCGGGCCGCTGCACGCCTTTCCCCACCCCGGCGGCACCGAAGCCACGCAGGGCATGAAGGTCGGCCAGAAATCGTTCAGCTTTCACAGGAATCATCGCAACGCTCCGAATAGGTCGCCCGGCATCCTAAAGGGCTTGGACAGATTTGCCATGCCCGGCCATGACACAGACCCAGGCGCAACCGGACCGACCCGACATCCACCCGTGACCTTACCATTGCAAAAGGATATGGCACCGAAAAAAGAGGACCATCGAATGGGCGAACTCCTTCTGATACGGCACGGCCAAGCCAATTCCGCCTCGCAGGACGAGGCCGGATACGACAAGCTCTCCGACCTCGGCCACCAACAGGCCGCCTGGCTGGGCGACTGGCTGCGCGAGAACGAGCCGCCCTTTGACCGCGTGGTCACCGGCACCCTGCGTCGCCACGTCCAGACAGTCGACGCAATGGGTCCCCTCGGCCATAGCCCCGAACGCGACCCGCGCGCCAACGAGATGGATTACTTCAACCTCGCGCGCGCCCTGACCGACCGCCACGGCGTTCCCCTGCCGGACCGCCCCGAGGACTTCGCCGGCCATATCATCCAGGTGATGGAAGCCTGGCACCGCGCCGAGATCCAGGGAAACGAGAGCTTTGCCGCCTTCGAAGACCGCGTCAACGCGCTACTGGCAGAGGCCGCAGCGCCGGGCGTCCGCGTGCTCTGCATCACTTCGGGCGGCGTGATCGGCATGGTGGTCCGCACGCTCCTGCAACTGGATCCGCGCCGCATGGCCCATGTGCTGATGCCGATCCGGAACTCGTCGATGCACCGGGTCCTGGCGGCACCGCACGGCACGATCCTCGCCGGGTTCAACGCGACCCCGCATCTGGATCCCCCCGACAGGGTCGCCGCACGCACCACCTACTGATCCCTGCTGGCTTCTTCTGGCGATAAATACTCCCGCCGGAGGCATAAAAGCTCTTCAGACAACGCCGCCCCCCAATCCCGCGGACAAGCCGCGCGCAGGCACCGCCGCGGCATAATCCGAAAGCCCCTGCACGCCCTTGGGGGTAAGCTGATAGATCCCGGTCTGCACCCGTTCGAACCAGCCATAGTGATCGTGCGCCATGACCTGGGTCGCCCGCCCGACCCCCGTCGCCCTGGCCACCACGGCGCCCTTGCTGGGCCCGGCCTCCGACAGATAGGCGGCGATCCGCAGCGCATCCTGACGATAGGCCGTGACAAGCCCGCTCCGCATCGCCCCGCCCTTCGCCGGATCCCCCGCGCGCCGCGCGAATTCGCGCAACAGCCGCCCCTTGCGGGCCGCGGACTTGCGCGGGCGATAAGGCAGCGGATCGCACAGCACCTCGACCAGCCCGTCCGACATCCGCACCGTCAGCACCCCCAGCCCCAGGCGCCGGCACAGCACGACATTCTCTGCCAATGCCCGCCTTGGCACCCGCCCCGGGCGGTGCGGCACACAGACATAGACCGCATCGGTGACCGACAGCCGCGCCACCCCCTGCTGCAGCAAGGTCAGCGAGAACCCCGCCTTCAGCTCGACGATAACGGGCGGATCGTCGCCCCGGCAGGCCACCACATCGGCCTCTGCCACCTCTCCCTTGACCTCATATCCCTGCGCCTCGAGGAAAGCCTTGACCGGCGCATAAAGATCCGTTTCCCGAAACTTGCTCATGCCTCCCTTCTAAGCCACAGCACCTGCGTGACAAGCCGAACCGGCGCGCCTATAGAGGCGCAAATCCCATTCCCAAGACGACGGACAGAGATATGACAACCCTGGTTTTTGGCCATAAGGCCCCCGACACGGATTCCACCGGCTCCCCCCTGATCTGGGCCTGGTACCTGACAGAGCATCGCGGCCAACCCGCCGAGGCGCGGCTGCTGGGCACCCCCAACACCGAAGCCCTGTTCATGCTCGACCGCTGGGGCTTCGATCAGCCCGAGTTCCTGTCGGATGTCGCCGCCGGCGACAAGGTGGTGATCGTCGACACCAACAACCCCGCCGAACTGCCCGCCAGCATCAACGACGCCGACATCGTGCAGATCATCGACCACCACAAGCTGACCGGCGGGCTGGCCACCGCCGGGCCGATCGACATCACGATCAAGCCGCTGGCCTGCACCGCAACCATCATGCACAACCTGATGGGCGACAATGCCGCGAAGATGCCCGACAACATCAAGGGCGCGATGCTGTCCTGCATCCTGTCAGACACACTGGAATTCCGCTCGCCCACCACGACGGATCAGGACAAGGCCCTGGCGCAAGAGCTTGCCGCCGACCTTGGCATCTCGATCTCCGACTATGCGGCCGAGATGTTCGCCGCCAAATCCGACGTCTCCGCGTTTTCGGATGCCGAGCTGATCCGGATGGACAGCAAGGAATACGAGGTTGTAGGCACGAAATTCCGCGTCTCGGTGCTGGAAACCACGGCGCCCGAGATCCCGCTGTCGCGCAAGGACAGCCTGATGGCCTCGATGCCGGATGTCGCCAAGGAAGATGGCGTCGACCACGTCCTGCTGTTCGTCGTCGACATCCTGAAGGAACAGGCCACCCTTCTCGTGCCCAACGACACGGTCAAGACCCTGGCGGAAAAGAGCTTTGGCGCCACCGTGACCGGTGACAGCGTGGTGCTGCCCGGTGTCATGAGCCGCAAGAAACAGATCATCCCGGTCCTGACCCTATAACCCGGCCGTTTCGGGATCGCCTGCCAACCGTTGGAGGGCAGACGATCCTTTCCCTCCGGGCGCTCTGTTTCGGGCCATTGCTCCGACCTCTTGCCCCGGCCCATCCCTAAAAGATCCCGCGCCCGCGGCCCTTTTGACAGCGGCTGTCTTTTAACGCCGCCGCCGCCGTGCCATACCCGGCGCGACCAACAGATGTGCGAGATCCCATGACCCAGATCATCGACTCTCTTTCCGAGATTTCCTCCCGCTACGACGCCTTGTTCTGTGACGTCTGGGGCTGCCTGCACAATGGCCAGACCCCCTTCGCCGAGGCGGTTGCCGCCCTGCAAGGATTTCGCGCCGGTGGCGGAACCGTGGTGCTGGTGACCAACGCCCCCCGCGCACGCGCAGAGGTGGCCAAACAGCTCGACAAAATCGGCGTGCCCCGCGATGCCTGGGACGTCATCGCCACCTCGGGTGACAGCGCCCGGTCGGCCATGTTCCAGGGCGCTGTCGGCGACAAGGTCTGGTTCCTGGGCTACGAGCGCGACTTGACCGTGTTCGAGCCGCTCAGCCTGATCGAAGATCCGGTGGACGTGCAGCGCGTCGATCTGGAAGAGGCCACTGGCATCGTCTGCTGCGGTCCCGAAGATCCAACGGCAGATCCGGCCGTTTATCGCCCGCAATTCCTTTTTGCCAAGACCAAAGGGTTGAAACTGCTATGTTTCAACCCGGATGTGATCGTCGATGTGGGCGACCAGCGGCAATGGTGCGCCGGTGCTCTTGCGCAGTTGTATACGGAGATGGGGGGCGAGAGCCTCTATTTCGGCAAACCGCACCCCCCGATCTACGACCTGGCCCGGCGGCGGCTGATCGCCATGGACCGGGCCACGCCCGACTCGCGAATCCTCTGCGTCGGCGATGGCATAAAGACGGATGTTCAGGGCGCCGTGGGCGAAGACCTCGACGTGTTGTTCGTGACCGGCGGCCTGGCAGCGGCGGAAACGGCAACCACCCGCCAGCCAGAGCCGAAGGCCCTCAACGCCTTCCTGCAAAAGGAACAATTCTCCCCGGCCTATTCCATCGGCTTCCTGCGCTAGAAACGCCACGGCAACAATATTACAAACTTTACGCAGGATTCGGTCGTAAATTACTTTTCTGTTTGGCGCGGTCCGAAAACCGCGCTATACCGCCGTCACACCATGATGGCGGAGGCGGTCTTATGCTCGACAATCAGGAACGCGGGACGATCTGCATCGAAGATCTCGAGGTCGGGATGCGCCGGTATCTGCAAAAGCAGGTCACCGACCGGGACATTGAGCTGTTCGCCGAAGTCTCGACGGATCGGAATCCGGTGCATCTGGATGACGACTACGCCCATGACACGATCTTTCAGGGCCGCATCGCCCATGGAATGCTGACCGCCGGCCTGATCTCTGCGGTCATTGGCGAACAACTCCCCGGCCACGGCAGCGTCTATCTTGGCCAGACGCTGAAGTTCATCGCCCCCGTCCGCCCCGGCGACGTGGTCTATACCGAAGTCGTGGTGCGCAAGATCGACCATTCCCGCCGCCGTGTGACCCTTGACTGTCATTGCGCCGTGGGTGACACGGTCGTTCTGAAAGGCGAGGCGCTGGTTCTGGCGCCCAGCCGGAAATTCGACTGACGACGGGGCCTGTCCCCAGACGACTGGGGAACGATGCGGACCTTCACCAACTGGACGGGGCTGACGCCCGCAGACAAAGGCGCCGCGGCCGCCATCGGCAATTTTGATGGGGTGCATATCGGGCATCAGGCGGTTCTTGATCTGACGCGCACCGCCGCGACCGCGCTGGACGCGCCGCTGGGCGTGGTCACCTTCGAACCCCACCCGCGCGAGGTCTTTGCCCCCGACGCGCCGCCCTTCCGGCTGATGAACGCGGAGACACGGGCCAACCGTCTGCACAAGCTGGGCGTCGACGTTCTGTATCAGATCCCCTTCAACCGCGGCCTCGCCGGCCTGACGCCCGAGGAATTCGCCCGCGCCGTGCTCGCCGAAGGTCTGGGGCTGTCCCATGTCGTCGTCGGCAGCGATTTCTGTTTCGGCCAGCGCCGCGCCGGCGACGCGGCCACCCTGCAAAAGTTCGGCGCCAAAATGGGCTTTGGCGTGACGATTGCCAAAATGGTCTCAAGCGGCACCACCCGCGTCAGCTCCACCAACATCCGCAACGCGCTGAGCGAGGG
>CAYGRI010000049.1:0-3977 GCA_964352155.1 uncultured Maritimibacter sp. | reverse complement strand
GTCGATACGGTGCCAATGGCCCAGCATGGCCCCCGCGACGCAGCGGCCATGCTGGGCCATTGGCACCGTATCGACAGCCAGGTGATCCACGGAGAAAAACGCGGGCGAGAGCTGGGCTATCCCACCGCCAACATGTCCATCGACGGGCTGCACCCGCCGCGCTTTGGCGTCTATGCGGTCAAGGTCGATGTCCTGACCGGCCCCCGCTCGGGCACCTATGACGGGGCCGCCAGCCTTGGCGTGCGCCCGATGTTCGGCGAGAACCGGGCCAATCTGGAAACCTTCCTGTTCGACTTTTCAGGCGATCTCTACGGCCAGCACCTCTCTGTCGCGCTGATCGACTTTCTGCGGCCCGAACTGTCCTTCGACAGCCTGGATGCCCTGATCGTTCAAATGGATGCCGATTGCGCCCGCGCCCGGTCCATCCTGGCCGATCTGCCATGACAGACCCGATCGCCCGCGATGGCCTGAGAGACCGCTTTTGGGAGCGTGTTCCTCTCAAGAAGCTGACCCCGAAGGAATGGGAGGCGCTGTGCGACGGCTGCGGCAAATGCTGCCTGAACAAGCTCGAAGACCCCGACACGAACGAAATCGCCTTTACCCGCATCGCCTGCCGCCTGCTGGACGATGAAACCTGCCGCTGCGCCAATTACGAGGTGCGCAAACAGATCGTGCCCGAATGCGTCGTGCTGACCCCAAAGAACATCGGCGAGATCGCCTATTGGATGCCCGAAACCTGCGCCTACCGCCTGCTGTCCGAAGGGAAGCCGCTGTTTGACTGGCATCCGCTGATCTCCGGCGATTCCCAGACGGTGCACGGTGCCGGAGTCTCTGTCCTGGGCTGGACCGTGCCGGAATTCGACATCCCCGAGGAAGATTGGGAAGACTACATCATCGAAGAACCGCGCCGGATTGCGTCTGTGCCCTTGATATGGTTTCTGACCCGGACAGACAGGGAGCCTCAGATGTACTTCGCCTCCGACAACGCCTCGCCCGCCCATCCCAAGGTGATGGACGCGATGCTGCGCGCCAACCAGGGCTATGCGCCCTCCTACGGGGCCGATGCGATCATGCAAGAGGTGCGCACCCAACTACGCGACGTCTTCGAAGCGCCAGAGGCCGCGGTCTATCTGGTCGCCACCGGTTCCACCGCGAATGCGCTGGCACTGGCCTGTTTCTGCCCGCCCTGGGGCGCGCTGTTCTGCCATCGCAGCGCCCATATCGAAGAAGACGAATGCGGCGCGCCGGAATTCTACACCGGCGGCGCCAAGGTCACCTTGGTCGAGGGCGATCACGGCAAGATCGACCCCACCGAGTTGCGGCGCATGATCGCCTTCACCGGGCGCGGCGGCGTGCACAATGTCCAGCGCGGCATGGTCTCGCTGACCAATGTCACCGAAGCGGGCACGGTCTATTCCACCGCCGAGATCGCCCAGCACGCCAGCATTGCCGCAGAATTCGGCCTGCCCGTCCATCTTGACGGCGCCCGCTTTGCCAATGCGCTGGTGACCGCCAATGCCACCCCGGCAGAGATGACCTGGCGCGCCGGCGTCGATGTGGTCAGCTTTGGCGGCACCAAGAACGGCCTTGTCGGGGTTGAGGCTGTGGTGATCTTCGACCCGGCAAAGGCGTGGGAATTCGAGCTACGGCGCAAGCGCGGCGGGCATCTGTTTTCCAAGCACCGCTACCTCTCCGCCCAGATGCAGGCCTATCTGCAAGACGATCTGTGGCTCGACATGGCCCGCTCCGCCAACCAGATGGGCCAGCGCCTGTCGCAAGGCCTGCAAGAGTCAGGCGGCACTCTGCTGCATCCCACCGACGCGAACATGGTCTTCGCTGCGATGCCCCGCCGCATGCACCGCGCGGCCAACGGCGCCGGCGCCCATTACTATATGTGGCCCTTCGATCAGACGCTCGATGGCGATCCCGAAGAGCTGCTGACCTGCCGCCTGGTCTGCAGCTGGTCCACCACGCAAGAGGACGTGGACCGTTTCCTGCACGCGCTGAAAGGCTAGCGCGCCACAGCGCGCAGCGGCAAAGAAACGCACAATCGCCCGCCGCGTGGACCTATAGCTCTCCCGCCAGATGCGCTTCCAGATCCTCCAGCCGATCATGCCCCCAGAACCGCTCATCCGTGTCGGTGATGTAGAACGGCGCGCCAAAGACCCCGCTCTCCACCGCGTCCTCCAGATTCCTGGCATAGGCTTCGGCCCCGGTGAGCAGCCCGCTGTCGGACAGTCCAGGGTCGAACCCGGCGCCCTCAAGGCACGCCTTGATCACCGCATCCTCGGCGATGTCCTTCTGCTCCGCCCAGACGGCCCGAAACAGAGAGGCAACCAGCCGCCCCACATCCCCGCCACCGGCCGCCTGCGCCGAGATGATCGCATAGGACGCCGGCGCCGCATTGGTCGGCCAATGCGCCGGTTGCAGGTGAATCTCCATCCCGGTCTTCTTCGCCGCCCGTCGCAGGTCCTGCAAGCGATAGGCCTTGCGGCTCTCATGCCGCTGCGGCAGCGGCGTGCCCCCGGTGCGCGCGAACAACCCCGCAATGTCGAGCGGCTTGTAGGTGATGCTCGCCCTGTGCCGCGCCGCAATCTCTTCCAGCCGCTGCCCCGCCAGATAGGTGAACGGCGACAGCATGGAAAAATAATAGTTAATATGAGGCATTGGGGTCCCTTCCGAGGGAGGCTGCATTTGGCAAGACCGTACCGGGGTGCTAAGCGAAGTCAACGTCACGAATCCGTCATCCTCGCCACATCGGAACCGCTCTATGCCCACCGCTCAAGAACCCAAACTGATGTCCGGCACCGCCAACCTGCCGCTTGCAAGATCCGTTGCCCGCCGCATGTCGATGCACCGTGGGATGAGCGTCGGGCTCGTAGATGCCCGCGTCGAACGCTTCAACGATGCCGAAATCTTCGTCGAGGTGTTTGAGAACGTGCGCGGAGAAGACATGTTCATCCTGCAACCGACCTCGAACCCGGCGAACGACAATCTGATGGAGCTTCTGATCATGGCCGACGCCCTGCGCCGGTCCAGCGCGGCCCGGATCACGGCGGTGATCCCCTATTTCGGCTATGCGCGGCAGGATCGGCGGACCAAGGCGCGCACCCCGATTTCGGCCAAGCTGGTGGCCAACATGATCGTCGGCTCCGGGATCGAGCGCGTGCTGACGATGGATCTGCACGCCGCCCAGATCCAGGGCTTTTTCGATATTCCGGTGGACAATCTCTATGCCTCTCCCGTTTTTGCACTCGACATCGAGCATACGTTCAAGGGCTCTCTGACCGATGTAACCGTCGTCTCTCCCGATGTGGGCGGCGTATCCCGGGCCCGCGAACTGGCCAAGCGGATCGGCTGCGCCCTGGCCATCGTCGACAAGCGCCGTGAAAAGCCGGGCGAGGTCGCCGAGATGACCGTGATCGGCAATGTGAGCGGCAAGACCTGCATCATCGTGGATGACATCTGCGACACCGCCGGCACCCTTTGCAAAGCCGCCGAAGTGCTGATGGAACAGGGCGCGAAGGAGGTCCACTCCTACATCACCCACGGCGTGCTGTCCGGCCCGGCGGTGGAGCGGGTGAAGAACTCGGTGATGAAGTCGCTGGTTATCACGGATACGATCGAACCGACCGAGGCGGTGCGCAACGCCCCCAACATCCGCATCGTCCCGACGGCCCCGATCTTTGCCCAGGCGATCCTGAACATCTGGAGCGGCACCTCCGTCTCCTCCCTGTTCGAGGTCGAAACCCTGCATCCGATCTACGAGGGCACCTACGCCCGTCTCTGATCGATCCCCCGGCCACGGGCACGGCTCCGGAAACGACGCGTCAGCCCTCTGCTGGCGGAATGATCTTGCGCGGTAGCGCTCCTTTGGATCACGCCACGCTTGAAGGTGTCGCGCCAGAACGACTGAGGGTGCCCTAAAGCGCCCGGCTCAAAACCTGAATCGCGGGGATTCCCCTGAGTTCTGATCT
>CAYGRI010000048.1:4918-21392 GCA_964352155.1 uncultured Maritimibacter sp. | reverse complement strand
GACACTATCAACACTCTCTTCGCCTCGTCACAGCAGCGAGACCGGACGGTTACGGCCGGCCCCGACGCCGGCCTGTTTTTTTGCCTGTCAAAGCCCCAGTACGCGCTTTCGGGCATTCTCGAGATGGGCCAGCAAGGCCCCCGACGTGCGTCCGGGATTTCGCGCCTGCAGCGCATAGATTACGGCCAGATGCTCATCCAGAACGGCCGCCAGACGTGCGCTTGACCGCGCCGGATCCGCGTTTCGGATCATCCGCACCTTGATCTGATTGATACGATGCACCTCCGTCATGATGCGGTTTCCGGCCGCCGCGACCACCCGCTCATGAAATCCCCAATCGAGGGATTGCACCTGCTCGAAAGGGGTATCGCCCTCGGATACGCGAAGGCGTAAGTCACGGTGCAGCCTGGCCATTTCTGCCAGTTCCTCCGTGTCGGCGCTGGCGCAGAAGGCCACAAATGCCTCACGCTCCAGCACACGCCGAAGCTGAGAGGCTTCCCGGATCAGATCAACGTCGATCGTCGGCACCTGCAGGCCGCGTTTCGGGACCGTCAGGATCAAGCCTTCGGCCTCAAGGCGCGGAATCATCTCCCGTACCGCGCCAAGTGGCTGCCCCGTCAGACGCACCAGTTCACGCTGAGTGACAATATCCCCCGGACGCAGGTCGCCCTTCAGCAACGCAGAGACGAAGCTCTCATGAGCCTGCGCGCGCAGCAGCGGCTCATTCTCAATCATGCTGGCATCCTCCGCTTCTGTTTGCGGTAAGCCGGGATGGATTGCATACGCGCCAAACCGCCCCTCCATACGGGCAGAATGGCATTGTCAGGTTGATGTCAGGTTAATACATGCAACATGTTAGAAAAATATATCTAAGCACCTTCTGACATGTCAGAAGACCTTATAGGTGAACTGATCACTTCAAGCACCTGTCTTTTTGATGGATTCTATCCGTTGATGTCCCTGCTTAACGGCCGATGCGTTCGTACAAGCGATCGCGAACACTTGGTGTAACGAATTTCGACACATCGCCCCCAAGGCGGGCGATTTCCTTCACCAGCTTTGACGCGATTGCTTGGTACTTGGCCTCGGCCATCAAGAACACCGTTTCCACGGAATCATCCAGCGTGCGGTTCATACCCACCATCTGGAATTCATATTCGAAATCGGCCACAGCACGCAGGCCACGAATGATGACCGTTGCCCCCACATCGCGTGCGCAATCTATCAAAAGGTTCTCAAACGGATGCACCTGAAACTCAGTCCCGGCGCTGGCAAGCGCCGCGATTTCGGGTTCGATCATCGCAACCCGCTCATCGAGCGAGAACATCGGCCGCTTGTCCTTGTTTACCGCCACCCCAATCACCAGGCGGTCCACGAGCTTCGCGGCGCGTTGAATAATGTCGATATGTCCGAGGGTTAGCGGGTCAAACGTTCCCGCATAAAGGCCAATACGCATCATAACTCCCCGTCACCGAGCACACGCAACAATATTGCTCCGACATATGCAAGCCAGTTTCGCCAAAAACCGACACGGTCAAGGGATCCGTTGTGGCAAGCGCAGCATCCAGGGCGTCAGTACCCCATGATCATGCCTTCCAAGGCTTCCTTCTCCATCGCCAGTTCCGCCAAACGCGCCTTGACCACATCACCAATGGATATCAGCCCCTGCATTTCGCCGCCCGCCATAACCGGCATGTGACGAAACCGGCCATCCGTCATTTTTGTCAGCACCATTTCCCCGGTTTCGTCCCCGCTGCAGGTGACCAGTTCACGCGTCATAAGCGCGTCGACCATGTCAGACAGACAGTCCGCGCCGCGCTTGCCAAGCTCTCGCACGATGTCCCGCTCAGACAGGATCCCAAGCGGTGCCTTGCCGTCTGCCGAAACCACAACGGCGCCGATCCTCTTGTCCGACATGAGCTTTGCAGCGACAGACACCACGGTCCCTGGTGGGATCGTAAAAACCCCATCCCCCGATTTCGACTGCAATATCTGCTGAACAATCATGATCTTCTCCTCCGAACCAATGACGATCTCTCCCTGCGTCAACCGTCACGCCGCGCCAGCCGCCTGTCAAGCAAAGCGTGCTTCCAAACGTGCGACTTCGCTGCGTACACCGCCCACAACGGCTTCGGCGACCCGGTTGAGCCGCTCGACACGGCGATCATCTGGATGGCGGATCAGGTAAAAACTGCGGGTCAGGCCGAAGCTCTGCGCCAAAACGGGGCACAAGCGGGACACAAACGGCAGCGCAAAATCATGCACGATGCCAATGCCCGCACCCGAAGCAATCAAGTTGAGTTGCACGACGACCGAATTCGAAGCCAGATCCACAGTCGAAATCCCCGCCTCGGCCAGGTAGTCGAGCTCCTTGTCGTAAATCATATCCGGAATATAGCCAATGATCGCGTGCTGACTGAGGTCGGAGAGGTTGTTGATGTCCTCATGCTCGGCAAGGTAGCGGTCGAGCGCGGCGAGGTGCAGATGATAGTCGGTGATCTTCTGCACCGTCAGGCGCCCGGTCGACGGTGTGCTCACGACAATGGCCATGTCGACCTCGCGCCGCGACAAACTGACAACCCGCGGCGAGGCCACGATCTGAATCTCCAGCCCCGGGTTGTCCGCCGCAAGTTGAGCGCAAATTTGCGGCAGCAAGAAATTCGCGCAACCATCCGGCGCACCGATCCGCACCTGTCCTGTAAGGCGTCCCGCCTGCTCGCCGATTTCTGCGACAGCTCCTGTCACCGCTTGTTCGGCACGCTCCGCATGGTCCATCAGGCGCTGCCCGTTCACTGTCAAAGCATAACCTTGCGGTGATTTTACGAACAATGGCGCTGCAATTTCCGTCTCCAGGCGCTGCATCCGCCGCCCCACCGTCGCCGGATCCATCCGCAACAGGCGCCCTGCTCCACTCAGGCTTTCCGTTCGGGCGACGGCAAGAAACACTTTGAGATCATCCCAATGTATATCCATCACCCGCACCCCTGCATTCTTGCAAAACGCTTTTGAAAAACTCTCTCTTTGTCCGTGTTTTTTGCAAGGCTAGGGTCTGTGTCAACATCCAGATCGAAGAGGGAGCGATTTCTATGGAAGAACTGAGCCATTATGTGAACGGCGCCAGGGTCACGGGCACCTCCGGGCGCTTTGCCGATGTCTACAATCCCGCCACTGGCGAAGTTCAGGCAAAGGTGCCGCTGGCAACCAAGGCGGAAGTCGACGCCATCATCGCCAAGGCAGCCGAGGCGCAACTGGCCTGGGGCGCCACCAACCCGCAGCGGCGGGCACGCGTGATGATGAAGTTCGGCGCCTTGATCAATGAAAACATGGACAAATTGGCAGAGCTTGTCAGCCGTGAGCACGGCAAGACCCTGCCCGACGGTCGTGGCGACGTGCAGCGCGGACTAGAAGTTGTCGAGGTTTGCATGGGCGCGCCAAGCCTGTTGAAGGGCGATTTCACGGATTCGGGCGGGCCGGGCATCGACCTCTATTCCATGCGCCAACCCCTTGGTGTTGTTGCCGGAATCACGCCATTCAACTTCCCTGCCATGATTCCGCTATGGAAAATGGCCCCCGCCTTAGCCTGCGGCAACGCAATGATCCTGAAACCGTCGGAGCGCTGCCCCTCGACCGCGCTGATGCTGGCAGAGCTTCTTAAGGAAGCCGGACTTCCAGACGGTGTTTTGCAGGTCGTCAATGGAGACAAGGAAGCCGTGGACGCCATTCTCGACAACGAGACGATCCAGGCCGTGGGTTTTGTCGGCTCCACCCCGATCGCGCAGTACATCTATGGCAGAGCGGCCAATAACGGCAAGCGCGCTCAATGCTTTGGCGGTGCAAAGAACCATATGATCGTGATGCCTGACGCAGATATGGACAAGGCCGCCGATGCCCTCGTCGGCGCCGGTTTCGGCGCTGCGGGCGAGCGCTGCATGGCGATTTCCGTCGCCGTGCCTGTGGGCCAAGAGACCGCAGATGCGCTGATTGAACGGTTGGTCCCGCGGATCGAAAAGCTGAAAGTCGGCCCCTATACTGCTGGCGAAGACGTGGATTATGGCCCGCTGATCACCGAAGCGTCCATGCGAAGGGTCAAAGACCTGATCGATTCGGGCGTCGACCAGGGAGCGACCCTGGTGACCGACGGGCGCGACTTCAAACTGCAAGGCTATGAAAATGGGTACTTTGTTGGCCCTACCCTGTTCGACAACGTCACCCCTGACATGGATATCTACCGCGAAGAGATCTTCGGGCCGGTGCTCAGCCAGGTCCGTGCGGGCAGCTATGAAGAGGCGCTGAAGCTGACCATGGACAACCCTTTTGGCAACGGAACCGCAATCTTTACCGCCGACGGCGACACGGCCCGTGATTTTGCGCATCGTGTGAACGTCGGCATGGTCGGTATCAACTTTCCGATCCCGGTACCGCTTAGCTACCACACCTTTGGGGGCTGGAAGAAATCTGCGTTCGGGGATCTCAATCAATATGGGCCGGACGCCTTCCGCTTTTATACGAAAACCAAAACCGTCACGGCACGTTGGTTCTCCGGTATCAAGGAAGGCGGCGAGTTCAACTTCAAAGCCATGGATTGACACGACAATCCCTAGAGTCCTGCGAACGCCGGGGAAAACCGGGCGTTCGCCCAAGGCCAACCGACAACGGGATATCGGCCTGCACAGCAAAGACAGGTTTGACTGGGCATCGGCACACACTCGGATATTACCGAGCGCTGAGCGTGTAACCAACTGAAATTAAATTGGATACTGCACCATCCTGCCACCCAACTGTGAAAACCCACTCTGCAGCGCCGCTGGAGCTACGTCTGTTCGTTCCAAGCAGCGACCAGTTGCAAGACCACGGCATCGGCCGAATGAGATCGCCTAGCCGGCCATGGCGCGTCGCCCAAACACAGAGATCCGCGTAGGGTGGCGTCTATCCACCCGGTTTTCCACGGGTCCCGCCGGCTCTAAAGCGGTCACGATGTCGACGCAAAGAACGCGATGGAGCGTCGTGACCTCAGCCGGGTGGCCACGTATGTGAACATACAAGCTCTCGATATCCCGCATTTGCAGAACTTCCCGTACGAGGGTCTGACCATAGGCGTCCAGCTTGCAAATTCGCAGCTCTCGGCGACGCAGGTCCGCGCGGATTTCGCAACGGAGTCCACAGTTTACCCAGAGAAATAGGAACAGTCCAACCGTCCCAAAGGCGACCGACAGTATGGCCTTCGACCACAGCGTGACACCGATCGCACCCACGGCCCCAACTGGCCAAATCAACACTCCCGCCAAAAGAACCGCTAACCCGCTGAAGCGCATCAGAATTTCGATACGAACCTCGCTGGCAAACCGATTCGGATCTTCGCAATTGTTGTAGCCTGCCGAGGTTTCCCGCGCTTGCAGGCTGCTCAACCTCGTCGCCTGCTCAATCATGCTTGGCTGGAATCCGCGCACCTTGCGTCAACCTTGACTCGAAACCTCAGCTTCGACGATCCCGAGCAAAAAAGGCAGCAATGGGCCATCCACGGATCCTTTCATGGTTGGCTGCAACCTGAAGGTGCCCCAATTCATACTCTTGCGCCACAACTTTCGCTCTGGTTTTGTCGGGCGGGACCAGAGAGGAAGAAGGTATGAGCACACCGAGTTTTACCATCGGAATCGAAGAAGAGTACCTTCTGGTCGATCAGGCGACGCTGGAACTGGCAGATGCGCCCGCAGCCATGATGCAGGCCTGCAGTGACAGGCTGGGCAGCCAAGTATCACCTGAATTTCTTCGATGTCAGGTTGAGACTGGCACCTCGGTTTGCCGAACCATTGGCGAAGCGCGCGGGGAGCTAAGGCGTCTTAGGGCCACTGTGGCCGAAGAAGCCGCCAGGCATGGGTTGGCGCCGCTGGCCATTTCGTGTCATCCAACCGCTCTTTGGCGACTGCAGCATCACACCGACAAAGAGCGCTACAACGCACTGGCGCACGATCTGGCGGGCGTTTCCCGGCGGATGCTGATCTCGGGAATGCACGTTCATGTCGGTATCGAAGATGACGAGGTCCGCATCGACCTCATGAACCAGTTTTCGTATTTTTTGCCTCATATTCTTGCACTTAGCGCCTCGTCGCCGTTTTGGCAGGGCGAAGACACGGGTCTGTCCAGCTATCGTCTGACGGTGTTCGACAACCTTCCCAGAACCGGCCTCCCCCCCAGGATGGCAAGCTTTGGAGAATACGAAAGGTCGGTTCAGGCGATCATTGCGACGGGCGCGATCAAGGACCCAACCAAGATCTGGTGGGACCTGCGCCCCTCCCACAGATTTCCAACGCTCGAGGTCCGGATCTGCGACAATTCTCCACGTCTCGAACATGCGCTGACGATCGCGGCGCTTGTCCAATCTCTTATGCGGATGCTGTGGCGGTTGCGCCAGCACAACCAAAGATGGAGGATCTATGACCATTTTCTCGTCGGAGAGAACCGTTGGCGTGCACAGCGCTATGGCATGAGTGCCGGGCTCATCGATTTTGGACGTGGCGACGTGGTTCCCTACGCCAATCTGATGGAGGAATTGATAGAACTCGTTTCCGAAGATGCAGAGATTCTGTCCTGTCTGCCCGAAGTCGCCGCCTGCCGCGATATTGTTCGCATGGGCAACGGGGCAGACCGGCAACGTGCCATCTATGCCGCCGAACTCGAAGCATCCGGCGATTCCAAGAAGGCGATGCGCGCGGTTCTGCGCGCCATGGCGAAGGAGTTCACGGTCGATCTATAGCCATTCTGCCGCTTCCGCTTGAATGCCGAGTCTATACCATTGATAAGATGATCCTTTTTCGTGTCCACTCCCACCAGATCAGACTTTCGTTGCACGAAAGGAGCGATCAGCCAGCCATTCCGTCGAATGGCGCCGACCAGTTTGTACAATTCCCCTATTCTATCGAAATTTTCAGCTACAGAAGTCGAAAAAGGATCACATATGCCATAATTCCCCTGCTCCAGACACGGAAAAGGCTTGAAGATCCACGATGACCCAGATCGATATTCGGACCAAAGGCTGCGCAGGACGCATCACGCTGACCCGACCCGAGGCTCTGAATGCGCTCTCATACGAGATGATTTTGGCCATCGACGAAGCCTTGATGTCCTGGGCAAGTGATCGCCGCATTCGATTGGTGATCCTGGACGCCGAGGGGGACAAGGCGTTCTGCGCTGGCGGTGACATCGCCGAATTGTACCGGACCGGCATCGAAGGGGATTTTGAGTTCGGCCGCAAGTTCTGGAGTGATGAATACCGCATGAACGCGCGGATCTCTCGTTTTGCCAAGCCATTTGTGACCTTCATGCAGGGATTTGTCATGGGCGGCGGCGTCGGGATCGGCTGCCATGGGTCGCATCGCATCGTCTGCGAGACGACCCGGATCGCTTTGCCCGAGTGCGGGGTTGGTCTTGTCCCGGACGTCGGCGGTTCGCTGTTGCTCGCCCGCGCCCCCGGCCACCTCGGGGAATACGTCGGCACGACAGGCTACAGAATGAATGCCGGCGATTCTATATGTTTGAAATTTGCTGATCTGTGCGTCAACCGGTCATATTGGCCCTCTCTAATATCAGAATTGTGTAACTCTGCGGATCTAACATGTCTCGAAACCGCCTCCGGCCCCACGCCGGACTCCCCGCTCTCGGCCCACCAAGCGTGGATCGATCAGCATTTCGGCGGCGAAACCTTCCGCGATATTGTTGAGAAATTGCAATCCCAGCCCGGCGTGACGGCAGCGGAAACCCTGGGAGTACTGTCGAAAAACTCACCACTTTCAATGGCTTGCACGGTAGAAATCATTCAGAGCCTGCGCTCTCCTGGCGTCGAAATTGGTCAGGCACTGGATCTGGAATTTCGCTTCACCTCCCGTGCGATGGAACACGGCGATTTTCTTGAAGGCATCCGTGCCGCGATCATCGACAAGGATCGGGCGCCCCTATGGCGCCACCCGCTGAGCGGCCCCACGGCGAACGATACCTCCAACATGTTGGCACCTTTAGGGAATTACGCTTTGAACCTGGATGCGTTGTAGGGCGATAGGGCAGTCCTGTCCTCGCAACGACCCTATTCATAGCCAGTGCCAGCTCTGGAACTAACGATATCCCATACCTGCCAGGATCGCACCGATCCGGGCTCAAAGGTCATCTCCATCCGCCTGAGCCCGGCGAGAAGGCCCTTGATCACCCAGGGAGAGACCATCAGGTCCTCCGAGATTGGGTGAGCGCGGTTGTGACCCATTTCGAGGCTTTGGCGTCCTCATTGACCAAATTGCCCCTTGCCCGTTCAACACTGCCAGAACAGTCGGAAGATCCGCCAGTAGACCTGTCAGGACTTTACCTTGCCCGTCTAAGATCCCTTTGAACCGGAGTTTAGAAACAAGGCCTTGCATTGACCGGCGGCTTTGCGTTTGGCTGGCGGCATGAGCATTCCGCGCATCAGCCAGCCCCCCACCGCACCCGCCTTCGTGCAGGATCCCTACCCGTTCTACGACCGCCTGCGCGCCCTCGGCCCACTGGTTTGGTGGGAGGAATACGCAATGCCCGTCGCGGCGGGCCATGCTGAGGTGACAGCCCTGCTGCGGGACCGTCGCCTTGGCCGCGCACCGGTGGCCGTGCAACCAACACCGGCGCGCCTCGCCCCGTTCTACGCCTTGGAACAGAATTCGATGCTGGAACTGGAGCCACCGCGCCACACCCGCCTGCGCGCACTGGTCCTGCGGGCCTTCACCTCGCGCCGCGTCGCGCGCATGGCCCCGGGGATCGAGCGTCAGTGCCATGATCTGATTGACGGTTTTCCGGCGGGCGAGGTGGATCTGCTGACGCGCTATTGCACCCAGGTGCCCGTGATCGCCATCACGCGGCTGCTGGGCGTACCACAGACATTGGCGCCGGAACTGCTCGCCTGGTCGAACGCGATGGTCGCGATGTATCAGGCCCGCCGCGACCGGAACGTTGAGGATCGAGCGGCAAAGGCCGCCCAAGATTTCACCGCCTTCATGCAAGGCTACGTGGCCCGCCGACGCGCAGAGCCCCGCGACGACCTGATCACAGAGCTGATCGCCGCCGAACAGGACGGGGATCGCCTGTCGACCGATGAATTGATCGCCACCTGCATCCTGCTTCTGAACGCCGGGCACGAGGCGACGGTTCACACCATGGGCAATGGGATCCGGGCCCTGGCTGGACAGCCGCGCGACCCCGCCTGGATCGGCCCGGATGGAATCGAGAGCACGGTTGAAGAGATCCTGCGCCACGATCCTCCGCTACACATGTTTACCCGCCATCTCTATGAAGACACGTCGCTTTTCGGCCACCCCCTGCCCCGCGGCACCGTGGTCGGCTGCCTCCTGGGCGCCGCGAACAGAGATCCAGCCGCCTTCCCGGACCCAGCCCGGTTCGACCCTACCCGCCCTATCAAGGCAAATGCAGCGTTCGGTGGCGGCATCCATTTCTGTGTCGGCGCCCCTCTGGCCCGGCTGGAATTGCAGATCGGCCTGCGGGTCCTGTTCTCTCGCTGGCCCGACCTGCGCCTGACCCGCCCAAGCCGCTACGCCGATCTGTATCACTTTCACGGGCTCGACGCGCTGTACGCGGCCCCCGCCTGATCGCCCCCCGCGGCCATAACCAGCAATTGCCTGCCGGTCGCTCGAGAAAGCGTGTTTTCAGTAGCCTCGCCGCGAATCCTCACACACGCCCCCTCGGACCGGCGGGGCGGGCTGGTCGGAGCTGGGCCGAGGGGGCGTTCCCCTCACAAAGGCAGCATCGTAGTCGACTTGATTTCTTCCATCGAAAGCAGCGCCGTCACGTTATAGATCTTCACCTCCGAGATTAGCGCCTGATAAAACGTGTCATAGGCCCGCGCGTTCGGCACCCGCACCTTCAGGATATAGTCGATTTCGCCCGCCAAACGATGCGCCTCCAACACCTCGGGCCGACGCCGCAGCACGTCCAGAAAACGGTCCTGCCAATCCGCCTCATGCTCGGATGTCCGGATCAGGACGAAAAAACAGGCCTCCAACCCCAGCGCCTCGGGGTCCAGCAAGACCGTCTGCTGGCCGATCACGCCCGCCTCGCGCATCTTGCGGATCCGATTCCAGACCGGGGTCTTTGACGAGCCCACTTCACGGGCAATTTCGTCCAGCGAACGGCTAGCATCCTCCTGCAGCGCCGCAAGAATCTTCCGATCCAGCGCATCGAGACGAACAGACATTTCGGTTTCTCCAGATCGCAACAACACCCGTTCCAAACCGCCCGCACCATGGAACATACGTCCTTATTCGCAGGGAGCGATAGCACCATCAAGGGAAATTTTCCTATATTAGGCCAGCACAACCTGGAGTTCGCCGCCATGCAGCATTTCCCAATCTTCCTCGATCTCAAGGGCGCCCGCGTCGTCCTGTCCGGCGGCGGAGAGGCTGCGCTGGCCAAGCTGCGCCTGCTGCTGAAGACAGAGGCCCGGATTGACGTCTTCGCGCCAGACGCCAGCGCCGACATTCGCTCCCTGGCCGGTGCGCATAGGCTAACCCTCACGCCGCGCCCCCTCGCATCCGGCGATGCGGCCGGCGCCGCCCTGTTCTACGCCGCCGACGAGGATGCCGACGAAGACGCCCGCACCGCCGCCATCGCCCGGTCCGAAGGCGTGTTGACCAATATCGTCGACAATCTGCACGACAGCCAGTTCATCACCCCCGCCATGGTCGATCGCGATCCCGTCGTCGTCGCCATCGGCACCGAGGGCGCCGCCCCGGTGCTGGCCCGCGCGATCAAGCGCGATCTCGAGGAACGGCTCTCTCCGCGCCTGGGGTTGCTGGCACGGATCGGAAAGGCCTTCCGCCCGATGGCCGAGAAACTGCCCATTGGCCGCGCCCGGCGGGACTTCTGGGCCGACTTTTACTTTGACGCCGGCCCACGCGCCGCCGAGGCCGAAGGCGCTCCGGGCGTCGAAACCGCCCTCCACCAGCTTCTGAACCGGCATCTGGCCAAGGGCACCGTGCAGGGGCATGTGGATTTCGTCGGCGCCGGGCCCGGCGACCCGGAGCTCCTGACGATGAAGGCCCGCACCGCGCTCGACAAGGCCGACGTGATCCTCCATGACCGCCTGATCGCCGCCCCGATCCTTGAATTGGCGCGGCGCGAAGCCATTCTGGTCGAGGTCGGCAAGACAGGCTTCGGTCAATCTATGAAGCAACATGAAATCAACGACTTGATTGTCGAACACGCACAAAACGGTGGGCATGTGGTGCGTCTGAAATCCGGTGACCCCACGATCTTTGGACGCCTCGATGAAGAGGTCGAGGCCGTGGACGCGGCCGGCCTGCCCTGGCGGATCGTCCCCGGCATCACCGCCGCCTCGGCCGCGGTTGCCGCGATGGGGCAAAGTCTGACACGGCGGGGCCGCAACGCCTCGGTCCGCTTCCTCACGGGCCACGACATGCTAGGTTTCGCCGATCATGACTGGCGAGCGCTGGCCCAACCCGGCGAGGTCGTCGCGATATACATGGGCAAGCGCGCCACACGGTTTGTGCAGGGCCGCCTTATGATGCAAGGCGCCGACCCGGCGACCCCCGTCAGCTTTGTCGAACATGCCTCGCGGCCCGATCAGCGCATCGTCGCCGCAACGCTGGCCGACATGACCAAAGCCGCCACCAACGCCGCCTTCCAGGGCCCGGTGCTGACCTTTTTCGGCCTCGCCCCGCGCGCGGCGGTCGCCCTGGCCCCCGACTACGAGCAGGAGATCGCGCTATGAGCCGCCGCTTTACCCCTAAGGTCGTGACCGCAAATGCCCTTTTGGAAGGCGACGTGGTCTATCTGACAAAGGATGACCGCTGGACGCGGCATCTGTTCGAGGCCGAATTGATCGAAGACGAAGCCCATGCCCAGATCCGCCTTCTGGACGGCGGCGCACGCGCCTCGGAAGTGGTGGGCGTTTACCTCGCCGATGCCAAATCCGGTCCGCAAGGCCCTGAGCCGGTACATTTCCGCGAGGCCTTCCGCACCCGCGGCCCGTCCAATTACGCCCACGGCAAACAGGAGTCGCAGTGATGTATGCCTATTCCGATTTCGACGAAGCCTTTGTACGCGAACGCGTTTCCCAGTTTCGCAGCCAGGTGGAGCGTCGCATCGACGGCGCCTTGACCGAAGACGAGTTCAAGCCCCTGCGCCTGATGAACGGGCTCTACCTGCAACTGCATGCCTACATGCTGCGGGTGGCCATCCCCTATGGCACACTTAGCGGCGCACAGATGCGACAATTGGCCATGATTTCAGAACGTTGGGACAAGGGCTACGGCCATTTCACAACGCGGCAGAACATCCAGTTCAACTGGCCCGTCCTACACGATGTGCCCGATATGCTGGACGCGCTGGCCGATGTGGGCATGCATGCGATCCAGACCAGCGGCAACACGATCCGCAATGTGACCGCCGATCACTTCGCCGGGGCTGCGGCGGATGAGATAGAAGATCCAAGGCCTTACGCGGAACTCCTCAGGCAATGGTCGACCGACCACGCGGAGTTCCAGTTCCTTCCGCGCAAGTTCAAGATCGCCGTCAGCGGTGCGACGCAGGATCGAGCCGTCACCAGAGCACATGACATCGGGCTGAACCTGGTGCGCAATGACGCCGGAGAGGTTGGGTTTGAGGTGATCATCGGCGGGGGGCTGGGGCGGACTCCGATGATTGGCAAGGTGCTGCGGGGCTTCTTGCCTAAGGCCGATCTTCTGCCCTATTGCGAGGCGGTGGTCAGCGTCTACAACCTATTGGGCCGGCGCGACAACAAGTACAAAGCTCGCATCAAGATCACCGTGCATGAACATGGAATCGAAGAGATTCGTGCTTTGGTAGAGGAGCGTTTCGCGCAGTTGCAGCAAGAGTTTGGCGGCGCCGATCAGGCCCTGCTGGCCAATATTCAGGGGCAGTTCGCCCGTCCCGACCTGCCCGCACGTGATTTGGGCGGTTTTGAGCAGGCATATGCCTCCGATCCCGTCTTTCGCGCCTGGGTTGACACCAATGTGACCGATCATGCGGTGCCCGGCTATGCGATTGCGACAATTTCCCTGAAAGCCCATGGCGAGACGCCGGGCGATGCCACCGCCGCCCAGATGCGGGCGATGGCCGAGCTTGGCGAAGACTTTTCACAAAACGAACTTCGAATCAGCCATGAGCAGAATGTCATCCTCCCTCACGCACACAAATCCGACCTTCCCACGATCCACGCCCGGCTGAGTCAGGCGCGGCTTGCAACCGCAAATGTCGGGCTGATCTCCGACATCATCGCCTGCCCCGGCATGGATTACTGCGCACTCGCGACCGCGCGGTCGATTCCTGTCGCCCAGGACATCGCAACCCGCTTCGACGAGTTGAAGATCGAGCATGACATCGGTCCGCTCAAGATCAAGATATCGGGCTGCATCAACGCCTGCGGACATCACCATGTGGGGCATATTGGAATCCTGGGGCTCGACCGCGCGGGGGTGGAGAATTATCAGATCACCCTTGGCGGCGACGGCAGCGCGGATGCGGTTATCGGCACGCGCACCGGTCCGGGCTTTGCCTATGACCAGATCGTCCCCGCCATCGAGCGCATCGTGGAAACCTACCTCGCCATGCGCGAAAACCGCGATGAGACCTTCCTGGACGCCTACAAACGCGTGGGCATGGCCCCGTTCAAGACCGCCCTTTATGGCGCGGAGGAGAAGGCCCATGCCGCTTGAGGCTCCCCTTCCCGCGCTATCCGCGCGGGTCACGGCGCTCAACCGTCGATACCAGCACCACGGCGCGACCGCGGTGCTGGAAAGAGCCTTGTCGGACCCCGAAGTCGGCCGCATCACACTGGTTTCCTCCTTTGGGGCGGAGTCCATCGTCTTGCTGCACATGATCTCTGTTCTTGATCGGACAACGCCTGTCTTGTTCATCGACACCCAGATGTTGTTCAAAGAAACACTGCAATATCAGATAGATGTCTCAAATCGGCTTGGCCTGTCCGATGTCCGGGTCCTGCGGCCTGCCCCCGAGACGACGCGGGAAAAGGATCGCTTCGGGGCGTTGCATCTGACCGATCCCGACGCCTGCTGCGGCTTTCGCAAGACCGATGTGCTGCAAGACGGCCTCGCTCCCTTCGACGCCTGGATCACCGGGCGCAAGCGGTTTCAAGGCGGTCAGCGCACCGCGTTGGACTTCTTTGAGGCGGACACCGACGGGCGTATCAAGGTGAACCCACTGGCGCATTGGACCCCCGACGATGTGCGCGACTACCGGATCAACAATCGCCTGCCCGCGCATCCGCTTGTGGCGCAGGGCTATCCGTCGATCGGGTGCAAGCCCTGCACCAGCAAGGTGGCACAGGGCGAAGACCCGCGCGCCGGGCGCTGGCGCGGGACCGACAAGGTCGAATGCGGCATACATATTGCGGACGGCAAGGTGGTGCGCGCCTGAGGCAAGGCGAAAACCCATACTTTTAACAACATAACGCGGAGACACCCGCGGATGGAGACGAATAGATGACTGTAATCGTGACCGATAGCGGCTTTGCCGCAGAGGATTTCGACGCTTGGGGCGGGCCGGCGGCCGCGGTCCTCCCCTCTGACGCGGATCCCGAAGAGCTGCGCGGCCGGATCGCCGATCTGGCCGCAATTGCCGTGGAATTTCCGAGCTTTGCGGATGGGCGGGGCTTTACGATTGCCCGGCGGCTCCGCTTGATGGGCTTTCACGGCCGCCTGCGGGCGCGGGGGCATGTCCTGGCCGATCAATATGCGATGGCGCGCCGGGCGGGCTTTGACGAGGTGGAAATCTCGGCCGATCTGGCCGCGCGGCAACCAGAAGACCAATGGCGCGCCCGGGCCAACTGGCAAGACCATGACTATCAGTCGCGGCTCAGGGCCCATGCCTGACCCTTGCACGATGTGTCAGGAAATGTAGACAGGGATGACCACCGCAGGACGCGCAAACGCCAAGAGAAGACCCCAGAAATGACCATCGCCGATCAGCCCGCCAAATCCGTCAAGACTCTGCCAGACGCCCAGAAGGTGACAGAGGTGCAACATTACACCGACCGGCTGTTCCGTTTCCGCACGACGCGGCCCGCGAGTCTTCGGTTCCGGTCGGGGGAATTCGTAATGATCGGCCTGATGGGCGACCCCGACCCGGCGACGGGCAAGCAAAAACCGCTGTTGCGGGCCTATTCGATCGCCAGCCCGGCCTGGGATGACGAACTGGAATTCTACTCTATCAAGGTGCCGGACGGGCCTTTGACCTCGAAGCTGCAGCACATCAAGCCCGGAGACGAGGTGATCTTGCGCCCCAAGCCGGTCGGCACGCTGGTGCATGACGCGTTGTTGTCCGGCAAGCGGCTGTGGTTCTTCGCGACCGGCACGGGGATTGCGCCCTTTGCCTCGCTGATCCGTGAGCCGGAAACCTATGAAAACTATGACCAAATCATCCTGACACATACCTGCCGCGACGTGGCCGAACTGACCTATGGGCGGGATCTGGTGGACAGCGTGCGCAAGGACGAAATGCTGGCCGAGGTGATCGGCGCGGGCTTTGCGGACAAGCTGGTCTATTACCCCACCACCACGCGCGAGGAGAGCGCAAAGATGGGTCGGATCACGGATCGCCTGCGGGACGGCAGCCTGTTCGCGGATCTGGGAATCGAGGGGATTAGCGCTGAAGGCGACCGCGCGATGGTCTGCGGCTCCCTCGGTCTGAACCTTGAAATCAAGGAAATCCTTGAAGGATTCGGCCTGCGCGAGGGGGCGAATTCCGACCCCGCCGAATATGTCGTGGAGAAAGCCTTCGTGGGCTAAGGCCGCGCGCGTCTTCGCCAGCCGCACTCCCACCAGGCCATTGTCGGCTGCGTCGCCGGGGTCAAACCCGGCACATCAGGGGCGGACCATGCCACCCACGCCGGTTTCCCGGCACAGCGGCGGTCCCGTTCCGGTCAAAGCGCGTTACCGGCCCCCATGGAAGCGCATCCATGGGGGCCGATGGCATCAGAGCCCCAATACCTCGCGCGCCGCCGCGAGGGCGGCTGGCAGGGCATCCGGAGTGTCACGGGCGGCTTCGATGGCCGAGGTAATCTCGGCTTTCACATTGTCTTCAAGGTCGCTTTCCGACACATAGGCCAGCGCCTGCTGCTCGTCGAACCCCTCGACGGTAAAGAGCGCGGCCGGGTCGCTGGCAGCGGCTTCTTCCACCGTCTCAGCCACGTCGGCGACCGGCGCCTCGACCGTCTCGACGGCGTCGGCAGCGGTTTCTTCTGCGACTTCAGTCACTTCCGTTGCGGTTTCTTCGGTCGTCTCCACAGCGTCGGCGGCAGTCTCTTCCGCACCCTCGGCCAGGTCGGCGACCGGCGCCTCAACCGTCTCGATGGCGTCGGCAGCGGGTTCTTCTGCGACTTCAGTCACTTCCGTCGCGGTTTCTTCGGTCGTCTCCACAGCGTCGGCGGCAGTCTCTTCCGCACCCTCGG
>CAYGRI010000048.1:0-4818 GCA_964352155.1 uncultured Maritimibacter sp. | reverse complement strand
CCAGGTCGGCGACCGGCGCCTCAACCGTCTCGACCGCGTCGGCAGCGGTTTCTGCTGCACCCTCAACCACATCGGTGGCGGTTTCTTCAACCGCATCGACAGCATCGGCGGCGGTCTCTTCCGCGCCCTCGACCAAATCGGTGGCGGTTTCTTCAACTGTTTCAACCGCTTCGGCTACGGTGTCCCCTGCACCCTCAACCACATCGGAGACCGCTTCTTCCACCGTCTCGACCGCGTCCGACACGGTCTCTTCGACCGTCTCTTCGACAGGGCTCCCTGCTGCTTCCACGGGCTCGGCCACCGCTTCTTCCGTCACGACGCTGACGGAGTCCTCCGCCATACCCGAGGCGTCCGCCTCTTCGGCCGGTTCGGGCGGCTCGTAGATCGCATATCCCACGACTCCGGCTGCCAGCAGCAGTGCAAGGACAATCGTAACCTGTTTCACGGACAAAACTCCTTATAGGTTTGTCGAAAATTGTTCGCATGTCCGTGCCACCAATCCCGAGCGTCTGCAACAGG
Source organism: uncultured Maritimibacter sp. (assembly GCA_964352155.1). Taxonomy (GTDB): domain Bacteria; phylum Pseudomonadota; class Alphaproteobacteria; order Rhodobacterales; family Rhodobacteraceae; genus Psychromarinibacter. The sequence goes on along the minus strand of CAYGRI010000048.1, from coordinate 4,299 downwards.
GCTGCAGGGCAAAAGCAAAAGACCGCGCATCGGCAAATGACGAATCACAGTTGAATCGCGCGCGCGGTCACCGTATCTTTCAAGCCTGATTTGCCGACACCACAGAAGGATGCACGATCATCGCAAGAAGACCGCACAACGCCCCGCCGACCCGTGAAACAGGACCACGCGTAAACGATCGGATCAGGGCGCCCGAAATCAGACTTATCGGGGCCGAGGGCGAAAACGTCGGCGTGGTGACGCCAGAGCGTGCCATGGCCATGGCGCTGGCTGCTGGCCTCGACCTGGTGGAGATCTCGCCAAATGCCGCGCCGCCGGTGTGCAAGATCATGGATTTCGGCAAGTTCAAGTATGAACAGCAAAAACGCGAATCCGAAGCCCGCAAGAAGCAGAAGACCATCGAGGTCAAGGAAGTCAAATTCCGGCCCAACACGGATGTGCATGATTATGACGTCAAAATGCGCAACGTGCTGAAGTTTCTGGAAGGCGGCGACAAGGTTAAGGTGACCCTGCGGTTCCGTGGACGCGAGATGGCGCATCAGGATCTGGGCCGCAATCTGTTGGAACGCGTGGCCGAGGACGTAAAGGAATTCGGCAAGGTCGAGAATATGCCGAAGATGGAAGGCCGTCAGATGGTCATGATGATCGGGCCAGCCCGCTAAGTCTTTCGGGCTCAGATGTTCGGGAGACGGGGCTGGGCCAGGGGCCGGGTCCGGGCGCCCTCTCTGCCAAAACAGTCTCCCAGACAACTCGAGTGAGGGGATCCAGCTTGAGTAAGGGATCCGGGCGATTGGATCACCGGCGCCCGCAGAAAGACGGATCGCCATAAAAAAGGGCGCGCCACGGCGCGCCCTTTGTAGTTGCCGGACAAGGGCCTGTCAGCCCGCGGCAGCAACCGCACGTCCAGTCAGAACCTTGACCAAATGCGCGCGGTATTGTGGTGTCCCGTGCAAGTCCCCGATCATGCCCGAGGCATCCACTGAGAGTTCCTTGATCGCGTCGGCCGAGAAATTCGCCGACAGCGCGTCTTCCGCCGCGTTCCAGCGGAACACGCCCTCTTCGGACGCCCCCGTCACCGCAACGCGAACACCGTCAGCATGCTTCGCCACGAACACACCCGTCAATGCGAATCGCGACGCTGGCTGTTCAAACTTTTGATAGTTCGACACCTCGGGTATGTTGAACTTGACGGTGGTGATCAACTCGCCCTCTTCCAGCGCGGTGGTGAACATGCCCTGGAAGTAGTCGTCAGCGGCAATCTCGCGCCCGCTGGTCACGACCACGCCGCCAGAACCTAGCAGGCCTGCCGGGTAGCAGGCCGCCGGGTCGTTGTTGGCCAGCGATCCGCCCACCGTGCCACGGTTGCGCACCGCCGGGTCGCCGATCTGGCCCGCCAGCGCCGCCAGGCCCGGGTAGGCGCCCGCCGCCTCTGCCGCGACCTGGCCGTGAGTCGTTGCGCCGCCCAGTGTCAGCACACCGTCCGACGCCGTTACGCCCTTCATCGAGGCGATGCCATGGGTCGACACCAAAACCGTCGGCGAGGCCAGCCGCTGCTTCATCGTCGGGATCAGGGTCTGGCCGCCGCCCAGGGGCATGGCGTCTTCGCCCGACAGCGCGGTGACCGCTTCTTCCACCGACGCCGGTTTGACCAATTCAAAGTTGTACATTCCGGTTCTCCCTGAAGACAGCTCCTGTCTTCTATTCGTCAAAATTAAGCGAAATCCGGCAGAGGATACAAGACCCGCCGCCGGACCACCGTCCTAGCCCTGCATCGCCGTCCAGACCCGCCCCGGCGTCAGGGGCATGTCGATATGGGCCACATCCTTGCCGCCGCGCTGCAACGCATCGAGCACCGCATTCACCACCGTCGGCGGCGAGCCGATGGCCCCCGCCTCGCCACAGCCCTTGACCCCCAGCGGATTGTGGGTGCAGGGCGTGACGCAGGAATGATCCACCGCAAAGCTGGGGAAATCATCGGCGCGCGGCATGGTGTAATCCATGTAGGAGGCCGAGACGAGCTGCCCCGTCTCATCATAGCTGCACCCTTCGAGCAGTGCCTGGCCGATGCCCTGGGCCAGACCGCCATGCACCTGGCCGGTGACGATCATCGGGTTGATCACATTGCCGAAATCGTCGACCGCCGTGAACCGTTCCACCGTCACTTTGCCGGTATCTGGATCCACCTCGACCTCGCAGGCATAGGCGCCCGAGGGGTAGGTGAAGTTCGCCGGGTCGTAGAACGCCGTCTCTTCCAGCCCCGGCTCCAGATCCTCAAGAGGGAAGTTATGCGGGATATAGGCCTTCAGCGCCACCTCGCCAAAGCTCACCGACTTGTCGGTGCCCGCAACAGAGAACTGGCCGTCCTTCAGCTCGATATCGCTGTCGGAGGCTTCCAGCATATGGGCCGCGATCTTCTTGGCCTTGTTGATGATCTTCTCGGTCGCGCGGACCACGGCAGAGCCGCAGACCGCCAGCGAGCGCGACCCGTAGGTCCCCATGCCGAAGGGGATCTTCGAGGTATCGCCATGCACGATCTCGATCGAGGCCGGGTCGATTCCCAGCATCTCGGCCACCACCTGCGGAAAGGCGGTTTCATGCCCCTGCCCGTGGCTGTGGGCGCCGACCATGACCGACAGGTTGCCGGTGGCATTCACCCGCACCGTCGCCGCGTCATACAGGCCGACCCGGCTTCCCAGGACGCCCACAAGGTTCGACGGTGCGATCCCGCAAGCCTCGATATAGGCGTTGACGCCAAAGCCGCGCAGCTTGCCTCGGGCTTTCGACTCGGCGGCGCGGGCGGCGAAGCCGGCGACATCGGCCACCTCTTCCATCTTGTCCATCAGCGCGCCGTAATTGCCGGTGTCGTATTGCAGACCAGCGGCGGAGGTGAAGGGAAATTGATCGGGCTGGACGAAATTCTTGCGCCGGATCGCCACCGGGTCGATGCCCAGCTCGCGCGCTGCCTTGTCGATCACCCGTTCCAGGCTAAAGGTCGCCTCGGGGCGACCGGCGCCGCGATAGGCATCCACCGGGGCCGAATTCGTGAACACCAGCTTCACGTTCACATAGACATTCGGGACCTTGTAATTGCCCGCCATCAAGGTGCCATGCAGGAAGGTCGGCGTCGCGGTCGAGAAATTCGACAGATAGGCGCCGACATTGGCATAGGTTTCGGTCCGGAAGGCGATGAACGTGCCGTCCTTTTCGCAGGCCAGCTCGATCTTGGTGACATGGTCGCGGCCATGGGCGTCGGTCAGGAAGCTTTCCGACCGGGTCGCGGTCCAGCGCACCGGGCGGCCCAGCTTCTTCGCCGCCGCCAGAACCAGCGCCTCTTCGCCATAATGGTAGATTTTCGATCCAAAGCCGCCGCCCACATCGGGCGCCACCACGCGCAGCTTGTTTTCCGGGATCCCCAGCACGAAGGCCGAGATCAGCAGCCGCGTCAGATGCGGGTTCTGCGATGTGGTGTGCAGCGTGTAATCGCCCGTCCCCGGATCGTAATCGCCGATCGACGCGCGCGGCTCCATCGCGTTGGGCACCAGCCGGTTGTTCACCAGTTCCAGCGTCGTCACATGCGGGGCGGCCTTGATCGCCGCATCGGTGGCGGCGCGGTTGTCCTCGATCCAGCCCCAGTCAAAGCATTGGTTGGTGCCGATCTCGTCATGCACCAGCGGGCTGCCCTCTGCCAGAGCGGCCTTGGTGTCCATCACGGCGGGCAGTTCCTCGATCTCGGCCTCGATGGCCTCGACCGCGTCGCGCGCCTGTTCCAGCGTTTCGGCGATGACGGCGGCATAGGCGTCGCCCACATGGCGCACCTTGCCATGGGCCAGCACCGGGCGCTTGGGCTCTTTCATCGGCTCGCCGTCGCGGCTGTTGATCAGCCAGCCCGCTGGATTGCCGCCGACGTCGACGAAATCCTCGCCGGTAAAGACCGCCAGCACGCCCGGCATCGCCTCGGCGGCGGCGGTGTCGATCCGGACGATCTTGCCATTCGCCACGTCGGACCGCGCGAAGACCGCGTGAACCTGGTGCCGCATCTGAAGGTCGTCGGTATATTTGCCCAGGCCCGTCAGGAACCGGACGTCCTCGCGCCGCTTCGTGCTGGCGCCGATGCCATTGTCTTTCGGCATGTCGTATCCTCCCTAAAAGGCGGGATCCCTCCCAAGATCCCGCTGGCCTCCGATTATTCGGCCGCGATCGCCCCGACATCCTGCCCGGATGCGGCGAGGATGGCCTTGACGCGGTGGTGGTACCCCTTGCACCGGCAGCTGTTCCCTTCGACAAAGTAGAGGATCTCGC
>CAYGRI010000047.1:0-21449 GCA_964352155.1 uncultured Maritimibacter sp. | reverse complement strand
GGGGAGGTCGGTGGCTGGGGTCTTGGGGCTGTCGTCGGACATTGGGCTGCTCCTTGCCGGGTCGGTCCATGTGATATACGGCGCGGAACGCATTGTGCAAATGGAAGGAACCACGGGAATGGCCACCACCGGCCTTGCGCCACGCCGCGCCGCCCATCGGCTGTTGGGGCGGGTGATGGACGAGGGGCGTTTGCTGTCCGATCTTTTGCCCGGCGCGCTGGAGGGGCTGGAGCCTGGCGATCGGGCGCGCGCGCAGCGGCTTGCGATGGACACGTTGCGCTGGATGGACCGGGCGGATCGCCTGCTGGGCCCGCATCTGAAAAAGATGCCGCCGCCGCCGGTGATGCATGCCCTGCGGATGGCCGTGGTCGAGATGGCGGTGGATGGCGCCGCCGCGCATGGGGCGGTGGATGCCGCCGTGCGCCTGGTCAAAGCGGATCGCCACACGGCGCGTTTGTCCGGGCTGGTCAATGCGGTGCTGCGGCGGGTCGAGATCGCGAAGTGGAACAGCCTGCCGCAGCCGCGGCTGCCGAAGGTCTTTCGCGGCCCGCTGACCGCCGCCTGGGGGAAAGAGGCCGTTGTGGCGTTGGAAGCAGCCCATGCCGCCGGGGCGCCGCTGGATCTGACGCCGCGGGATGGCGATGCTATGGCGCTTGCTGCGCGGGTGGGGGGCGTGGCTTTGCCCACCGGGTCTGTGCGGCTTGCGGGTCGGGTGCAGGTGTCGGCACTGCCGGGCTATGAGAGCGGCGATTGGTGGGTGCAGGATGCTGCTGCTGCGCTCCCGGCGCGGTTGTTGGATGTCAGCCCGGGCGAACGGGTCGCCGATCTGTGTGCCGCGCCCGGTGGCAAGACGTTGCAGCTTGCCGCCGCTGGTGCGCAGGTGACGGCGCTGGACCTGTCCCAGGGGCGCATGGCGCGGGTGACGCAGAACCTCGCCCGGACGCGGCTGACGGCGGACACCGTGGTGGCCGATCTGCTGGGCTGGTCCGCCGATCCGTTCGACGCCATCCTGTTGGATGCGCCCTGTTCCGCAACGGGCACGATCCGGCGCCATCCCGATTTGCCGCACGCCAAGTCGGGCGCCGATTTTCTGGGACTGTTCGCGCTGCAATCCCGGATGATCGACCGCGCTTTGGATCTGTTGCGGCCCGCGGGGCGGCTTGTCTATTGCACATGTTCCTTGCTGCCGGACGAAGGCGAAGTGCAGGTGGAGGAAGCGCTGGCGCGGCACGGCGATCTGACGTTCGATCCAGACGCGCTGCAGCGACCCGGCATCGAGCCGGACTGGATCACGCCGGAGGGGATTCGCTTGCGGCCCGATTATTGGCCGGATCTGGGCGGGATGGACGGGTTCTTTATCGCCGCCTTGCGGAAACAGGCCTGAGGGACCATTTCCTCCATGACGAACCGCATTTTGCAGCCTATGCTGACCCTAAAGCGGGCAAATGATTAGCAAGAACTCCGGCATGAGGCGCAGCAGGCCGTGTCCATGAGCGTACGCCTGTCCGACCGTTGGTCGCATTGGATGAACCGGCACCACGCCCGCCGGGCCGCCCGCGCGCGCCCGGCGGGCGGGTTCACCTCGCAACCCGAACCCCGCACGCTTGGCCGTTTTGCGCGGGGAAAGCAGCTATGTGCCGGGAATTTCCTGATTGCGGGGCAGGTGGTCGAGGCGCCGGACCGCGCGATCTGGGATCTGGGCGAGACGGCGCCGGAATTCGAGGATGAGATCCACGGGTTCAGCTGGCTCGACGATCTTGCTGCTTTGGGCGACAACCGGGCGCGGATCCTGGCGCAGGACTGGACGCAGGATTGGCTGACGCGCTACGGCAGCGGGCAGGGCGCGGGCTGGACACCGGACACGACGGGTCGGCGGGTGATCCGCTGGATCAGCCATGCGATCTTTCTGATGCAGGGCGACGGCAGCGCGATGTCAGAGGCGTTCCATCGCTCGCTGGGCCAGCAGACTTTGTTCCTGTCCCGGCGCTGGCGGGCTGCTGGCCCCGGCATTCCACGGTTCGAGGCGTTGACGGGGCTGGTCTATGCCGGGCTCGCCCTGATCGACATGGACCGTCTGGTACCGGCCGCCGTGGCCGCGCTGGGCCGTGAATGTCGGTCACAGATCGACGCGGATGGTGGCATCAGCACCCGCAACCCCGAGGAATTGCTGGATGTCTTCTCGCTGCTGACCTGGGCCGCCCAGGCCCTGACCGCCTCGGGATGGCCAGTGAATCCGGATCTGAAAGCCGCGATCGAGCGCATTGCCCCAACCCTGCGGGCCTTGCGCCACGCGGATGGCGGGCTGGCGCGGTTCCATGGTGGCGGGCGCGGCCTCGAAGGGCGGCTCGACTCCGCCTTGCAGGAGTCTGGCGTCAAGGGGCGGCCGCGCTCTGGTCTGGCCATGGGATTTGTCCGGCTGCAGGCGGCGCGCACCACCCTGATCGTCGATTGCGCCGTGCCGCCCCGGGGCGAAGCGTCGGCGCGAGCCCATGCCTCGACCCTCGGGTTCGAGATGACCTCCGGGCGGCGTCCGCTGATCGTGTCCTGCGGGGACGGGCGGCAATACGGCCGGGACTGGGCGCGGGCCGGGCGCGCCACCGCATCGCATTCCTGCCTCGCGCTCGAAGGCTATTCCTCGTCGCGCTTTGGCCGGCACGAGGCGCGGGACGATACCGGCAAGGATTGGCTCTATGACAGCCCGACATCGGTGAAAATGCAGATCGGCACCGAGGCCACGCAGAACGGGGTCGTCGCGGGACATGACGGATATGTGCCGAACCACGGGCTGACCCATGTCCGTCAGGTCGAGTTGTCCGACGATGGCCGGGCCCTGGCGGGCGAAGACATGCTGGCCGCCATCGAGGAAGAGCACCGCGAGGCCTTCAACCGTGCCATGGACCGGCGGCGATTGCAGGGCATCGCCTATCAGATCCGGTTTCACCTGCATCCGGATGTGGATGCCAATGTCGATCTGGGTGGCGCCGCAGTGTCCCTGGTGCTCAAGAGCGGCGAAGTCTGGATCTTTCGCCATGACGGCACGACCGAAATGTCACTGGAACCCAGCGTGTTCCTGGAAAAAGGGCGCCTGAGGCCGCGCGCGACAAAACAGATTGTTCTCTCTTCCCGGGCGATACGCTATGCGAGTCGCGTTCGCTGGACGCTCGCCAAGGCGCAGGACACGCCAACCCATATGCGGGATTTTGAGCGGGACGACAGCGAAATGTCGGAACATCTCTGAGGACCAAATATGATCGATTTTTCTCCCGTGCGGCGCGCCCTGATCTCTGTCTCGGACAAGACCGGGCTGATTGACTTGGCGCGGGGGCTGGCGGGCCACGGGATCGAACTGTTGTCCACCGGCGGGTCGGCCGGAATGCTGCGCGAGGCGGGGCTGACCGTGCGCGATGTGGCCGATGTGACCGGCTTCCCCGAGATGATGGACGGCCGCGTCAAGACCCTGCATCCGGCGGTGCATGGCGGTTTGCTGGCGCTGCGCGACAATGACGCGCATGTTCAGGCGATGACGGATCACGGCATCGCGCCCATCGACCTGCTGATCGTCAACCTCTACCCTTTCGAGGAAACGGTGGCGAAGGGCGCCGATTACGCCACCTGTGTCGAGAATATCGACATCGGCGGGCCGGCCATGATCCGCGCCGCGGCCAAGAACCATGCCTTCGTGAATGTGGTCGTCGATGTCGCCGATTATCGGCCGCTGCTGGAAGAATTGGCGGCGAATGGCGGTCAGACCCGCTATGCCTTCCGGCAGACGCTGGCGCAGACGGCCTATGCCCGCACCGCCGCCTATGATGCCGCCGTGTCGGGCTGGATGGCGGGGGCCATCGGCGCTGAAATGCCCCGCCGCCGCGCCTTTGCCGGGACTCTGGCCCAGCCCCTGCGCTATGGCGAGAACCCGCACCAGACCGCTGCCTTTTACACCGATGGCAGCCAGCGCCCCGGTGTCGCCACAGCCAGGCAATGGCAGGGCAAAGAACTCAGCTATAACAACATAAACGACACAGATTCCGCCTTTGAACTGATCAGCGAGTTCTCGGCCCAGGACGGCCCCGCCTGCGCCATCATCAAACACGCGAACCCCTGCGGCGTCGCCAAGGGCGAGACGCTGGTCGAGGCTTACCGCCGCGCTTTCGATTGCGACCGGACCTCTGCCTTCGGCGGTATTGTCGCGCTCAATCAGCCGCTGGACCGTGCAACCGCCGAGGAGATCGTCAAGATCTTCACCGAAGTCGTGATCGCCCCCGGCGCCGATGACGAGGCCATCGCGGTGTTTGCGGCGAAAAAGAACCTGCGCCTGTTGACCACCGGATCCCTGGCCAACCCGCGCACGCCGATCACCTCGGTCCGGCAGGTCGCGGGCGGCTATCTCGTGCAGGACAAGGACACCGGGCAGATCGAACCGGACCTGCTGGAGGTGGTGACCCAGAAGGCGCCCTCTGCCGGTCAGCTTGCGGATCTGCGCTTTGCCTGGGTCGTCGCCAAACATGTGAAATCCAACGCAATCGTCTATGTGCGCGACGGCGCCACCGTGGGCATCGGCGCGGGCCAGATGAGCCGCGTGGACAGCGCCCTGATCGCTGCGGCCAAGGCTGAACGCATGGCCGATGCACTGGGCTTGCCAGAGCCATTGACCAAAGGCTGCGTCGTCGCCTCGGACGCATTCTTTCCCTTCCCCGATGGGCTGATGGAGGCCGCGGGCGCTGGGGCCGCTTGCGTGATCCAGCCCGGCGGGTCGATGCGCGATGACGAGGTGATTGCCGCCGCCGATGCGGCCGGTCTGGCGATGGTCTTTACCGGGATGCGGCACTTCCGCCATTGACGGAATAGAGCTCGGCCCCTTTCCTCGCCGCGTCTGGCCGGGTAAACGCCGGGGCAGGGATTGGGTCAAGGGTGGTATGATGCGCGGATTGCTGGTGGTTGCGGGGATCACCTTTGTTCTGGACCAGGCCAGCAAGCTTTATGTACTGGCGGGGCTGAACCTGGATCAGCGGCTGGCCGTGGATGTCTGGCCACCCTATCTGAACTTCCGGATGGCCTGGAACAGAGGTGTCAATTTCGGCCTGTTCTCCGGCGACAGCGACGTCACGCGCTGGGCGTTGGTCACCCTGTCGCTGGCGATCTCCGCCTGGGTGGTCTGGTGGATGCGCAAAGAGCCGCGCGTCCCGGCGCGGTTTTCCGGCGGATTGTTGCTGGGTGGGGCGCTTGGCAACGTGATCGACCGGGTGATCTATGGCGCGGTGGCGGACTTCCTGAACATGTCCTGCTGTGGCTTCGACAACCCGTTCAGTTTCAACGTCGCCGACATCGCGATCTTTTTTGGCGCGGTGGGATTGATCCTGTTTACCGGCGAGCGCAAGAAGACGTCGTGACCTTGCGGATGAAATGCGTTAAAAAACCGAAAAACGTGAGGATGAAGCGGGCGATGCAGGGCAAGCTGGGCAAAGTGGCGGTCTTGATGGCGGTGATTGCGGTCTCTGCCTGCAGCAGTGGCGGGCCGAGGCTGTTGAACACCTCATCCACGACCGACGGGCCTGACGAATTTGCGATCATGCCGAACCGGCCGCTGGAAGCCCCCGAAAGCTTCAGCAACTTGCCGCCGCCCACGCCGGGCCGCAGCAACCGGTCCGACGTGAATCCGAACGCGGATGCGATCGCGGCTTTGGGCGGGCGTCCCGGCGCGGTGGCGACCTCGCCCGCGACGGATGCCGGTATTCTGAACACCGTGACCCGCTATGGGGTGGATCCCAACATTCGCGCGACGCTGGCCGCCGAAGATCTGGAGTTTCGGCGCAAGAACCAGGGCCGGGTGCTGGAGCGGCTGTTCAACGTCGGGGTCTATTTCCGTGCCTACCGCCGTCTGTCGCTCGACAAATATGCCGAGCTGGAACGCTTCCGGCGCCTTGGGGTCCGAACCCCCGCCGCGCCGCCAAAAGAGGAATAGCCCCGCGCGCTACCCGACGGGATGGCGCCGGCGCACCGTCTTGGGGCGCCCGTCCAGCGTCAGCCGGCTGTCATTGCGGGCCTTCCGCGACACGACCTTGCCCTTGGCGACCACCGCCAGCCGATCCGGCCGCAGCCGCACCGCCTCGATCGGATCGCCCGCATCCAGCACGACCAGCGACGCAGCGGCGCCTTCGTACAGCCCGTAGCCCTCCAGATGCAGGATCGCGGCATTCTCAACCGTCACCATATCAAAACACCGCCGCATCTCTGACGGAGAGGTCATCTGTGCCACATGCAGCCCCATGAAGGCGACGTCCAGCATGTCCGCCGTGCCAAGGCTGTACCAGGGGTCGCGCACACAATCCTGGCCCCAGCCCACCCGGATGCCCATCGCTTGCATTTCCTTCACCCGGGTCAGGCCGCGCCGCTTGGGGTAGGTGTCGTGTCGCCCCTGCAGCACGATGTTGATCAGTGGATTCGGGATCGCCGAAATCTCGGCCTCGGACATCAATGGCAGCAGTTTAGAGACAAAGTAATTGTCCATGGAATGCATCGAGGTCAGGTGACTGCCTGCCACGCGCCCCTGCAACCCAAGCCGCTGAGCCTCATGGGCAAGCGCCTCGATATGGCGGCTGTTGGGGTCGTCGGTTTCGTCGCAATGCATGTCGACCAGCAGGCCCCGCTCCGCTGCGATTTCGCACAGCGCGCGGACAGAAGCGCGCCCATCCTCCATCGTCCGCTCGAAATGAGGGATGCCGCCAACAACCTCGACCCCCATGTCCAGCGCCCGGATGGTGTTGGCCCGCGCCGTTGGATCGCGGTAAAATCCGTCCTGCGGAAAGGCCACCAATTGCAGATCGAGATAGGGTTTCACCGTTTCGCGCACCTGCAAGAGCGCCTCGACCCCCTTCAGGCTGTCGTCGCAGGTGTCCACATGGCTGCGCACCGCCAGCAAGCCCATGCTGACGGCCCAGTCGCAGTAGTCCAACGCGCGGGCGACCATCTCGTCCACCGTGGCGATCTGCTTTAGCTCGCCCCACAGCGCGATCCCCTCCAGCAAGGTGCCCGAAGCGTTGATCCGCGGCGTCCCATAGCTCAGCGTCGCGTCCATGTGGAAATGCGGATCGACAAAGGGCGGGCTGACCAGATCGCCGGTCGCGTCGATCACCTCGCCCGCCGTGCACCCGCCCAGATCGCCCACCGCTGCGATCCGATCCTTGGCGATGCCGATGTCGGCCACGGTTCCATCCGGCAGCGTCCCGCCCTGGATCAGCAGATCGAACTCGGCCATCAGCGCTCTCCTCGATTGTAGGGCACCATAAGCGCCTCTGGCACCTGCGCCCGGCGGGACATCAGGACCAGCGCCAGGATCGACAGTACATAGGGCACCATCAGAAAGATCTGATACGGCACTAATGTGCCCAAAGACGTTTGTTGCAGCCGGATCTGCAATGCATCAAACGCCGCGAACAACAGCGCCCCCAACAGCGCTTTCCCCGGTCGCCAGGCGCCGAACACCACCAGCGCGATGCAGATCCAGCCGCGCCCGTTCAACATCTCGAAAAAGAAGGAGGAAAACGCCGACATCGTGAGAAACGCTCCGCCCACGGCCATCAGGCCCGATCCCACGATGACCGCCCCCATGCGCAGCGCCGTGACCGACAGGCCCTGCGCTTCGACGGCGGACGGATTCTCTCCCGCCGCGCGCAGGGCCAGCCCCAGCGGCGTGCGGTACAGGATCAGCGAGACCACCAAAACAGTCCCTAATGCGGCGTAAGTCAGGGCTGTTTGCTGGAACAACGCCTCGCCCAGAAAGGGGATTTCGGAGAGCACAGGAATGTCCAGCGGCTGAAACGGCTCGATCCGGGGCGGGCTGGTGACCTCGGGCAGGGCGATGCGATAGGCGTAATAGGCCGCAGAAGTCGCCAGCAGCGTCACGCCCAGCCCCACCACATGCTGAGACAGCCCGAACGGCACAGTCAGCGTGGCATGCAGGAGGCCAAAGACCATCCCGGCGACCATTGCGACCATGACTCCCGGCCACAGCCCCAACCCCGCGTAAACCGCCATCCAGCCCGCGAAGGCGCCGATCACCATGATCCCCTCGATCCCGAGGTTCAGCACCCCGGCGCGCTCGCAAATCAACTCTCCCATCGTGGCGAAGATCAGCGGCGAGGCGATGCGCAACACCGCGCCCCAGAAGCTGGCCGTGAACAGAATGTCAAGGATTTCCATGCCGTTACCCCCGCACCACGTTGAACCGCGTCAGCAGGATCGCCAGCACCATGAACAACAGCGCCGTGGCCAGCGAGATGTCGGCGATATAGGTCGGTACCTCGGCGGCGCGGCTCATGCTGTCGGCGCCAACAAAGACGCCCGCCACGAAAATCGCCGAAACGACCACCCCAAGCGGATGCAACAGCGCCAGCATCGCCACGATGATGCCCGTGTAGCCAAAGCCCGGCGACAGATCCAAGGTCAGCGAGCCCTTAAGGCCCGCAACCTCGGAATACCCTGCCAGCGCCGCCAACCCGCCCGACAGCAGCGCCGCCTTCAGCAGTACAGACCGCACCGGAATGCCCGCGAACCGCGCCGCTTCGACGTTCTGGCCGACCGCTCGGATCTCATATCCCAGCGTCGTCTTCACCTGGATCAGCCAGACCCCGAGCGCGGCGATCAGACCCAGACCAAAGCCCCAATGCAGTCTCAAACCATCCACGATTCGCGGCAAACGGGCGTCTCGGGGGATGGCTTCGGTCTTGGGCCAGCCCATGCCCATCGGGTCCTTCAGCGGCCCTTCGAGCAACATAGAAACGAACAGCAGCATGATGAAGTTGAACAGCAGCGTGGTGACGACCTCATCGACGCCCAGCCGCACTTTCAGGATCACAGGCCCCAGCAGCACCAGAGCGCCCGCGAGAATCGCGCCCAAAGCCATGGCCGGAATGGCGACCGGCCCCGGCAGGCCCAGCTTCGTCCCGATCAGGATTGTCATCAGCGCGCCGGCATAAAGCTGCGCCTCGGCCCCGATGTTCCAAAGCTTTGCCCGAAACGCGACGGCAATGGCCAGCCCGGTGAAAATCAGCGGAGTCGCGCGGTTCAACGTTTCTAACAAAGCGAATTTCGACCCTGCCGCGCCCTTCACGATCAAGCCGAGCACCGTAAACGGGTCCGCCCCGGCAAGCATCGCCAACAGAGTCGCCACGACTCCGGTCAAGCCGATTGCCAGTGCGGGCAGACCCAGCGTTCGGCCTAGGCTGGCCCCTATGACCGGTTCAAGCCGCATCTTCGAACCCGTGCCCTGCCATCCAGACCCCCAGTTCCACCGCCGTCTTCGTCCCGCGTGGAAACTCCGGCGAGATCCGTCCCTCAGACATCACATGGATCACATCCGACAACGCCAGAATCTCGTCCAGATCCTCGGAAATCAGCAAAACTGCCGCGCCCGCGTCCCGCGCCGCGATCAATTGTTCCTGCACATAGGTCAGCGCGCCGATGTCCAGCCCCCGCACCGGCTGGTTCGCCAGAATGATCTTCGGCCCCGCCTCCAGCACGCGGCCCAGGATCAGCTTTTGCATGTTCCCGCCAGAGAGCAGCCGGATCCGCGCCTCGGGCCCCGGGCAGCGCACATCATATTTCTGGATGATCGCCTCTGCATGGGACCGCGCGGCGCGCCAATCCATCAGCCCCGCCTTGCTGAACGGTGCCCCGCCATAACCTTCGAGGATCGCATTCTCGGCCAGCGAGAAATCGGCGATTGAGCCGGTATGGTGACGATCTTCAGGGATTCGGCCCACCCCTGCGGCCAGGGCCGTTCGGGGCGACCACCCCGCGATCACTGCGCCCGCCACATGCATCTCGCCCGTCGCGGGGGCCAGCATTCCGCCCACCAGATCGGCCAGCGCGCCTTGCCCGTTGCCCGAAACGCCCGCGATCCCGGTGATCTGCCCGGCCTTCAGCGCCAGCGTCACCGATTGCAATCCGGTGCTGCGCCCCTCTGACGCCGTGGAAATGCCGCGCAAGTCCATGAGCGTTGCGCCGGGCCGCGCCTTTGCCGCTTCGGGCAGGGCCACCTCGGCGCCGACCATCATCTCGGCCAACCTGTGCCGGTCTGTCCCGGCCGTCGCGGTCTCTGCCACCAGCCGACCGTGCCGCAGCACCACGACCCGTTGCGAAATTGCCATTACCTCGTGCAGTTTGTGCGAGATGAAGATCACTGACAGCCCCCGCGCGACCGCCTTGCGCAAGGTCTCGAACAGGGCATCGCTTTCCTGCGGGGTCAGCACGGCGGTGGGTTCGTCGAGGATCAGGATCCGCGCCTCGCGGTACAGCGCTTTCAGGATCTCGACCCGCTGCCGCTCCCCTACAGAGAGGCTGCGGATCGACGCATCCAGCGCGACTTGCAGCCCGAAATCCCTTGATAGAGCCTGAATTCGCGCCCGCGCGGCCCCGATTCCCAAGGCAGCGCGCCACAAAGACACCGTGCCCAGCATCACGTTTTCCAGCACGGTCATATTGCCGGCGAGGGTGAAATGCTGATGCACCATCCCCACGCCCGCCGCCAGGGCCGCCCCCGGCGCACCGGGGGGCAGGGCCTGCCCGAACACCTCCACCGTGCCGGAATCGGCGGTGTAGTGCCCGAACAGGATGTTCATCAGCGTCGTCTTGCCGGCGCCATTCTCGCCCAAAAGCGCAAGCACCTCGCCCTTGTGCAGGGCAAAGCCGATATCGTCATTCGCCGTCAGCTTGCCGAACCGCTTGGTGATGCCGCTGAGCCGCAGCACCACCTCGCGCGTGTTCGCCGCCATCAGGTGGAGGTCGGTTCTGCGTCGTTGATCTCGACGGTGAAGGTCCCCGCCCTGATCGCCGCTTCCCGCGCGGCCACCAGCTCCATCGCCGCCGTCGGGACCTTGCCCTCGAACGTGCCAAGGGGCGCCAGGGAACAGCCACCTTCCTTCATGAAGCTGTAAACGCCGTAATTGGCCGCCGTGAAGGACCCCGCCGATACCGCGGCCAGGGCGGCTTGCAAGGTTGGCTCGAAATGCCAGATCGCCGAGGCGACGACGGTGTCGGGGTAGTCGGATTGCGTGTCGATCACGTTGCCGATGGCGAGGATGCCCTTTTCCTGCGCCGCATCCGAGACGCCGAAACGCTCGGCATAGAGCATGTCAGCGCCATTCTCGATCATCGCAAAGGCGGTTTCCTTGGCCTTGGGCGGATCGAACCACGACCCGATAAAGCTGACCTGGAAGGTCGCGCTGGGCGCCGTTTCCTTCACGCCCGCCATGAACGCATGCATCAGCCGGTTGACCTCGGGGATCGGAAAGCCGCCGACCATCCCGATGTTCCCAGTCTCTGTCATGGCGCCCGCGATGATGCCGGACAGGTAAGACGCATCCTGGATGTAATTGTCGAACACGGCCAGGTTCGGATACTCCGGGTTGTCGAGGAAGGACGAGCCCAGCAGGAACGCGGTGTCGGGGTAATCCAGCACCACCTCACGGGCTTCCTGTTCGACGCCAAAGATCTCGCCAATGATCAGCTTGACGCCCTGTTCGGCATATTCTCGCATCACCCGCGGATAATCGGTATTCGCGGTGTTCTCGCTATAGGTATAGCTGATCTGACCGGCGGCCTTCGCGGCCTCGGCGGCGATGTGGATCCGGCTGACCCATTGCTGTTCCACCGGCACCGTATAGATCCCGGCAACGCTGATCGGGTCCTGCGCCAGCAGTCTCCCTGGGGTCCACAGACCGGCGACCGTCACCGCGCTGGCGCCACCCAACAGCACCTGTCGCCGGCCTAGGCCCGGCCTGAAGTTCCGTTTCGTCATTTTGAGATCCCCCTGGTAAACGTTTTATTGATCGACTCAGTGCTAGCGTCACATTGTCGTTAATTTGAATGGAAAAACACTCGCACAGCCGGGTGTACTTGAAAAGACTGCACGGTTTTTACGCGTTCGCCGGGGAATGCGCCAAACAGCAGGCGCGATCCGCATTGCTCACTTCTGCGTTGCCTGCCTTGCCAGTTCGCGCACCGCGTGTACGTTTGCGAGACCGTCCCAGAGACCGAGGTGAAGACTCATGCGTTTATATCTCTTCCTGCTGGCGCTTGTCGTCGCGCTGCCCGCCCGTGCGGCGGACGTGACCAGCTTTACCCTCGACAACGGCATGGACATCGTCGTGATCGAGGATCACCGCGCCCCCGTCGTCGTCAACATGGTCTGGTACCGCGCCGGAGCCGCGGACGAGCCGCCGGGCGAGTCCGGAATTGCGCATTTTCTGGAACACCTGCTGTTCAAGGCCACCGACACGATGGAATCGGGCGAGCTGTCGCGAACGGTGACGCAGAATGGCGGTTCGGACAACGCCTTCACCTCGCAAGATCAGACCGCATACTTTCAGCGCGTCGCCGCCGACCGTCTGGACCTGATGATGAAGATGGAGGCGGACCGGATGCGCAACCTTCGCCTGACGGAGGAGGATATCGTTACCGAACGCAAAGTGATCCTTGAAGAGCGGAACCAGCGCACGGATTCCAACCCCAATGCCCTGTTCGGCGAGCAGCGCTATGCGGCCATGTTCATGAACCATCCCTACGGCATCCCGATCATCGGCTGGAAGCACGAGATGGAACAGCTCGACATGGACGCCGCGCTGGACTTTTACCGCAAGTATTATGCGCCCAACAACGCCATCGCGATCATCGCGGGCGATGTCGATCCGGACGAGGTCAGGGGGCTGGCCGAACGCTATTATGGCCCGCTGGAACCCACACCCGGCCTTGGCCCCCGCGTCCGGCCAAGCGAGCCGCCGCAACTGGCCGAACGGCGCCTGATCTTCGAAGACCCCCGCATCTCTGACGCCTACGTCGCCCGCACGTATCTCGCCCCCGCGCGCAAACCGGGTGACCAGTCCGAGGCGGCGGCGCTGGTCATCCTCGCGGATCTGCTGGGGGGCAACGATTTCAACTCGGTGCTGCAACGCAAGCTGGTGTTTGAAGATCCCAAGGCGCTCTATACGTGGTCGTTCTACGATCCCCTGGCCTATGACCTGTCGACCTTCGGGCTGGGCATCTTGCCCGTTCCCGGTGTCTCGCTGGCCGAGGCAGAGGCCGCGCTGGACGAAGCCGTCGCCGAATTCCTGGCCGAAGGGGTCGACGCGGGTCAGCTGGAACGGATCAAGTTCCAGCTCAAGGCCTCGCTGATCTATGCCGAGGATTCGGTGCAGGGTCTGGCGAGCAGCTATGGCTCTGCCCTCACCGCCGGACTGACCATCGACGATATCGAGGCCTGGCCAGATGTCCTGCAATCGGTCACCGAAGACGACATTCTGGCCGCCGCCGCCCGGGTGTTTGACAAGCGCCGGTCCGTCACCGGATGGGCCCGCCAGCCGCAACCCGAGATGGAGGTTATCCAATGATCCGCATTGCCCTGATGCTTCTGACGCTGATGGTGGCGCTGCCAGCCCGGGCCGCCGTGAATATTCAGGAGGTCGTGTCGCCCGGCGGGATCACCGCCTGGCTCGTGGAGGAGCATTCGATTCCCTTCACCGCGCTGGACATCCGCTTCATGGGCGGTGCCTCGCTGGAGGAGCCTGGCAAGCGCGGCGCCATCAACCTGATGACCGGCCTGCTCGAGGAAGGCGGAGCCGACCTGGACGCCCAAGCCTTCGCCACCGCGCAAGAGGCTTTAGCGGCGCGGTTTGGCTTCGACGTCTCTGACGACACGCTGTCGGTCTCGGCCCGGTTCCTGACGGAAAACCGCGCCGAGTCGCTCGCCCTGCTCAAGGCCGCGCTGACCCAGCCCCGGTTCGACAAGGATGCGTTTGAGCGGGTGCGCGATCAGGTGCTGGCAGGTATCCGCGCCGATGCCGCCGATCCGGACGATGTCGCGGGCGAGGCCTTCAACCGCTATGCCTATGGCGATCATCCCTATGGCTCGTCCGAGTCGGGCACGGTGGACACCGTCACCGCGCTGACCCGCGACGATGTGGTCGCCGCCCATCGCAACGTGCTGACCCGCGACAACCTTTACGTCGGCGTTGTCGGTGACATCACGGCCGAGGAACTGGGCGCCCTGCTGGACGAACTGCTGGGCGATCTGCCCGCCACGGGCGCGCCGGAACCCGCGATGGCCGAGTTGAACTTCGAAGCGGGCGTCACCGTGATTCCCTTTGACAGCCCGCAATCCGTCGCCGTGTTCGGACATGAAGGGATCCCGCGCGACGATCCCGACTTCTTCGCGGCCTTTGTCATGATGGAGATTCTGGGCGGCGGGCGCGAAGCGCGGCTGATGACCGAAGTGCGCGAAAAGCGGGGGCTGACCTATGGCACGGGCGCTTATCTCGTCGACGCGGATTACGCGGATCTTGTGATAGGGAATGTCCGGTCCGCCAATGACCGCGTGGCCGAGGCGATTGAGGTGATCAAGGCGGAATGGGCCCGCATGGCCGCCGAAGGCGTCACCCAGCAAGAGCTGGACGATGCCAAGACCTATCTGACAGGGGCCTATCCGCTGCGGTTCGATGGCAATTCCCGGATCGCCCGCATCCTTGTGGGGATGCAGATGACCGATCTGCCGATCGACTATATCGCGACCCGGAACGACAAGATCAACGCCGTCACGCTGGACGATATCTCGCGCGTTGCCGCCCGCGTGATCCAGCCGGAGCGGCTGCATTTCGTCGTCGTCGGGCAACCCGTGGGGCTGGACGCGACCAACTGAGCGCATCGGCGCGGGCGGTCACTTTCCCATGGCCAAAACACCGGCGGACATGCTATTTGTAGTGGCATGCCCGCCGCAGACCCCAAGATAAGCCCAGCCCGCGCCACGATTCGTCAGTTGGACGAAACGGCGATCAACCGCATAGCCGCGGGCGAGGTCGTGGAACGGCCAGCCTCGGCGGTGAAGGAGCTGGTTGAGAATGCCCTCGACGCCGGTGCAACCCGGGTAGAGATTTGCCATGCCGACGGCGGCAAGGCGCTGATCCGGATCACCGACGATGGCCATGGCATCGCGGCGGAGGAATTGCCACTGGCGCTGTCGCGCCATGCCACCTCCAAGATCGACGGCAGCGATCTGTTGAACATCCATTCCTTCGGCTTCCGCGGGGAAGCGCTGCCCTCGCTGGGCGCGGTCGGGCGGCTCACGATCACCTCGCGTTCCGGGGGCGAGGCGGCGCGCATCTCTGTCTCTGGGGGGGCGGTTTCGCCGGTGCGGCCCGCCGCCTTGGCGCGCGGCACGGTGGTGGAACTGCGGGACCTGTTCTACGCCACTCCGGCCCGGCTGAAGTTTCTGCGCTCGGACCGGGCCGAGGCGCAGGCGATTGGCGATGTGGTGCGCCGGCTGGCCATGGCAGAGCCGTTCGTGGGCTTCACCCTGAGGGACGTGACCGATGGCGGCGAGGGGCGCGTGACCTTCCGCGCCGATCCCGAAAGCGGCGACCTGTTCGACGCGCTGCATGGCCGTCTGACCCGGATCCTGGGCCAGGAATTTGCCGAGAACGCCTTGCGGATCGACACGGAACGGGACGGACTGTGCCTGACCGGGTTTGCCGCGCTGCCAACCTATTCGCGCGGGGCGGCGGTGGCGCAGTATCTGTTCGTGAACGGGCGCCCGGTGCGCGACCGGATGCTGCTGGGGGCCCTGCGCGCCGCCTATTCCGATTTCCTCAGCCGTGACAGGCACCCAGCCGCCGCGTTGTTCATCGAATGCGACCCGCACCTGGTCGACGTCAACGTGCACCCCGCCAAGGCCGAAGTCCGGTTTCGCGATCCCGGGATCGCGCGCGGTCTTATCGTGTCGGGTCTGCGTCATGCGCTGGCCAATGCCGGGCACCGCGCCTCGACGAGCGTGGCGGGGGCGACGCTGGGCGCCATGCGACCGGAAGCATCGGGGCCAACGGCCTCTGGCTCCGTGCGGGTCTATCAGATGGACCGGCCCGGTCAATCCGCCCTGCGCGCCGCCCATGCGTGGCAAGCGCCGCAGCCCGGCTTTGCCGAAACGGCCCCCGTCGCGGCCCGGATCGAACCGCACGCGGAGCCTGTTGCGGCACCGGATGCGCGGATGCCCCTGGGCGCCGCCCGCGCGCAGGTGCATGAGAATTACATCATCGCCCAGACATCCGACGGCATGGTCATCGTCGACCAGCATGCCGCCCACGAACGACTGGTCTACGAAAAGCTCAAGCGCCAGGCGGCCGAAAACGGCATCGCCGCGCAGGCTTTGCTGATCCCCGAGATCGTGGATCTGGGCGAGGCGGACGCCCGGCGCCTTCTGGATATGGCCGAGGATCTGTCCCGCCTCGGTTTGACGCTGGACGCCTTCGGCCCCGGCGCGGTCGCTGTCCGCGAGACTCCGGCTGTTCTAGGCCAGGTCGATGCTGCGGCCCTGTTGCGCGACATCCTCGATGAACTGGCGGATCTTGGGCAGACCCAGACTCTGCAAAGCCGGATCGACGCGATTCTGTCGCGGATTGCCTGCCACGGATCCATCCGTTCTGGCCGCCGGATGAGCGGTGAGGAGATGAACGCCTTGCTGCGCGAGATGGAGGCGACGCCGCATTCCGGCCAATGCAACCACGGCCGCCCGACCTATGTGGAACTGCGTCTCAGCGATATAGAGAAGCTTTTCGGCCGCCGATGATCGAGATCGGCGGACAGGTTCTTGCTCTGGACGATCCACAGGCGATCGCAGGCGCTGCCGGAGCCGTGGTTTTGCTGATGCTCTTGCTCCTGCTCCTGACCCTTCGCCGCGCGGGCCGGTCCGCGGCGGCGGCAGAGGCGCTCGCCAGCCAAGTCGGCACCGTTGCGCGCCGGGTGCAGGGCCTGTCTGACGGGCAGCAGCAGCTCTACGGCGGGCTGACCGCGGTGTCAGAGGCGCAATCCCACAGCCAGACCCAGATGCTGGGCTTGATGGAGCAGCGCCTGGCCGAGGTGACGCGCACGATGGGCGACAATCTGCAGGGCGCTGCGACCCGCACCGCCCGCTCGCTGGGAGAGCTGCAGGAACGGCTCGCGGCGATCGACAAGGCGCAGGACAACATCACCAAATTGTCCGGCGACGTGCTGTCTTTGCAGGACATCCTGTCGAACAAGCAGACCCGGGGCGCCTTTGGCGAGATCCAGTTGAATGACATCGTCGGCAAGGCGCTTCCGTCCGATGCCTTCACGCTGCAGGCGACCCTGCCGAACGGCAAGCGCGCCGATTGCCTGATCCATTTGCCGCAACCGCCCGGCCCCATCGCCATCGACGCCAAATTTCCGCTGGAGGCGTATGAGGCGCTGCGCAACGCCGGCGCCGACCGCGCCAGGCAGGATGCCGCGCGGCTGTTCCGGCAATCGGTCCGCGCCCATATCCGCGCGATCTCGGAGAAGTACATCCTTGACGGGGAAACCGCCGACGGGGCGCTGATGTTCCTGCCCTCCGAAGCGGTCTATGCCGAATTGCACGGCAATTTCCCCGATCTCGTGCGCGAG
This sequence comes from uncultured Maritimibacter sp., assembly GCA_964352155.1. Lineage (GTDB taxonomy): Bacteria > Pseudomonadota > Alphaproteobacteria > Rhodobacterales > Rhodobacteraceae > Psychromarinibacter. The sequence continues at coordinate 4,010 of CAYGRI010000047.1, read as the reverse complement.
GGGTTTGCCGCGCGGGTCTGGATCGTCTCTCCGACGACCTGTATGGCGACGCTGAACACCTTGCGGGCGGTTCTCAAGGACGCGCGGATGCGAGAGCAGGCCGGGGCCATTCGCAAGACGCTGCGCCTGCTGAATCGCGACATGGAGCTGGTGATTGAGCGCGTGGCGCGGCTCGATTCCCACTTCCGGCAGGCGCGCGACGACATCGAAGGGATTGGCACCGCCGCGGAACGCGCCGGCAAACGCGCCGCCAAGCTCGACAGTTTCGACTTCGAGGAGCTCGACGACGCGCGCCCGATCTCGCCGCCGCCTTCCCCGCCGATCATTCGGGCGCAATAGCGCACCTTGGCGAAGGGGAACGTTGCGCGTTCCCACCGGATCGCCCCGAGGCAAGTGCCCGCTACATTTCCCGATACCTTGTCCGCGCATTTGCCCAGTGCGTTTGGGCGCCGTTGCCGGGTCCGCGCACGGCGACATTCCGGGCGCGGTACAACTCCTCCTGGGTCAGCGGTGTTTGCAGGCGCGCTGCGGCCAGACCATGGCGCGCCCACATGATCCGGGCCTCGTTTTCGAAGCCCCCAAGCACAATGAAGATCGGCTCGCCGCGCCGCAATGGAAGGTTGGCGGCAAAAGAGACCCCGTCGCTTGAGATGTTGCGCAAGGTCGCATGGGTGACCCCTTGGCGGGTTTCCAAACGCACCATGTGGTCAGCAGGCAACCGCGGCGCACGATAATTCATTGCTCGCCACTCCTGATTTTCGACGCAGTCTGACGCAAAAGCCTTTACGAAGGGCTAAAGGGTCTCTGGCGGCCAAGGGACAAGAGGTCTGGCGGTACTGGCTTGGGCGGACCGGGGAAGGGAAATTTGCGCTAGGTCAACGCGAGGCCCCCGTTCCGATGCGACGGTGACAGTCGAACAGGGAGGAAGACGGATGCAGGAGATATCGGCGCGCCGCGTGGCGCATGTGATTGTTCGGGCGCGGGAACTGGATGCAAAGGTTGGCCGCTGGGACAGGCGGGGGGATTCGGTCGATGCCGACTCGATTCTGGAATCCCGCCGGGGCGACGCGACAGAGCTTGAACTGCGGGCGTTCCTGTCGGGCCTGCCCGAAGACCAGCAGGCGGAGCTTGTGGCTATCATGTGGATCGGCCGCGGCACTTTCGAGCCCGAGGAATGGGAGGATGCCGTACGCACCGCGACCGAAGAGAAATCGACGCCGACAGAGGATTACCTGCTCGGCTCGCCGATGCTGTCGGAGTATCTTGAATCCGGGCTGGAAAAGCTGGGGTTCGATGTGACCGAAATCGAGGATGATTTTCTATAGCACGCCACCGGACAGCCGGGGCCGCCCGAACGGGGCGGCGCCCAGAATGACGCATGTCGCTTTCTTCTCATCACTGGTCGGCAAGCCCGTGCAGGCCCATGTGTTTTTCTGCGAAACAGGCGCCGTAACCAAGCGGAGCCCTGCCCGATGAAAACCCATGTCAAAGCCCTGGTCGTCGGCGGCGGTGCTGTCGGAACCTCGATTGCCTATCATCTCGCCCGCGCGGGGTGGGATGATGTCGTACTGTTGGAGCGGGACGAACTGACCAGCGGATCCACCTGGCACGCCGCCGGGTTACTGCCCCTGTTCAACATGTCCTATGCGACCAGCCATATCCACGACTACTCGGTCAAGTTCTACAAGACGCTGGAGGAAGAGACGGGGTTGAACGCGGGCTTCTCTGTCGTGGGGAACCTGCGGATGGCGCAGACCGATGCGCGGATGGACGAATACATGCTGTATGCCGCCACCGCCGAGACGGTGGGGATCCCCTACGAGTGGATGACACCGGCGCAGATCAAGGCGCGCTGGCCGCTGGTGCGGACCGAGGATCTGAAGGGCGCGATCTTTCACCCCACCGATGGCTATATCAACCCGGCCGATGTGACTCAGGCCATGGCCAAAGGCGCCCGCCAGCGCGGCGTGACGATCGAGCGCAAGTGGCAGGTGGATGGCTATCGCTGGGCGGGCGATCACTGGGACGTTTTGTGCACGAAGATGGTGGAGAAGGGCGGCAATCTGCTGCCCTCTGACGAGCAGGTGACGATCCACGCCGAACATGTTGTGACCGCCACGGGAAACCACGCCCAGCGCACCGCGCAGCTCTTGGGGATCAAGAGCCCCGCGATTCCGGTGGAGCATCAATATATCGTCACTGAACCCGACCCGGCGCTGGCGGAATGGCGCGCGGCGGGCAACCCCGAACACCCCGTGCTGCGCGACGCCGATGCGAAATGGTATGTGCGCGAAGAGCGCAAGGGCTGGATCCTGGGCCCCTATGAAAACGGGGCGCCCGCCCGGTTTGAATATGCCGTGCCGGATTCGTTCCGCGCCGATCTGTTTCCGCTGGATCTGGAGCGGATCGAGGAAGAATACATGTCGATGATCCACCGGATCCCGACCACCGAAGAGCTGGGGCTGAAGGACGATTTCAACGGCCCGATCTGCTACACGCCCGATGGCAACCCTCTGGTCGGGCCCGCGCCGGGGCTGCGCAACATGTGGCTGGCAGAGGGATTTTCCTTTGGCATCACCGCGGCGGGTGGCACGGGATATTATCTTGCGCAGATGATGGTCGCGGGCGAGGCCGAGATCGACATGGCCTCGCTGGATCCCAAGCGCTACGGCGACTGGATCACCACGGAATATGCGGCGCGCAAGAACGAGGAATGCTATTCCCACGTTTTCATCCTGCATCACCCCGACGAAGAGCGCGAGGCCTGCCGCCCGCTGAAAACCGCGCCCAGCTATGACCGGATGAAGGCGCGGGGCGCCCAGTTCGGCTGCGTGAACGGGTGGGAGCGGCCGAACTATTTTGGCCCGCTGGATGCGCCCGACAACTTCGATCATGAGGCCCGCAGTTTCCGCCGCGGCGGCTGGTGGCAATATGCCAAGGCCGAGGCCGAGGCGATCCGCAACGGCGTTGGCCTGATCGATGCCACCGCCTTTACCAAGCACCGTCTGACCGGACCCGGCGCCACGGCTTTCCTCGATTGGTTCACGACCAACAAACTGCCGCGGGTCGGGCGGATCAATCTGACCTATGCGCTGACCGGCGCCGGGACGACCCGCACCGAATACACCATCGTCCGAGAGGCGGAGAACGCCTATTACCTAGTGTCGGCGGGGGCCTGGCAGGCTTACGATCAGGATTTCCTTTACAATGCGATCTGGGAGGGGGAAGAGCGGTTCGGCCGGATCAACGAAGAAGATGTAACGGGTCAGTACGGGGTCTTTGCCCTTGCGGGCCCGAAATCCCGGGACGTTCTGAGCGCCTTGATACGGGATCCCGACACCGCCACCGCCCTGACGAACAAGCGTTTCCCCTGGCTGTCCGCCAAGCGAATCGAGCTTGGGATGTGTCCGGTCCGCGCGATCCGCGTGGCCTATACCGGTGAGCTGGGCTGGGAATTGCATCACCCGATGGAGATGCAGAACTACCTGTTCGACCAGCTGATGGCGGCGGGCGAGGCGCATGGGCTGAAGCTCGTCGGCGCGCGGGCGCAGAACTGGTTGCGGCAGGAGAAATCCTATCGCGCTTTCGGCACAGAGCTGGGCCGGGATGCCACCCCGCTGGAAGCCGGGCTGGACCGCTTTGTCGATCTGGACAAGGATTTCCACGGCAAGCAGGCGATGCTGAATGTCGGAATCCGGTCGAAATGCGTGACGGTTTTGATTGACGGACCTGCGGATACCGACCCCTGGGGTCGCGAGGCGCTGTATGATGGCGATACGAAGGTCGGGCGCCTTACCTCGGGCGGGTATTCGGTGGCGTTCGGTAAATCCATCGGCATGGGATATGTCCGCCCGGAGCTCGCCGTCACCGGGCAAAAGCTGAAAGTGCGGATGCTGAACGATTTGTGGGATGTCGAGGTGGTCGAGGACAGCCCCTATGATCCGACCAACGCGCGGATCCGTGTCAGCGGGTAGCTCTGCAACCTCGCTTTGGCGGTCGCCCCGCCCACC
>CAYGRI010000046.1:0-21848 GCA_964352155.1 uncultured Maritimibacter sp. | reverse complement strand
ACACTCTCTTCGCCTCGTCACAGCAGCGAGACCGGACGGTTACTTCACAAGGGCAGTTCCAGCACCTCGGTCCGGATGCGGGGGCGGTTCGTGCTGAACGGCGCGACCGAGATCAGCGGCGCGGGGCCAAGGCGCTTTGGCCGCAGGCGTTGGACATGCAGCCCGGGTGGCGTCCGCACCAAGACCCGGAAGGCCTTCTGGACAAAATCTAGAGACCACTTGCCATAACACTGACCTGCGCGCCGCAGACGCACCATTGGTGATGTTTGTTTGACGACCCAGCCGCTTGCGCACGAAATGCCACTTTCAAAGACAGGCGGCCGACGACCCACTGGCTTGGGCGCTCATCCGGCAGAGCCGCAGTTCGGCCAAGCACTGCCCCAACCGGCGCGGCCAAGACGGACAGCGCTGCCAGAAACGGCGAAAACCAGGGCCTCCTGCCCCGACATGGATCCGTGTTCGCAAACGGAGCTGGGTTGCGCGCCTCTTGAATGTTGCGTATTGTGCAAAAAAAGGAGTGTAATGCAACACTCTGTCACAGAGCCCTCCTTCTGATCGGTTGGGGCCAGTTCTGATGATCTCGCCGGGATCCCGGCCACCACGGGAGAGGATAATTGGCGCGACGCCCTCGACATAACCGCCGCGAACCGGGCCAAAAGCTGGAGCAAACGCCATGGCGGCGGTTCAAGAATCCCTACCCACCCATTGAGATCTTGGACCCGGATCAACTGCAGAAGATCCATGACAATTCGATGCGGATCCTGAGCGATGTGGGCATCAAGGTGTTGGACGCCCGTTCGCGCAGTTTGCTGAAGGCCGCAGGCGCCACGGTCGACGAACCCAGCGAGATGGTTCGATTTGATCCTGATATGGTGATGGAACTGGTGGCTCTTGCACCCGGAACCGTCGCCCTACACGCCCGCAATCCCGAATACGATCTGACCCTTGGCGGCAACGAGATCATCTTTTCATCCGTCATGTGCCCGCCGTTTGCCAATGACCTCGATCGTGGGCGCCGCTCGGGCACCTATGACGAGATGTGTGAGTATGTGAAACTGGTGCATGCCATCAACGCGGTGCACCAAGCCGGAGGAGGAGGGTTCGAACCGCTCGACCTGCCTGCATCAACCCGGCATCTCGATGTGGCCTATGCGCATGCCACGCTGACGGACAAGTCGTGGAAGTTCTGGAGCAACGGCAAGACGCGCGCCCGCGACGCCATTGACATTGCCAAAATCATGATGGGCTATTCCGAGCAGGATCTGATCGGCCGTCCGGCGATCACCGCGCCCATCAACACCAACTCCCCCTTGATGATCGACACCGCCATGGCCGAAGGCATCGTCGAAATGGCCCGCGTGGGTCAGCCGCTGGTCATCGCCCCCTTTACCATGGCCGGCGCGATGAGCCCCGCAACCGAGGCCGGGGCCTTGTCCGTGCAGAACGCCGAGGCCCTCGCAGGGTGCGTGCTCGCGCAGGCGACCCGCCCGGGGGCGCCTGTGGTCTATGGCTCCTACCTGACCAATGTCGACATGCGCACCGGAAGCCCGGTTTTCGGTACACCGGTTTTTGCCAAGACGACCTGGGCGTCGGGGCAGCTGGCCCGGCGCTATGGCCTGCCGTTCAGATCCTCGTTGAACACCGGGTCAAACCTGGTAGATGCGCAAGCGGCCTATGAAACCGAAATGTGCCTTTGGGCGGCAGTCATGGGGCACGCCAATATCATCTTCGCGTCGGCAGGCTGGCTCGAAGGCGGGCTGTCGGGCTCTTACGAGAAACTGATCCTTGATGCCGAGTTGTTGCAACTCATGACCGAGAGCATGCAGCCAATGGTGGTGGATGAAGACAGCCTGGGGTTCGACGCCATCAAGGAGGTCGGCCCGGGGGGGCATTTCTTTGGATCAGCACATACGCTGCAGCGCTATGAGAATGCGTTTTACCATCCCATTCTGACGGACACGCGCAACTACGAAACCTGGAGCGAACAGGGGCGGGAAACCGCGGAAACCCGCGCAAATCGGCTTTGGAAGCAGATGTTGGCGGAGTATGAACAACCCGCAATCGACGTCGCGGTCGTTGACGCGTTGAAGGATTTCATCGCCCGCAGAAAATCGGAAATCACGGCAGACTGCGCCGCCTGACAGACGCTCCCGCAAACGCGTTTCAACGGGACAGTGACAGGTTCACCGCAGGCGTGATTTGCGCAAGCACTCGTATGGTGGGGGGACTTGCGCGGATTGAAGAACACCATGACACCTGTCACGCAAGGACGCGATGTGGACCCGCCGCGTTCCGCCGGACCGGATTAGAAAGAGACCACGAAGAGATGGTACATCGCGTCACAGGATGCACCTTTGCGATCCCGGTCCGGACGGCGGCCGTCTTGAGGTCCAAGGTTTGGAAAATGCATGGCACATCACGTCATCTTGGCCGAAACGGAGACATAGGTCACTGACTTGGACACGACCTCCTTCACGCCGTGGATCAACTCTGCATTGAAGCTGAGTGAATCCCCCGGCGACATGGAAAACTCGCTCTTGCCACATTGATAGACAAACTCGCCATCGGTCACGGTCAAATAAACGTAGCCACGGTTGATGTATTGCGGGTGCGTCGCTCCTTCGCGGCGCGAAATGGTGACCGAGGTGGCCTCGAATTCCAGCGGGCTTTTTCGGTGACGCCCCAAAATGCGGAATTCGTGCTGATGATCTGCAAAATTGCGTGTGGCCGGGATTCCCGCCCCCGCTTTCACAAAATGCACGTCTTCGGTCTGAACGGTTTCGGTGAAAAAGGTCACGACCGAAAGCGAGAGCGCGTCGGCCAGGGCTTCCAACGTGTTCAAGGAAGGCGAAACCTGTCCATTTTCGATCCGCGAGACCATGGCCGGAGAAATTCCTGACATCTCAGCGAGTTGGCGCAGCGAGACGCCTGCAATTTGCCTTTGCCGTCTTACGGCGTACCCGACCTGGGCCGAAAGGTCCGAAGAAGACCCCGAAGGGGAGGCAACACTGTCGTCCAAGCTCAATCCCCCGTTCGCTGAGTGCCGTTCAGGCGCGCAATCTGCACGTTGTTATCGCAGCGACGCCTCCCGCGCCAGTCCGCGACGCTTTCGGCAATGGTCAATCGATCCCTATATCACGCAGGAATTCGAGCTCTCCCAGGCCGTTGCGGGCCAGGATCTCTTGGATCTCGGGGCTCTTGAGGTAAATCAGTTCGCCATTCTCCCACATCTGCTTGTCCTCGAACCAGACATCGGCGTCGAACAGCGACCATGCGATCTCTCCCGGCGCATAGTCTCCGCAGGTGTGGAAATGCAGGTAGCGCGGGTTGGCAAAGGCGACCTTGCCCCAACGTTCGATGTTGTGTGTTCCACGGACTGGATAGCTGCAGCCGGGGTTTAACCCGGCGTGCCAACTGTGTACGCGCCAGGGATCAACCCCTAACAGATCGCCGACCCGTTTATAATGCGCCTCGATCTGTGCCACCAACTCCCGGGGGCCTTCGAAGCCCGCCATCCTGCCGTTTTCGACGTGCGCCAGAACCGGTCGCGGCAAAATCAGCTCGTCATCCGGATAGGGGCGATTGCCAGAGGCCATCAACCAGTGACTGATCGCCACCACGCCATTGGCCTGATCGCATGCCAAGGGGCGCGGCGCGCAGACGGGATAGCGCGTGACGGTGAAATCCTCGGCTTCGCCGCGCGCGACTTTCTCGACATCTTGCGCGCCGCTCAGATCGGTGCCGTTTGCGCAGGTAATCCGCCAAGTTCTGGCGGTATCGGCATGGCCATCAAAGGCCGTGCGGATCTCCTCCATCACGCGGTGCGGCACCGTGCACGACGGGCCGCCCAGGATCGACAGGTCCAGCGCATAGCTCATGGTCTTGGTCGCGCTGCCCGGGATGTCGGAAAACCGCAGCGTGTCCCCCAACCGGGCATGGAAAAGCACGTGGTCGAAATCCGTCAACGCGCGGGCCACGTCAGGCGGAATATCGTCCAGGCCGGCATGATCCCGGACCGGGATGATCTCGGTGTGAATACCCAGCGTTCCGGCCACATCGGCCACGCATTCGGGCACCATGGCATCGTAGATGCCCAGCCCCGCGTCTTCTGCAACAATTGCAAGCGTTTGCCCCGACCTTGCTCCGATCGCATCTTCGATCAGTGACTTTGCGCCGGCGCGCGGATCGAGTTGTGGTGCCATCGTTCTTTCAGTTCCCTGCTGCTGCCATTTTCTGATTCTGAAGGATCTCTTCCAGCCAGCCGCTCCGCATTTCGGGCGTCGAAGAGATCAGCAAATGGGTATAATCCGCATGGGGCGGCGCAAAAATCGCGTCTTTGGACCCCTGCTCGACCACCCTTCCATTTTGCATCACCACAACGTCGTCAGCGATGGCGCGCACCATTGCCATGTCGTGGGTGATGAAAATATAGGACAGCCCCAGCTTTTTCTGAAGTCGCAAGAGCAGCTCGATGATCCCGTCCGCCACCAGCGGGTCGAGCGCCGATGTGACCTCGTCGCAGATCACCATCTGGGGTTCCGCGGCCAAGGCGCGGGCAATGCAGACGCGCTGCTTTTGTCCACCCGAAAGCTGGTTGGGATAGCGGTTCGCCATGTCTGCGGGCAGATCCACCATCTCTAACAGATCCCGCACCCGGGCGTCGGTCTGCGCCTTGGTCAAGCCGAGGAAGAACCGCGCCGGACGCCCGACCAATTCACCGATCTTCTGACGGGGGTTCATCGCGACGTCGGGCAGCTGATAGATCAACTGAATCGCTTTGCGCATTGCCTTGGAGCGCCCGTCCAGCGATTTTGAGATCTCTTTGCCCTGATAGATCACACGGCCTGCTTTTGGCGGCAAAAGCCCTACGATCACCCGCGCCAGCGTGGACTTGCCGCTGCCGGATTCGCCGACAATCGCGAGGCTGGTCCCCTTTCGCAGCGTGACCGAGACATCCCACAAGACCTGATCCCGACCATAGGCGGCGCCGATGGTGTCCAAGGTCAGAACCTGCGCGTCATCTTCACCTGCCTTCGCATCTTGCGAGACCTGACGGACGTTCAGCAGCGCCCGGGTGTAGGCCTCCCTGGGCGCGTTGAGCAGATCCGTGGTGTCCTGTTCTTCGACTTCCTTGCCGTGTTGCAGCACCTTGATCCGGTCGGCCACCTGCGCCACGACACCCAGGTCATGGGTGATGTAAAGCGCGGCACTGCCGGACTCCCGGATCACCTCCTTGATGATCGCCAGAACGTCGATCTGCGTGGTGACATCCAAGGCCGTCGTCGGTTCGTCAAAGACCAGAAGGTCGGGTTGCCCGGCCAGCGCCATGGCAGTCATTGCCCGCTGCAACTGGCCACCGGAAACCTCATGCGGATAGCGCCTGCCAAAGGCGTCGGGCGAAGGCAGACCCATTCGCGCAAACAATGCGCGCGCGCGCTCGGCGGCCTCGCCTGTATCGATATGGCGGTGAATGCGGGTGACCTCGACAACTTGCGACAGCAGCCGATGGGCGGGGTTGAACGCGGCGGCCGCGCTTTGCGCGACATAGGCCACCTTTCGCCCGCGCAAGTGGTGCAAGACCTCTTCCTCGGCGCCGACCAACTCGGTGCCGTCCAGCCAAACCTCGCCGCCGGCCAGGCGCAAACCGCGCCGCGCGAACCCCATCGCGGCAAGACCCAGGGTCGATTTACCGGCGCCGGATTCCCCGATCAGCCCCAAGACCTCGCAGCGCTCCAACGTCAGATCCACACCGTCCAGGATCACCGCCGGCGCGGTGTTCTTGCGGTTTGGCGCGGCCACGGTTTCGACCCGCAGGTCGATGATTTTCAAAAGCGGCCCGGTCATTTGCGCAGATCCATATCCGCGTTCCGCTTCAGCAAGCCGTCGACCACAAGGTTGATGCCGATGGCCAGGATCGCAAGCGCCAACGCCGGGAGGATCGGGGCCGTACGACCAAACGTGATCGCCAGAGAGTTTTCCTTCACCATCCCACCTAGATCGGCATAGGGCGGTTGAATGCCGATGCCCAGGAAGGAGAGGGACGAGATCAGGATGGCCGCATAGACCAGACGCAAACCGAATTCCGTCAACAGGGTTGGCACCACGTTGGGCAGGACCTCTTTGAACAGGAACCAACGGAGGCTTTCACCGCGTAGCCGGGCGATCTCGATATACTCCATCGCGGCCACATCCGCGGCCACGGCGCGGGTCAGGCGAAACACGATTGTCGAAGACAGCACCGACATGACCAGAAGCAGCGACAACAGCGACGTGCCCAGGGCGGATAACAGGATCAGCGCCAGTATCAGGCCGGGAAACGCCATAACCGCGTCCACGATCCGGGTCACGATCAGATCAAACCAACCGCCAAGAACGGCCGCAATGACGCCAAGCGACGCGCCAATGGCAAAGGCCCCACAGGTTGCCAGGAATGAGATGATCACCGTCATCCGGCCCCCTGCCAGGATCCGCGCCAGCAAATCTCGGCCCACGTTGTCCGTGCCAAACCAATGCGCGCGGCTTGGCTGTTCAAACACGCCGCCCACGATCTCGGTCTGGGTGTACGGGACCACATAGGGCCCCACAAAGACGGCGATCAGAAAGCTGACAACCAAGATGACGCCAAGGCGCGCGCCCAGATCGAAGCTTCGAAACGTCTCGATCATTTCGGCCTCCGCCGGCGCGGGTTGGTCAGCAAGGACAGGATATCCGCCGCCAGGTTCAGCATGACGTAGACGGTGGCAAAGATCAGACCGCAGGCCTGCACCAGCGGCATGTCGCGTTTCGAAACCGCATCAATCATCAAGCGGCCCATGCCGGAGTAATTGAAGACCGCCTCGACCACGACGACGCCGACGATCAGATAGGCCAAAGTCAGCAGGACGATGTTCAAGATGGGCGACAGAGCATTGGGCAGCGCGTGGACCAGAATCGTCCGCCTGCGATCGGCGCCCTTCAAAGTGGCCATTTCGATGTAGGGCTGGTTCATCACCGACAGAACCGCGGCACGGGTCAGGCGCATTGTGTGCGCAGAGACGACAAGGGCCAGCGTCAGGCAAGGCAGGGCGATGGCGCGCAGCTGTTCGGGAAAGCTCATGCCATCATCGAGCCGCGACAAGGCCGGAAACCAGCCAAGTTTGACCGCCACAAACAGCAACAAGAGATAGCCCAGGAGAAAATCGGGGATCGAGACAAAAACCAGCGTTGCGGCGCTGATACCTTTGTCCGCCGCGCGGCCCTCGTAGAGCGCGGCGAGCAATCCAAGGCCCACAGACAAGGGTATGGCAACGATTGCCGCCGTCAGGGCGAGAAAAAGCGTCTTTTCGAGTCGCGGCGCAATCAGCTCGGAAATCTCGCGCCCGCTGATCACGGACGTGCCCAGATCGCCCTGCGCAAAACCGACAAGCCATTCGGTATATCGCTGAACCGCCGGACGCTCGAGCCCAAGTTGATCGCGCAGCGTTTGCACCGCCTCAGGCGTCGCTTGCTGGCCCAGAATCGCCTGGGCCACGTCTCCGGGCAGGATCTCGGTTCCGACAAAAACCAGGATCGAGACGATAAAAAGCGTGACCAGTCCCGAAGCCAGTCGGTTCAGGACCAGTGCACCAATCGAGCCTCCGGCCACCCTCAGCCAGTCAACCAGACGCGTTCAGCAACGCGCATTCCGGACAGTTCAAACGATCCGGCCGGGTAGAAGCCCTGCACTTCGTCGCGCACCCCATCCACGTTGTTGACAAAGAATGGAATGGCTGCGCCTCCGTCCTCGTGGATCATCAATTGCAGATCGTGGTAATGGGCCTTGCGCTTGTCGAAATCCGTTTCGGCGCGCGCGATTGCCAGTTTCTCGTCAAAGTCCTCGCGCCGCCACATCGTGTCATTCCAGGCGGCCTTGGACGAATAGGCGGTCGTCAGCATGATGTCCGCGGTCGGGCGTCCGCCCCATGCGCCGCTGACGAACGGTTTCTTCATCCAGACGTTGGACCAGAAGCCATCGGCAGGCTCACGCACGATGTCCACTTTCAAGCCACCTGCGGCTGCGGATTGCTGAAAGATGGCGGCCATTGCCTCGGCCCCCGAAAAGGTCGCGTTCGATGTGTGCAACTCCAGAGCGCCGTCAAAACCCGATTGCTTGAGGTGGAATGCCACCTTGTCCGGGTCATACATCCGCTGGGGAATGTCGGCGGCATGAAACGGGTCCGACGGCGGGATCGGATGGTCATTGGCGACAGAGCCAAACCCGGCCATCACAGTTTGCAGGATCTGATCGCGGTCCAGCGCAAATTTCACCGCCAACCGCAGGTCTGGATTGTCAAACGGCGCTCGGTCGGACGCCATCAGCAAAGGGCGGTGCCCCGCAGCCGCGTGGTTTTCGATGTGCACCCCCGGCGAAGAATTGATCAACCCGGCGGACTGCGGATCAACCCGGCCTGCGATGTGGATCTCGCCAGTGACAAGCCCCGCAATCCGCGCGGTGGTGTCGTCAACAATAAGAACTTCCACTTCGTCCGCATGCGCGCGGTCGGCTTTCCAATAGTCGGGATTGCGTTTCGCAAGCAGCCGTTCGCCTGGTACGAATTCTTGCACCATATAGGGTCCGGTAAAGACCCCGGCCGAGAGATCCTCGGCACCTTCCGGCATGATCAGCAGATGGAAATCTGCCATCAGATAGGGCACGTCGGCATTGCCCTCGGACATCTCCACAATCAAACTGTGGCTGCCATCCGCACGGATATCCGCGATGTTGCCCAACAATCCCTTCGCACCCGACGTAGACGCTTCGCCCCGGTGCAGATTCAGCGAAAAGATCACATCCGCAGAGGTCATTTCCTTGCCGTTATGGAAGGTCACGCCCTCACGCAGCTTGAAATTCCAGATTTTCGCATCGGCCGAAGACTCCCAGCTTTCCGCCAATTCGCCGACAAGCTGGCCGTCCTGTTCGATCTCTGTCAGACAATTGCCCAGCGTGTAGCCCATGATCCCATGGCCAACCGTGGTGAGTTTGGTCGGATCCAGTGAATCGCTCGCGCTGCCACCGGTTGTCCCGATCACCAGACGACCGCCCTTGACCGGCGCTGCAAAGGCGGGCAGCCCGCTGGTTGCAGCAATCAAACCAGCCGCAGCCGAAGTGCCAAGAAACGTTCTGCGTCCTAACATTGTTTTCTCCATCTGTTGTCGCCGATGCCTTGCCGGTCTCTTTGTTGGGTCCTGGGCGTGAAGTCTGGTCGCGTTCCGCAAGTTCCGTTTAAGGCAATTTCTTGCATAAGAGTGAACACATGTCTAGAACTTCGTAGGGGACGCAACAAATATGGAACCGTGACACCGAGGGCAGATGTTCATTAAAAACGACTGGTACGTTGCCGGACTGTCGACCGACTTTGATCGCGACCTGAAGGCGCTGAAAATCCTTGGGCGCGACGTGGTTGTCTTTCGCAAGGCGGATGGCAGCGCCGCGGCGCTGGAGAACGCGTGCCCGCATCGCAAATTGCCGCTTTCCATGGGCAAGCTGGAAGGGGACACGGTTGTCTGCGGCTACCACGGTTTGACCTTCAACGAGGCTGGACGGTGCGTTGCCGCCCCGACGCAGCCAGACGCGATCCCGCCGCGGGCAAGGGTTCACAGCTATTCGGTTGTCGACCGGTACGGATTTCTCTGGATCTGGATGGGCGACGCCGAAAAAGCCGATCCCGCCAACATCATCGACGTTCCGAATTTCGCAAACCCAACCTGGGGACGTACATCGCTGGGCCATATGGAGATGGCCTGCAACTATCTGTGGATCATGGAGAACCTGCTTGATCCAAGCCACGTCGCCTGGGTGCATGTTTCGTCTTTTGCGGGCGGCGGGACAGATGACGTTCCGCTGTTGACCGCTGAAACCGACAACGGGCTGGTTGTCTATCGCTGGATCGAGAATCGCCCGCCTCCGCCCTATTATGCGCCGATCCTGGCATTCCAGGGCAATTGCGACCGCAAGCAGCACTACGAGGTGCGCCTGCCCTCCATAGCAATCAACAAATCGGTCTTTGCGCCTGTGGGCACTGGCGGAGACGATGACAACCTGCCGGCCGAGACGTTCGTGAACTACTCCTATAACTTCATGACGCCGGTGGACGAGGCGAACACGCGGTACTTCTGGTTTCAGCACCGCAACACCGCCCCTGACAACGCCGATGTTTCGGAGAACATGTTCGCCGGCGCGGTCATGGCCTTTACCGAGGACAAGGAAATCCTCGAAGCCGTTCAGGCAGGCATGGCCGACCCTGACAGGCAGCACATCAATCTGGGCATCGACGCGGGCGCCATGCGGTTTCGCAAGATGATCGAGCGCAAGGTAGAATCGGAAACCGTCTGAGCCGGACGCGCCCCTAGCCCTTGCGCGGCGGGGCGCGCCTCAGAAGAGGATCTGAACGGTCCCTTCGACCACACGGCAGTCGAGCATGCGCAACGCAACTCGTGCCGGCGCTGACTTCGCCAAACCGCTGCGCGCGTCAAACAAGCCCTGGTGGAGAGGACACTCGATAAAGCGCCCGTCAAAGTAGCCATCACAGAGATTGGCAGCACCATGGGTGCATCTGGCGTGGCTGACCGTGACGCCATCCGTCCCGTCGTAGACCGCCAGATCGCGGCCGTGGAATACCACAGGCGTGACATCGCCGGGTTCCAGATCCGCCACCGCGATCAGGTCTTGCCACGTCTTCTCGCGGGCCATTCTAGGCTCCCGAGATGTGATCTGCGCGCGGCTGTCTCCCCGTCAACTGCGCCAGGATCTCTTGATGCGCTCCAAGGTAGCCGCGTGGTTCGACGTGGATGTACCCCTTCAGTTTCTCATGCAACCTGGGCAAAGCGTGGAACGGCACCGACGAAGCGTAGTGATGTTCGGCATGGTAGTTCATGTTCCAGCACAGAAACCGCAAAGGCATGGAAACCAGGTTTGTCCGCGTGTTCTCATGCATGTCGTCAATCGGCGGGCGCCCGACATGTTCGGTCATCCGGATGGCCCGCATGACCGGCTCTGCCATCACAAATGGCACCAGCCAATACCACAGCGGTCCGGTCCACCCTGTCGCCAGGCAAAGCGCAACAACACCCAGATAGAACCCCAGCATCAAACGCGCTTCGAGGATGATCGTCCGCTCGACGTCCTTCGGCAGAAACACCCTTTCCGCGTCGCTGATGTGGCCAAAGGCGTGGCGCCCCAGATCGCGCAGTTGGTTGGTCAGGTAGGGGATCGCCGAAATATACGTCAAGTATCCGCCCAGCGTTTGCGGCAAGGCAATCTGTTCGGGGTCCTTGCCGGTCAATTGCGTGTAGGTGTGGTGATCGCAGTGTTCGTAGCGAAAGAACTGATGCGGGACGTTGATGATCACGCCGCAAACGCCACCGACGACATCGTTCAGCCAACGGGTGCGAAACACCGTGTAGTGGCAGCATTCGTGTTGCAGTGAGAAATGATGCACCAGCACGATCCCGTGCAGGAACATCGCTGGGATCATCCAGAGCGTCCCCATCGACAGCCAGATCAGGCTGCCCGTTGCCACCAGCACCACGACCCAGACCGCAAGACGCCAGAAAGCCGGGCCATTGGCGCGCTGCATGAATGCCTTCAGCTCGCGACGGGTCAGCAAACCGTCGTTCAGCGCCTGTGTGATGGGGGTTCGTGTCTCGATAGCCATGCTGGATTTTCCTCGATCTAGCGGGGCAAACGCGCCGAAGTGCTTGTATCACGGCGTAACCCTCAGTAACAATGATTATTGTGATGCAACACTACTCGATCTTTTCGCTCGCCCGAAATGCGCTGAGCCACCACCGCAACTGGCCCTTGTCCTGGCGGTCTCCTCCGTTGCGGGCCGAGTATGATGTTGTGGTCATCGGGGCCGGCGGACATGGACTTGCCACGGCATATTATTTGGCCAAGAACCACGGCATCACCAATGTGGCGGTGCTTGAAAAAGGTTGGCTCGGGGGCGGGAACGTCGCCCGCAACACGGTGACTATCCGGTCGAATTACATGCGGGATCAATCGATCCCTTTCTACGTGAAGTCGGTCGAACTGTATGACGGGCTGTCCAAGGACCTGAATTTCAACCTGATGCACTCCAAGCGCGGGATGCTGGACATCGTCCAGACCTATCCGATGATGCGGATGATCCGCAGGCGGATGCTGACCATGGACATCTATGGTTCAAGCTACGCGCCGGTGAGTGTGGCCGAGGTTCGGCGCCGGGTGCCGGCCTTGACCGGAGGCGGTCCGGACGCGCGGTTGCCGGTGATTGGCGGCATGTTCCACAAGGATGCAGCGGTCAACCGGCATGATGCGGTTGCTTGGGGTTATGCACGCAAAGCAGACAGTTACGGCGTTGAAATTCATCAAAAAACCGCGGTGACTTCATTGACTCGCGACAAGGACGGGCGGATATCGGGGGTCGAAACCACCCGCGGACCTGTGCGCGCCAAGAAGGTCGCCGTCGTCGTCTCGGGGCATACAACCACTTTGACCGACACGGTCGACCTGAAGCTCCCGCTGAGAACCTTCAACCTGACGGCTTTCGTCTCTGAGCCGGTCAAACCCCTCATTGACGTGGTGGTGAACTGCCCGGATATCGGCGTTTACCTGAACCAGTCCGACAAAGGGGAACTGGTCATCGGCGGCGCCCCCGACCTCGGGCAAAGCTTTCGCCGTGACATCAAGCAGCATGTGTTCGAAGATTCGGTTTGCGCGATGCTCGAGCTGTTTCCAAGCTTCAAGCGACTGAAGCTGCTGCGCCAATGGGGCGGGCATCTGGATATTTCCCATGACGCCACCCCGATTGTCGACCAGACGTCGATCCCGGGCTTGTTCGTCTCGGCCGGGTGGTGGGGCGGATACAAGGCGATCCCGGCGGGCGGCTATACGCTGGCCCATCTTCTTGCCACTGGCCAGCCGCACAATCTGATCGCCCCGTTTGGCCTTGGTCGCTTCAAGCATCTGGAATTCGTGTCGGAGTCCGGCACCACGACGGCGAGGTAGGCCAAGGCATGCTATTGATCACCTGCCCCTTCTGCGGCCCGCGCGCGGAAACCGAATTCACCTACGGTGGCCCTGCGAAACCGCGACGCCCCGAAGCGCCGGACGAGATGAGCGATACCGGATGGGTCGACTACCTGACCGTTGTGCCCAACCCCATGGGGCCGGTTGCCGAACGATGGCAGCACGCCAAGGGCTGTGGGCGTTGGATGATCCTGCACCGTGATACCGTCACGCATGACATCACTGCCGCGCCGGAGTTCACCAAATGACCGGCCGCCGTCTGGACAAGGGCGGACGGATCGACCGGTCCGCGCCGCTTCGCTTCACGTTCGGTGGGTATCCCATGACCGGCTTCAGGGGCGACACGCTGGCCTCGGCGTTGATCGCGAACGGTGTCGACATCACCGCGCGCAGTTTCAAATACCACCGCCCGCGTGGGATCATGGGCGCCGGGATCGAAGAGCCTGCAACTTACGTCGAACTGGAGGGCGATGATGCCAGCGCCAACCAGCCCGCAACCGTTGTCCCTTTGATCGCCGGTCTGTCCGCCAATCCCGTCAATTGCTGGCCAACGGCCCAGTTCGATATGGGCGCAGTCAACCAGCTGTTTTCCCGCTTCATCCCGGCCTCGTTCTACTACAAGACCTTCAAGTGGCCCGGCTGGCACCTGTTCGAGCCCGCCATTCGCCGCGCCGCCGGGCTGGCCTCGGCTCCGGCCGAGCCGCCTCAGACCGGCCGCTTTGAGGCACGGCACTGGCATTGCGACGTGCTGGTCGCGGGGGCCGGGCCGGCGGGCCTTAAGGCGGCATTGGACGCGGGGCGCGCAGGCCAGCGCGTTCTGATCGCGGACGAAGGCACCGAGGCCGGTGGCGCGCTGTTGTCACGCAATCAGACGATCGGAGGCCGGGACGCTCTGGCGTGGGTGGCGGACGCGGTGGATGAGCTGGCAGCGATGGACAACGTCACCCATCTTCAGCAAGCGACCGTCTGGGGCTACCGCGAGCACAACCTCGTGCTCGTCTCGGAACGCAATCCGGACCGCGCTGGCCTGATCGGTCGCAATTGGCGCGTGCGCGCCGGGCAGGTGATCGTGGCCACGGGTGCCATTGAACGCAGCCTCGTGTTCGCCAACAACGACCGACCGGGCGTCATGCTTGCCTCTGCAGCCCAATCCTATGTCAATCGCTACGCGGTGGCACCAGGACGGCGTGCCGTGATCTTCACCAACAATTCCTCTGCCTATGAGGTGGCCGCTGATCTGGCCGCCGCCGGGATCGAGATCGCGGCCATCGTCGACAGTCGAAAGCCCAGTGCCGCAGAGCTTGGTTTGGTGCCGGGCGTTACGTCTCTGAGCCAGGCTCAGGTCATCAAGGCCCATGGCTACAGACGCGTCAAGGGCGTGACGGTGCGCAGCAAAGACGGCGCAACCCAGCGCATCGCCTGCGATCTTCTGGCGATGTCCGGCGGTTGGACTCCCACAACCCATCTGTTCTCTCAATCGCGTGGCACGCTGAAATATGACCCGCAAATATGCGGCTTCGTTGCGGAAAAGCCTGCCCAGAATACGATCTGCGTCGGCGCCGCGGGCGGCGATTTCTCTCTGGCGGGCGCCTTGAATGATGCGGAGGTCTCGCCAGAGCTTGGCTATGCCATTGAACCGCTCTGGCATGTCGACGGTATGGCCAAAGGAGACAAAGGCTTTGTCGATGTCCTCAACGACGTCACCCTGTCGGACGTCCATCTGGCGATCCGCGAAGGCTATGGCGCGGTCGAGCATGTCAAACGCTACACCACCGGCGGTATGGCAATGGACCAGGGCAAAACCGGCAATGTAAACATCATCGGCGCCATTGCCAACGTACAGGATCTGGCGATGGACGCGGTCGGCACCACCACCTTCCGCGCGCCTTATGCGCCAGTTGAGTTCGGCAGCATCGGCGGGGTGCGCGAAGGCTCGGTCGTCCTGCCCTATCGCCATACGCCTCTGACGCGATGGAACATGGATCAGGGCTGTTTCATGTATGAGGCCGGCGCGCGTTGGCGCCGTCCCGGGTATTTTCCGCGCCCCGGTGAAGGCTTTCAGGAAACGGTCAACCGCGAGGCAACTTGCGTGCGCACAGCGGTGGGGGTCTATGACGGCTCACCATTGGGGACCTTTGAACTGAAGGGCCGCGATACGGCGCGCTTTCTCGATCTGATCTACACCAACGTTTTCTCCACGCTCAAACAGGGCATGGGCCGGTACGGGCTGATGCTGACGGATGACGGGTTGATCTTCGACGATGGCGTCAGCTTCAAACTGGATAAGAACCGTTTTCTGATGTCCACCTCGACTGGCAACGCCGATGCGGTCTATCGGATGATGGAAACGGTCTTGCAGATCGAGCGTCCGGAGTGGGACGTGACAGTCACCGACGTCACCAGCCAATGGGCCAACGCAACGCTCTGCGGCCCCTGTGCGCGCGACGTGCTGCAGGCGGTTGGAACGGACATCGACATCTCCCCCGAGGCCTTGCCGTTCATGGCGTGCCGCGATGGCTTGGTGGCTGGACTTCCTGCCCGCATCGCGCGCGTCAGCTTTACCGGCGAGCTGTCTTTCGAAATCAACGTCGCCCCGCGCCATCTGCAAGAGCTCTGGGACAAGATCCTTGAGGCCGGTGCCGACCATGGCATCATGCCCATCGGGTCCGAGGCCAACCACGTGCTGCGCGTCGAAAAGGGCTTTCTGTCGCTGGGGCATGAGGTCGACGGCACAGCTGATCCGTATGACCTGGGTTTGGGCTGGGCGATGTCCAAGAAAAAGCCCGACTACATCGGCAAACGCTCCGTCCATCTCCGGCGCAGCGCGGGCGGAACCCGCCGCGAGTTGGTGGGTCTTCTCAGCGATGATCCCACCGAAATGGTGCCTGAGGGCGCGCCGATCACCCCCGGAGGGCGGCGCGAAAGCAGCGAAGGCTTTGTCACTGCCTACGTTTGGAGCGTGGCCAATGCCCGCTCGGTCGGTCTGGCGCTGCTGGACAACGGTCGCGCCCGGCAAGGTGAAACCGTCCATGTGCGGATCAAAGAGAAAACCATCCCCGTCAAGGTCACAGCGCCATGCTTTTATGACCCTCAGGGCCTGCGTCTGAGGGGATGACATGATGTACGACGCAGAGATCAAGCAACTGGATCTGATGGCACTCTTCGACCTGAAAGGGCCGCAGCGTGCGATGTCCGAGTGGTGCGGCGCCGAACTGCCGGACTTCCCGGCGGCACCGCTGTCTTATGCGTCAAAGGACAGCAAAAAGCTGCTTTGGCTTGCCCCGGAACACTGGCTGCTGATGGCCCCGCTGGCTTTGGAACAGCCCCTGTCTGCCCGTCTCAACCCGGATCAGGCGCCAGACGACGTCAGCATCGTGCGCATCTCTGACACTCTGACTTTTTTCGCCTTGGCGGGCCGGGAGATCACCGAGGTCATGTCTGTCGCATCGCCGCTGGACGTTCACCGGGACGTGTTCCCGCAAAACGGCGCGACCTACGCCGAGTTTTACCAGATCAAGGCACTGATCCTGCGCGTCGCAGATGGATTTCGGGTGGGTGTCGATCGCAGCTATGGCCCGATGATCGCGGACTATTTGTCGCGGACGATGGCGGACTGATTGAAGAGCTGCGGTGGACGCTGAAGATCGGCGGCAAAACCCGGTACTGAACCGCGCCGGTTTAGCCGGAGGCTCCAACTCCTGAGTAGGATGGATCATCCTGCGCAAGACAACGAACAAGTTTTCCCTGAAGTGCGTGAACGCGCGGTGCGACGGGTCTTCGACCATGAGGGCAGTACGGGTGCGGCTCCGGCACTGGTTGCCTGTTGAGATAACTGCAGACATCAGTCTGAAGCCGGCGTAGCGGGAGGTGTGAAAAGACGACGACAAGCATGGGCAAAATGATCGAACAGATCTGGACCAGGAAAACCAGGTGGACACCCCGGGCAAACAAGCTCGCTTGGCAGACTTGGACCTGTTCCCACGAACGGCCATACCGGCCAGCAACAATGTGTTACACATAAAAGGCCTCACAGAAGCGCGCCCTCGATCACACCCTGGTGCCAGTCAGAGTCCTCTTGCACTACGGGCGGCAACCACAGAAGGTTGCCCAGCTGCTGCTTACGCTGAGACTTGCATTTTCTGATCCGCTGTCATTCGCGCCAGAAGGTTTTATGGAACTCCAAAAACCGCCTTACCTTTCAAGGCGTTAGGCAGGATATCATCATCAAGAAAGTGTGATATGGTGCTGCCGGAGAGATTTGAACTCTCGGCCTCTCCCTTACCAAGGGAGTGCTCTACCCCTGAGCTACGGCAGCATTCCGTTCCCAGTTCATGCCCCTCCGAAGGTCGTCCGAGAGGAAGCGGGCCCTGGAATGGCCCATGAAGTCGATACCCAATTGTTAAGGCTGACCTCTCAAGGGACAGCCCGTCGCGGGCGCTCTGCGGCGGCGTTTAATGCAAAGCAGCGCCGCAGCACAAGCGCTTTTTTCAACCCGGCGGGTTCCGCCAGCCGGGTGACACCAGTAGAACAGCGCGGTCCGGACAGGACTCGCCCGAGAACAGGCCCTGTGCGGGTCGCTTCATGCGCGCGTCAGGAGAATTTGCGGAACAGTTTCGTCCGGTCAAAGGCCTGTTCCAGCGCGTCGGTCCGGTCCTTGACCGTTTCCCACATCGCTTCCTGGACCGCCGCGATCACGCATTCCACCAGCAGCATCAGCGCCCCGGCCGAATCCCAGGCCGAGGGAACCGCGATCCGTGCCGCGAAGGTGTGGCGCGCCAGACGGTGCAGGGGGGACCGCCACTGGTCGGTGAACAGTACCACCTCTGCCCCCTGCTCGCGGCAAAGCTGCCCCATCAGCAGGGTCGCATTCTCATACCGGCGCACGTCGAAGGCGATCAAAACGTCGCCCGCGCGGATGTCCAGCAGATCATGCGCCCAGGCGGCGCCCGGCGGCAGCAGCCGCACATCGGATCGGATCATTTGCAGATGCAGGTACAGATATTGCGCCAGTGTACCCGTGATCCGCCCGCCCGCCACAAAGATCCGCCGCTGCGGATCGGCGACCAGGCGGCACAAACCATCGAAATCAGCGGCATCTATCTGCGCGATGGTGGTGCGCTGATTCTCGATGGCGCGCTGGGAATAGCGGTTCAGGACATGCTCGGCGGGCAGATCGTTGGCCCAGGTGTCGCGCTTGGAAATGGGGTTGGAGATCATCTCACCCAATTCCTCGCGCAGCGCCGCCTGGAACGGTCCGTATCCCGAGAATCCCAGCTTTTGCACCATGCGCGCGACCGTGGGGGTAGAGACATCGGCCTTTTCGGCCAGTTCGGTGATGCTGCACAGGCCAGAGATCGGGTACTCGTCCAGCAAAACTCCGGCAAGCTGAAGCTCTGACCGGGTCATGCTGTCCCGGCGGGACTGGATCGCTTGGGCTATGGACATGGCCTGCTTCCTCCCCACAGCCCAACAATTGAAAAGATCGTTACACAGACCGAACGCCTGTGCAATATTCTTCAGATGCTTTGTTGACACGGGCTTTCGCTTTGGGGAAGCATCGCCTCATGCCGGATTCGCATCGTGCCCCAGACTTTGGCCCAGCCGTCCATGTGCAGCCCGGTTCCGCCGGGGCGGCCACCTTGGTGGTGTGCGAACATGCCTCGCACCGGATCCCGGCAGAGCTGCGGGGCCTTGGCCTGCCGGCGGAGACGCTGCAAAGCCATATCGCGTGGGATCCGGGCGCCCTGGGCGTGGCGGAGGCTCTGGCGCGGCTGTTGGGGGCGGCGCTGGTCTCGGGCGGTGTCTCCAGGCTGGTCTATGATTGCAACCGCCCGCCAGAGGCGCCCAGCGCGATCCCCGCGCGCAGCGAGGTCTTCGACATTCCCGGCAATGCCAACCTGTCCGCCCTACAGCGGCAGCAGCGCGTCGAGGCCGTTTATGCCCCCTTCCGCGCGGCGCTTTCTGACACCCTGCGCGAACGGCGGGCGACGCTGCGGCTGATGGTGACGGTCCACAGCTTTACCCCGGTCTACAACGGGCAGCGCCGCGACAGCCAGATCGGCATCCTGCACGGACGGGACGCAGGCTTTGCCACCGCCATGCTGGCCGCGACGCCCGCGGACATCGGCCTGCGCGTGCGGCTGAACGAGCCCTACAGCGCCGCCGACGGCGTGGCCCATACGCTGGATCTGCATGGCGCGGCGAACACCTTGCCCAGCGTGATGCTGGAGATCCGCAACGATCTGATCCGGACCGGGGCCGCGCAGGCCACCATGGCCCATATCCTCGCCCCCTGGATCACCACGGCGCTGGACCGTTACCAACGAAAGGGGGCCGCATGATCCGCGTGCTGCTGGGCTATGTCCGCTTTGTCGATGCGATCAACCGGCGGATCGGGCGACTGGCGATGTGGAGCCTGTTCGTGATGATGGGGATCCTGCTGTGGTCCTCGATCTCGAAGACCTTCTTTCTGCCCTCGCCCTGGACGCTGGAAATGGCGCAATTCGCGATGGTGGCCTATTTCATCATCGGCGGCCCCTATGCGATCCAGATGGGATCCAACGTGCGGATGGACCTGTTCTATGGCGAATGGTCGTTGCGCCGAAAGGCGGCGGTGGATTGCGTGACCGTGTTCTTCCTGATCTTCTACCTGTGCGTGCTGCTGTACGGCGCGCTGGGGTCGACAGCCTATTCGCTGGGCTATTGGGGGACAGAACCGATCAGCTTTTTCACCGGGCTGGTGACCGGATCGGAAGAGATCGGGTTCCTGGAACGCTCCGCCACCGCCTGGCGCCCCTATATCTGGCCGATCAAGACGATCATGATCCTGGGCTTCCTTCTGATGCTGTTGCAGGCGCTGTCGGAATTGTTCAAGGACATCGCGCGCCTGGCCGGGCATGACATTGCAAAGGCCCGGACATGAGCCAGGAGTACATCGCCCTTTTCATGTTTGGCGCCATGATGCTGATGCTGTTCACCGGGCAACGGGTGTTCGGTGCCATCGGCGCCATCGCCGCCATTGCCGCGATCGCACTGTGGGGCACCGGCGGGCAGGACATCCCGTTCTCGGCCGCAATGAAGCTGATGAAATGGTACCCTCTGCTGACGCTGCCGATGTTCATCTTCATGGGCTATGTCCTGTCGGAAAGCCGGCTGGCGGACGATCTGTACCGGATGTTCCATGTCTGGATGGGCAATGTCAGCGGCGGGCTGGCCATCGGCACCATCGGACTGATGGTGTTGGTGTCCGCAATGAACGGGCTGAGCGTGGCAGGCATGGCCATCGGCGCCACCATCGCCCTGCCCGAACTGCTGCGCCGAGGCTATGACAAGACCATGGTCACCGGGGTGATCCAGGCGGGCTCGTCGCTGGGCATTCTGGTGCCGCCCTCTGTGGTGCTGGTGCTGTATGCGATGATCGCGCGCCAGCCGGTGGGGCAGCTGTGGCTGGCCGGAGTGATCCCGGGGCTGATGATGGCGGGCATGTTCATCCTGTATATCTGGATCCGCTGCCGGATCCGGCCCGAACTCGGACCCGCCATGAAAGACGCCCAGAACGTGCCGCGCGCCGAAAAGATCCGCCTGCTGGGCGCCGGGCTGCTGCCGCTGCTGATCTTTGCGATGATGATGGTGCCCTTCGTCAACGGCTGGACCTCGCTGGTCGAAAGCTCCGCCATCGGGGCACTGACGGCGCTGGCGGCCTCGATCCTCAAGCGGCGGATGACCTGGGCGATCTTTGAATCCTGCGCCCGCCAGACCCTTGGCATCTCTTGCATGTTCATGTGGATCATCCTGGCCGCCCTGGGCTTTGGCGCGGTGTTCGACGGGCTGGGCGCCGTGAAGGCGATCGAAAGCCTGTTCACCGAGCAAATGGGCCTGTCGCCCTGGGCGATCCTGATCTTGATGCAGCTCAGCTTTATCCTGATGGGCACCTTTCTGGACGACACCGCGATGCTGGTCATCGTGGCGCCTTTGTATGTGCCGCTGGTGGGCGCCCTCGGTTTTGATCTGGTGTGGTACGGTGTGCTGTATACCATCACCACGCAGATCGCCTATATGACCCCGCCTTTCGGCTATAACTTGTTCCTGATGCGCGCCATGGCCCCGCCAGAGGTCACGTTGCGCGACATCTACCGGTCCATCATCCCCTTTGTGGGCGTGATGGTGCTGGCCCTGATCGTGATCATGGCATTCCCGGAAATCGCCCTGTGGCTGCCCGGCTATGTCTACGGAAACTAACGAGAATGCCCGCGAAGGGCGCAAGAAACGCACCCCTGACAAGGAGACCACCATCATGACAACCAGACGCAAGTTTCTAAAGACCGCCGGTGTCGGCGCTGTCGCCGCCCCCCTGGCCACTCCCGCCCTGGCGCAGGCAGAGCCGATCACCTGGCGCTTTCAGACCTACGCCGGTGCCGCTCTGGGCGAGCATGTGACCAAGCCGATCATCGACGCGATAAACACCGCCGCCAATGGCGAGTTGCAGATCGAGCTGTTCTACGCCGACCAGATCGTCCCCACCGGAGAGCTGTTCCAGGCCCTGCAGCGCGGCACCATCGACGGTGTGCATTCCGACGACGATTCCATGGCCTCGCCCACGCCGCTGCAGACCTTCGGCGGCTACTTCCCCTTTGCCACCAAGCACATTCTCGACGTGCCGGTGCTGTTCAACCAATACGGCCTGGCCGATATCTGGCGCGAGGAATATGCCAAGGTCGGCGTCACCTGGCTGTCCGCCGCGGGTCACGACCCGTGCAACTTCAACACCAAGAAAGAGATCACCAGCCTGGCCGACCTTGTCGAGCTGCAGCTATACACCTTC